>NZ_CM001439.1:1020627-1363903 GCF_000244955.1 Saccharomonospora marina XMU15 | reverse complement strand
CTCGCCCGCAGCTTCGCCAGTTGCCCCTCCGGCAACTCGGGGTGCTTGCGGTAGAGGTAGTCGGTCACCACAAGGCCGAGCACCGCGTCGCCGAGGAACTCCAGCCGTTCGTTCGGTGGCAGCCCACCGTTCTCGTAGGCGTACGAGCGGTGGGTGAGCGCGAGCGTGAGCAGCTCGTCGTCGAGTTCGACGCCGAGCGCTTCGAGCAGCGGTGCGGGATTCTCGGCCGGGCCCGTCGGCGACTTACCCCCCATAGCGTGCGCCCTTAAGCTGGCTCGACAACCTGGCGACCGCCGTACTGGCCACAGGACGGGCAGGCGACGTGCTGCGGCTTGGGCTGCTTGCACGCGCGGTTGGGGCAAGCCACCAACTGCACCGGGCGCGCCTTCCACTGGGACCGGCGCGAGCGGGTGTTGGAACGCGACATCTTCCGCTTGGGGACGGCCACGACTGGGTCTCCTCATCAGGCTCTGCTCGCGGCGCGAGCGTGCTTGCGATCTGAGTCGAGCAGCTGCTCCTCAGCTTTGCTGGTCGGAGCCGTTCGCCGTGTTGTCGCCGGGAGTGCTCTCCAGGCGCTCGACAAGCGCGGCCCACCGAGGATCTATGGTCTCATGCCCGTGTCCGGGCTCGAGATCGGCCCACTTCACGCCGCACTCGGTGCACAGTCCCTCGCAGTCCTCACCGCAAAGCGGCACCAGCGGCAGGGCAAGCACGATCGTGTCCCTGACAAGCGGTTCGAGGTCGATCCTGTCGTCCACGATCCTGCTGACCTCGTCGGCGTCCGTGGTGGCCTCGGTGGTGGAGTCGGGGTAGGCGAACAACTCCGTCAGCGCCACCTCGACCTCGTCGGCGATGGGGTCGAGGCAGCGGGCGCATTCACCTGAGGTGTGCGCCGTGGCCGTGCCCGTGACGAGCACACCTTCGACGACCGACTCCAGCAGCAGGTCCACCGCGATCGTGGAGCCCTTCGGCACCGTGATCACGTCGGGGATGCCCATCGGAGTGTCGACCGGCAGCTCACGCCGCAGCGAACGGCTGGAGCCAGGACGCCGGCTCAACTCGTGGGTATCGATCAGCCAGGGGTTACGCGCATCGGCGCGCCCCTGGGCGGCACTCTTCTCAGGCATCGGATTTCCGCACAGATCGATGTGTCAGGACGGCAGGGCGGTCACGTGCCCGGCCTTGCTCGCCTCCAGGGTACGTGAGTCGCGCCGATCAGTGGACCTGATAGTCGTATCCGGCTGAGCGAGCGTTCGGGTAGGGCACGCCCCGGAGCTGGTTGCGTCCCGAGTCGACCGTGCGCAGCGTGGCCGCGAGCAGTTCGGAGAACTCCGCGAGCTTGCCGTCGACGTAGGCGTCGCACTCGACTCGCTGCCGGTCGGCCTCGGCGTGGGCCTCGTCGACGATGCGCGCCGCCTCACCGTGCGCGGCCTGCACCACCTCGGTCTGCGCGACCAGCCGGGCCTGCTCGTGCCTGCCCTCCTCCACGGCGCGGTCGTAGGCGTCGCGGCCGGCCTGCACCATCCGGTCCGACTCCGCGCGGGCGCGCTCGGTCAGGTTGCGGTACTCGACCTCGCCCTCCGCGATCGTGCGGTCGGCATCGTCCCTTGCCTGGGCGAGGATCTCCTCAGCCTCCGCGCGGGCATCGGCGACCAGCCGTTCGGCCTCGGCGTTGGCCGAAGCCAGCGTCTGCTCCGCCTCCTCGCGGGCCTTCGACACGATCTCGTCGCGCTTGTCCAGCACGTCCTGGGCGTCGTCGACCTCGCCCGGCAGGGCGTCGCGCACATCGTCGAGCAACTCCAGCACATCACCGCGCGGCACGACGCAACTGGAGGTCATCGGAACCCCGCGCGCCTCCTCGACGATCGTGACGAGTTCGTCGAGCGCCTCGAACACCCGGTACACGGCAACTCCCTCGCGGCCACGGCTGTATCCCCACGTACAGCCCCAAGTCTGCCCGGTCAGGGCGGATTTGCCGCGAAGGAGTGCCGTGCGGGCGTGTCAGGAGACGTCGATGAGCACGAAGCTGGCGTAGTGGTCGGCGGTGTAGAAGTATTCGCCCGCGTCGCCGGTGACGATGCGCCGCGCCCCGCGGTCAGGGCTGCCCGGTGTCTCGACCGTGTACTCGTGGTAGTAGCCGGTGTCGCAGTCGGGCAGCAACCCCTCGCGGTTGTAGAACGTGCCGCCGTCCTGCGGATACGGGAACGGCCCGCCTGCCTCGATGAGCTCGTAGGTTTCGGCTGCCTGCTCCGGCAGCTCCCGCAGCGGCACCTGCTCGAAGGAGGAGGTGTCGCCGCATTCGGCCGAGGGGCTGAGTTCGGTGGCGGCCACGTTCGCGCCGCCCGCCACGAACGTGGCCAGGAATGCCAGTAAGATCGCAACGATTCGCGCCGAGTGGTTGGTCATTTTCGAACCGTATCGAGCGCGCGTGATCGCCGGGTGGCGTCGGGGTGAACTACTCCGGACGCGTCAGCCGCTGAACCAGCCGCTCGTTCACGACCTCGGGCACCATCTGCGAGACATCCCCGCCGTAGGTCGCGACCTCCTTGACCAGCGAGCTCGACAGGAAGCTGTAGGCGGGGTTGTTCGACATCAGCAGCGTCTCCACGCCGGAGAGCTCGCGGTTCATCTGCGCCATCTGCAGCTCGTAGTCGAAGTCGCTCACCGAGCGCAGCCCTTTGGCGATCGCCACGATGCCGTGCTGGCGGCAGTAGTCCACCAGCAGGCCGTGCCAGGAATCCACCCGCACGTTCGGCAGCTTCTCGGTGATCTCGCGCAGCATTTCCAGCCGTTCCTCGACGGAGAACAGGCCTTGCTTCTTCTTGTTGATGAGCACGGCTACGACGACCTCGTCGAAGAGCTGCGCCGCTCGCTCGATGATGTCGAGGTGCCCGTTGGTCGCTGGGTCATAGGAACCGGGACAGACCGCTCGCCGCATGGCGCGGACGCTACCAACCGGGGCACGGTATCGCGCGAGATGTGACGCAGCGCTCTTTCACGGCTGTGGGGCGTGTTCGGCGAAGAACAGCGCGGTGTCTCCGTAGCGCTTCGACCGCACCTCGCGGAGTCGCTTCGGCCACGGCGGCGCACCGTCCCGTACCGCCCGCTCCACGATCACGAGCCCACCGACGGCAAGCCATCCACCCGTGACGAGCGAGGCGAGCACGGTGGCGAGCACGGTCTCCGCCATGCCGTACGGCGGGTCGGCGAGCACAAGGTCGAACGGCTCCTCCGCGTGCCGCGCCAGCACCGATTCCACCCGGCCGTGGCGCACGGTTCCGCCGAGGCGAAGCGAGGCCACGTTGGCGCGCAACGACTCCGTGGCCCTGCGGTCGGACTCGACGAACACCGCCGTCGCCGCCCCCCGCGAGAGGGCCTCCAGTCCCAGCGCGCCGGAACCCGCGTACAGGTCGAGCACCCGTGCACCATCGAGTTCGCCCGCCGCCTCCAGCGCGTTGAACAGCGCCTCGCGCACCCGCTCGGACGTCGGCCTCGTGCCGTGTGCTGGAACCCGCAGTGCCCTCCCGCCCGCTCGGCCCGCGACGATCCTGGTCATCGTGGCATCCTCGCAAGCGGCGTGAGAAGCGGCGGGACGTGGTGATGCCGTTTCCCGAAGCGCGTAGAGTCGTTCTTCCCCTTTCCCGGCAATTGAGCTGCGAGGAGCGCTGAGTGTCGGAACCTCGGGTCAGACGGGCCGAGATCGCCAACGAACAAGTCCACGTAGACCGGGTGTACGCCCGGCTCGCGACACTTCGCGAACAGGCCGAAGCCATGCGCGCGAAGGGGTACGAGATCGGCCACGGCGCTCAGCGCGAGGCCGTGTTCGAACAGGCGTCGATGCTGTTCGAGCGCGACATGATGGTGCACCACGCCAACCAGACGCTGCAGACGCTGGACGCCGAGTACGAGGGGCTGGTGTTCGGCAGGCTCGACCACCACGGCGACGAGACCGTCTACGTGGGCAGGCTCGGCATCCGCGACGCGGAGTTCAACAACCTCGTCACCGACTGGCGCGCGCCCGCGGCGGCGCCGTTCTACCAGGCCACCGCCGAGGACCCGATGACGGTCGTGCGGCGCAGGGTCATCCGCTGCTCCGGCCAGACGGTGCTGGACGTCGACGACGACGTGCTCATGCCCGAGTCCGTGCCCGATGACATGCGCATCGTCGGCGAGGGTGCGCTGATGGCCGCGCTCGGCCGCGCCAGGGGGGATCGGATGCGCGACATCGTCGCGACCATCCAGAAGGAGCAGGACGAGATCATTCGCGCACCGTGGCGGGGCGTGACAGAGATCACCGGCGGCCCGGGCACCGGCAAGACGGCCGTCGCCCTGCACAGAGCCGCGTACCTGCTGTACCGCTACCGGCGTCAGCTCGGCGGCGCGGGAGTGCTGGTGATCGGGCCGTCCGGAGTGTTCACCAACTACATCTCGCGGGTGCTGCCGTCGATGGGCGAGACCAACGTGGAACTACGCGCGCTGGGACAGTTGCTCGACGGTATCGAGGCCACCAGGCACGACCCCGCACCGCTGGCCGCCGTGAAGGGCTCGCTTCGGATGCGCAAGGTGCTGGCCAAGGCACTGCGCGACACCCCGCCGGACGCGCCCACCGAGATGCGTATCAGCTACCGCGGCGAGGTACTGAAACTGAACGCCAAGGAGCTGCAACGCGTGCGCCGCCGCGTGCACAGCCAGGCGGGCCCGCCCAACAAGTCGCGGGTGCGTGCGGCCGAGACACTGCTGGCGGCGCTGGCCGACAAGGCGCAGGAGTACGCGGACGCGGACGGGCGAACCCTCGACAGGGCAGAGCTGATCACCGAGTTGGGCGAGCGGATCGACTTCCACCGGTTCCTCGTGGTGTGGTGGCCGGTGCTGTACCCGGCGCAGGTGCTGCGCTGGCTCGGCGACGAGCGCAGGCTCGCCCGCGCGGCCAGGTCCGTGCTGAGTGCCGAGGAGATCGCTCTGCTCGCCCGTTCGATCGCGCAGGCACCCGCAGGCTGGTCGGTGGCCGACATCGCGCTGCTGGACGAGCTTCGGGTGCTGCTGGGGCCGCCGCCGAAGCGGCGTCGACGCTCCACGCTCGAACTCGACGCCGAGCAGGCAAGGGACAGCAGGACCACTGGTGTCCGGCAGCGACCCGAGCACTACGACGAGTACTCCCACATCGTGGTGGACGAGGCCCAGGACCTGTCACCGATGCAGTGGCGGATGGTGGGCAGGAGGGGCCGCTACGCGAGCTGGACCGTGGTGGGTGATCCGGTGCAGAGCTCGTGGCCGCAACCTTCGGAGGCTCAGCAGGCGCGCGACCAGGCGTTCGGCGCACGGACGGCGCGTAGGCGCTACACACTGCGCACCAACTACCGTAACTCCGCGGAGATCTTCGACCTGGCACGGCGGGTCGTGGCCGGTCACGCCGAACCCGACGAGTTGCCGAGGGCGGTGCGGGAGACCGGGCTGGTGCCGCAGCTTCGCACCGTGGAGCCCGCGACACGGGAAACGGCGGTGCAGGCCGCGGCGAAGGAGATGCTGGAGGCGGTGGAGGGCACCGTGGGTGTCGTCTGCGCCATGGACAGGGTCGAGCAGACCCAGCAGTGGCTGGCAGCCCAGGCCGACGAACGGCTGCGGGTGGTCGGCAGCCTCGAAGCCAAGGGGCTGGAGTACGACGCGGTGGTGTTGCTCGAACCGACCGAACTCATCGAGGAGTCACTCACCGGCAGGCGCGTGCTGTACGTGGCGCTCACCAGGGCAACGCAGCAGTTGGTGATCCTGTCGTCGCAGGACGATTGGCTTCCCTCGCCGACCGAGGGGACCGACGGGAATGCCGACACCGCGGCCGCGCGTTGATCCGCGATGTGACCTCGCTGCGTGACATCCGGCCCTCGGTGCTCGACCTGTCCCCCGTCGTCAGCGGCTCCGACGCCGCGGCGGCGCTTCGCAACACCCTGGACCTGGCCAGACACACCGAAGCGCTCGGCTACCACAGGTACTGGCTCGCCGAGCACCACAACATGCCCGGTATCGCCAGTTCGGCGACGGCGGTGCTCATCGCGCACGTCGCCGACGCGACGAGCCGGATCCGGGTCGGCTCGGGCGGTGTGATGCTGCCCAACCACGCGCCGCTGGTGGTGGCCGAGCAGTTCGGCACGCTGGAGGCACTGCATCCCGGGCGTATCGACCTCGGCATCGGCAGGGCTCCCGGCACCGACCCTCGCACGGCACGGGCTCTGCGTGGCTCCGCCTCGATGGGCGTGGAGGACTTCCCGCAGCAGCTGCGGGAGCTGCTAACTTACTTCGAGCCCGATCCCGCCCGTGCCGTCAACGCGGTGACCGCCGAGGGCAACCGGCCACCGGTGTGGCTGCTCGGCTCGAGCGGTTACAGCGCGCAGTTGGCGGGTGCGCTCGGCCTGCCGTTCTCGTTCGCGCATCACTTCGCCGCGGAGAACACACTGCCCGCGGTGCGCCTGTACCGGGAGTCGTTTCGACCTTCGCCGGTGCTGGCCGAGCCCTACGTCATGCTAGGCGCGGCGGTGGTCTGCGCCGAGACCGACGAGCGGGCCCGGTGGCTCGCGGCCCCGAGCGGGCTCACCTTCCTCAGCCTGCGCAAGGGCAGGCCCATCCCGCTGCCGACTCCCGAGGAGGCGGCCGAGTACCCCTACACCGATGTCGACAGGGCCTTTCTGGAGCAGCGGCAGGCGAGCAACGTGGTGGGTTCGCCTGAGACGGTCCGCAAAGGACTGGAAGAACTCGCGAACGACACCGGCGCCGACGAGCTCATGGTCACCACGATGGTGTACGACCACGAGGACAGGAAGCGCTCGTACGAGCTGGTGGCCGAGCTGCTGAACTGACGGCCACGCGCCACCCGAACGAGTTACGATGCGCCGGTATCTTGCCAAGTGGGAGGCGACCGGAGGCATTGATTGAGCAGCCGTGAAACCACCGAGCGTGCGTTGGCGGTACACCGGCTACTGAACTCCCAGCGCCCGGTGCCCGCTCAGCCGCTGCCGGATGGCCGCCGTATCCCGCTACCGGACGTTCACCCACCGAAGGCCGACCTGGTGGCGACCCTGGCGAGAAGGCGCTCGACCTACTCGCGCATGGACCGCGACCTCGAGTTGGCCGCACTGAGCGGGCTGCTGCGCTTCTCGGTCGGCGTGCAACGCTTCGTTCCCGCGTTCGGCGTCGAGGAATACCCGCTGAGCATGGCTCCCAGCGCGGGAGGGCTCGACATCCTTCGCGCCTACGTGCTCGTGCGACGCGCCGAACTGGTCGAGCCGGGGGTGTACCGCTACGAGGCCCTTTCCCACGAGCTCATCGAGCTGACCTGCGCCGATCCGGTGCCCGCGCTGCAACACGTGTACCTGCAACACGAGTTCGTCACCAACGCGGCGGTGTCGGTGGCACTCACCGCTCGGCTCGACGTCGCCTTCGACAAGTACCCGCTTCGGCACTACCGCACGCTGCACGTCGACTCAGGCGTCGCCGTGCAGAACCTGTATCTGGTGGCCACCGCGCTCGGCCTGTCGTGCTGTGCGGTCGCGGGTTTCGACGACGCCGCGCTGGGCATGCTGCTCGGCCTCGGTGACGCCGAGATCCCGACGATGCTGTTCGCCGTCGGTCACTCCGACTGAACCATGCCGGGACCCCGGCTTCACCTCGCCAGCAGCCTGCCGAGCACGTCGAACAGCGGGCGCAGCGGCTCCACCTGCTCACGCTTGCTCGCGGCGCACTCGGTGACGGCCGCGCCGACGACCTCCAGCTCCGCAAGCCCTGCCACGGCCGCGACCAGTCGCGCGATGCTGATCCCGCCGGGCTCGTGGTAGCCGGTCCAGCCGAACTCGCCTGCGTCCAGCACATCCAGGTCGATATGCAGGTAGATCTTCGTGGCGCCTGCTTGGCGCAGCGCGGTGACGATGTCGCGCGCCTCGGCGGGCGGCGGGACGTGGCGCACGAGACCTGCCTCAACCACGTCACGCTCGGCCTCGTCGAGGGCACGCGTCCCCGCGAGCACCACGCGACCAGCCGCCACGGCGGGGCTGGCTGCGAACTCGCAGTCACCTTCGCCGAGTAGCGCGCGAAGCACCATGCCGTGGAACGCGCCCGACGGCGAACTGTCCGGGGTGTTGCAGTCGGCGTGCGCGTCGAACCAGACGACGCCGAGGTTCTCCCCGTAGCGGTAACGGGCCACGCCCGCGGGCACCAGGTCGGTACCGCAGTCGCCGCCGATGGTGAGGACCTTTCCCTCGGGAGCTTCGAGAGCGGCCAGTTGCGCGTCCCGGTTTCGCACCAGCACCGCTTTGTTGCCGATACCGTCCACAGTGTCCGATCCGGCGGATCCTGCCGTTTCGACCGCAACCATGTGCACCGGCTCACCGAGCACTTCGGCCGCGAGGGTGGCCAGTGTCCGGCAGCCGTCGGGCAACCGCGTCGCGGCGCCTTGCCACAACGCCCCCTGCCATTGTGGCACCGCGTGAATGCGCATCGTTCGATCGTAGCGGCATCGAGCCGGTCGACCGGTGTCGTTCGTGCTCGCGGGGTGCTGCTGCCCCGCCCCGCTGCCCGCGAGCCCGGCCGGAACGCAGAACTCGTGGGCCGGAACGCAGAACTCGGGGGCAGCAGCGGGGGACTCGCGGGCAGCAGCGGGGGACTCGCGGGTTACTCCAGCACCAGCAGCAGGTCTCCGCCCTCCACCTGCTGCACCGAGTTGGTGGCGAGCCGTTGCACGGTTCCGCCCACCGGCGCGGTGATGGCGGCCTCCATCTTCATCGCCTCGATGGTCGCCACGGTGTCGCCCGCCTCGATGGTGTCGCCTTCGGCAACCGAAGTGGTGACAACACCCGCGAAAGGCGCCGCGATGTGCTTGGGGTTGTTCTTGTCGGCCTTCTCCTTCGCGGGCAGGTCGGAAGCCACCGAACGGTCGCGCACCTGGATGGGACGCAGTTGACCGTTGAGTGTGGCCATCACCGTTCGCATGCCCCGCTCGTCGGCTTCCCCGATCGCCTCCAACTCGATCAGCAGCCGAACTCCCGGCTCCAGATCGACGGCGTATTCCTCGCCCGGACGCAAGCCGTAGAAGAAGTCCTTGCTCGGCAGCACGCTGGTGTCGCCGTAGGACTCCCGGTGTACCTGGAACTCCTTCGTGGGCCCTGGAAAGAGCAACCGGTTCAGCGCGGCCCTGCGGTCGGCCGCAAGCTCGCCCCTGTCCTCTTCGGACAGCGGCTGCACCGGCCTCGGTTCCGAGCGGCCGCGTAGTGCCTTGCTACGGAACGGCTCCGGCCAGCCGCCAGGCGGGTCACCCAGTTCTCCGCGCAGGAATCCGATGACGGAGTCTGGGATGTCGTACTTGTCCGGCTCGGCCTCGAAGTCCTCGGGCGACACTCCGGCACCCACGAGGTGCAGCGCAAGGTCACCGACCACCTTGGACGAAGGGGTGACCTTGACCAGGTGACCCAGAATCCGGTCCGCGGCCGCGTACATCGCCTCGATCTCCTCGAACCGGTCACCGAGGCCCAGCGCACGCGCCTGGCTGCGCAGGTTCGAAAGCTGCCCGCCGGGGATCTCGTGGTGGTAGACCCGCCCGGTCGGCGAAGCCAGCCCCGCCTCGAACGGCGCGTAGATTTTGCGCACGATCTCCCAGTACGGCTCCAACTCACCGATGGCCTGCAGGTCGAGACCCGTCGGCCGGTCCGAGTAGTCGGTGGCCGCGACGATCGCCGAAAGCGACGGCTGCGACGTGGTGCCCGACATCGACGCCACCGCCCCGTCCACGGCGTCCGCGCCCGCCCCGATGGCCGCGAGATAGGTGCCCAACTGCCCGCCCGCGGTGTCGTGGGTGTGGATGTGCACCGGCAGGTCGAACTCCCTGCGCAGCGCGGTCACCAACTTCACGGCCGCGGGCGCGCGCAACAGGCCTGCCATGTCCTTGATGGCGAGCACGTGTGCCCCCGCCCCGACGATCTGCTCCGCCAGTTTGAGGTAGTAGTCCAGCGTGTAGATCTTCTCGGCCGGATTGGACAGGTCGGAGGTGTAGCACAGCGCCACCTCCGCCACGGCTGTGCCGGTGGCGCGGACCGCGTCGATCGCGGGACGCATCTGCTCCACGTCGTTGAGGGCGTCGAAGATCCGGAAGATGTCGATCCCGGTGGCCGCGGCCTCCCCGACGAACGCATCTGTCACCTCGGTGGGATACGGCGTGTAACCCACCGTGTTGCGGCCCCGCAGCAGCATCTGCAGGCACAGGTTCGGCATGGCCTCCCGCAGCGCGGCCAGCCGCTCCCACGGGTCCTCCGCGAGGAAGCGCAGCGCGACGTCGTACGTCGCCCCACCCCAGCACTCCACCGACAGCAGTTGCGGCACCGTCTGGGCCACCACGGGCGCGACGGCCAGCAGGTCCTTGGTGCGCACCCGAGTGGCCAGCAACGACTGGTGGGCGTCACGGAAGGTGGTGTCGGTGACACCGATGTGGGGTGACTCGCGCAGCCACCGCGCGAAGCCCTCCGGCCCCAGTTCGGTCAGCTTCTGCTTGGAGCCCGGTGGCGGCTCCCCCTCGGGCAGCGTGGGAAGTTTGCGCTCCGGGTCGATCAGCCGGGGCCGCTCGCCGTTGGGTTTGTTCACGGTGACATCGGCCAGGTAGGTCAGCAACCTGGTGCCACGGTCGGCCGAATGGCGCGCGGTCAACAGGTGCGGGCGTTCCTCGATGAACGCCGTGGTGATCCTGCCCGCCTGGAAGTCGGGGTCGTCCAGCACCGCCTGCAGGAACGGGATGTTCGTGGCCACACCCCGGATCCGGAACTCGGCGACGGCGCGGCGGGCCCTGCCGACGGCGGTGGCGAACGTGCGGCCCCTGCAGGTGAGCTTCACCAGCATCGAATCGAAGTGCGCGCTGATCTCGGTCCCGGCGAAGGCGGTACCGCCGTCGAGCCGGATACCGGAGCCGCCGGGCGAGCGGTAGGCGCTGATCATGCCGGTGTCCGGCCGGAACCCGTTGGCCGGGTCCTCGGTGGTGATGCGGCACTGCAGGGCCGCGCCGCGTAGGTAGATCCGCTCCTGCGACAGGTCCAGATCGGCCAGTGTCTCCCCCGCGGCGATTCGCAACTGCGACTGCACGAGGTCGACGTCGGTGACCTCCTCGGTCACCGTGTGCTCGACCTGGATGCGCGGGTTCATCTCGATGAACACGTGGTTGCCGTCGCGGTCGACGAGGAACTCCACGGTTCCCGCGTTGCGGTAGCCGATCTGCCGGGCGAACCTCACCGCGTCGGCGCAGATCCGGTCCCGCAACCGTGGGTCCAGGTTGGGCGCGGGCGCCAGTTCCACCACCTTCTGGTGGCGCCGCTGCACCGAGCAGTCCCGCTCGTAGAGGTGGATCACGCCGTCGTCGCCGCCGGTGCCGTCCGCGAGGATCTGCACCTCGATGTGCCTGGGTTGCACGACGGCCTTCTCCAGGAACACCGTCGGGTCACCGAAGGCCGATTCGGCCTCGCGGGAGGCGGCCTCGATCGACTCCCGCAGCGTGCTCGCGTTCGAGACGAAACGCATCCCTCGGCCACCGCCGCCCGCGACCGCCTTGACGAAGACGGGGAAACCCAACTCCTCGGCCGCGGCCGCGAGAGTATCCACATCAGATGACGGCGCGGAGGAACCGAGCACCGGCACGCCCGCCTGCCTCGCGGCCGCCACTGCCCTGGCCTTGTTGCCTGTCAGCTGCAGGATCTCGGCGCTGGGGCCGACGAAGGTTATCCCGGCCTCCTCGCACGCACGGGCCAGTTCCGGGTTCTCCGAGAGGAAGCCGTATCCGGGGTAGATGGCGTCGGCGCCCGCCATGCGGGCAGCACGGACGATCTCCTCAACGGAAAGGTAGGCACGGACGGGGTGTCCCTGCTCACCTATCTCGTAGGCCTCGTCCGCCTTGAGTCGATGCAGCGAGTTGCGGTCTTCGTAGGGGAACACCGCGACCGTTCCCGCGCCCAGTTCGTAGGCGGCACGGAACGCGCGGATGGCGATCTCACCACGGTTGGCGACGAGCACCTTGCGGAACATGACCGGTCCTTCCCGTTCTGCGGATCGGCTGGCCATTGGGACGTTACCCCGCGGTTGTCGCTCCGTGGGAGTTCGCTCTCACGTACTGGACCGCGAGGCGGTCACCTACCGGCCACGCTTCACGACTTCTGCAGGTACTCGGCCCTGTCGGCGTCGATCGTCTCCGCGACCATCCGCGCGAGGCCGGTGTGGTCGGCCAGCGTAGGATCGGCCGCCACGATGCGCTGCGCCACGGTACGTGCGGTCGTGATCACGTCCTCGTCGCGCAGCAGGGACAGCAGCTTCAGTGCCGATCGCTTGCCCGACTGCGCGGCGCCGAGGATGTCGCCCTCCCTGCGCTGTTCCAGGTCGAGCTTGGACAGCTCGAAACCGTCGAGCGTCGACTCCACCGCCTCGAGTCGCGCCCGCGTCGAGGTTCCCGCGACGGCCTCGGTCACGAGCAGGCACAGCCCTGGCACGTCTCCCCTGCCGACCCGGCCGCGCAACTGGTGCAGCTGGCTCACCCCGAAGCGGTCGGCGTCCATGATGACCATCATGGTGGCGTTCGGCACGTTCACGCCGACCTCGATCACCGTTGTCGCCACGAGCACGTCGAGCGATCCCGAGGCGAACGACCGCATCACGGCGTCCTTGTCCTCGCTCGGCAGCCTGCCGTGCAGCACACCGACGCGCAGCCCGTTCAGCGGTCCTTCCGCCAGTTGCGGGGCCAGTTCCAGCACGGCGATCGCGGGGCGCCTTTCGCCGGTGTCCGACGGCGGCTCGTCGCCGATCCGCGGGCACACGATGTAGGCCTGGTGGCCCTTGCCGACTTCCTCCCGCACCCGATCCCATGCCCGCTGCAACCAGGCCGGCTTCTCAGCCACGGGCACGACCGTGGTCGAGATCGGTGAGCGACCGGCGGGCAGTTCCCGCAGCGAGGACGTCTCCAGGTCGCCGTACACGGTCATCGCCACCGTCCGGGGAATGGGGGTGGCCGTCATCACCAACACGTGTGGCGTCGTAGCACCGGCTCCCCTCGACCGCAGCGCGTCACGCTGCTCGACCCCGAAGCGGTGTTGCTCGTCGATGACCGCGAGAGCGAGGTCGGCGAAACCGACGTGTTCCTGGATCAGCGCGTGGGTACCGACCACGATCCCGGCCTGCCCGCTCGCCGCCTCCAGCAGTGCCTGCTTGCGTTGCCGTGCGGGCAGCGACCCGGTGAGCAGCGTGACGCGTGTGGCGTTGTCGGCGCCGTCCAGCTCTCCTGCCCGCCCGAGTTCGCCGAGCAGTTCCCGCAACGAGCGCGCGTGCTGCGCGGCGAGCACCTCCGTCGGCGCGAGCAGCGCTGCCTGCCTGCCCGCGTCCACCACCTGCAACATCGCGCGCAGCGCCACGATGGTCTTGCCGCTGCCGACCTCGCCCTGCAACAGCCGGTTCATCGGGTGCTCGCCGGAAAGGTCCGCTGCGATGCTCTCGCCGACCTGTCGCTGACCTTCGGTCAGTTCGAAGGGAAGTCGGGCGTCGAACGCCTCGGCGATGCCTCCCGCTTTGGGCGGGCACGCGGGCGCGGGCCGCACCCCCGCGGAATGCCTGCGTTGCGCGAAGACGAGCTGGATCGACAGCGCCTCGTCCCACTTCAACCGCGTGCGCGCGGCGTCGAGCGCCTCCCAGCTCGGCGGCCGGTGAATGTGGTGCAGCGCCTCGTTCAGGCAGACGAGCCCGCGCTCCTCACGCAACCGCTCGGGCAGCGGGTCGGCTTCCACCTCCAGCGTGTCGAGCACCTGCCGGACCGCTCTGGCGATGGACCACGAAGGCAGCCCCTGCGCCGCCGGGTAGACCGGAATGATCTCGGCGAGGAAGCTGTCCACCTCCGCCGCGTCGTCGTCGGGGTTGATCAGCTCGTACTCCGGGTTGGCCAGTTGCAGCGTGTTGCGAAAAGCCGTGACCTTCCCGGCGAACAACCCGTTCCTGCCGGGCCGCAACTCCCGTTCCCGCCACACCTGGTTGCCGAAGAACGCACACGACAGCCTGCGGTACCCGTCGGTGATGGTGACCTCGAGGATGGAGCCCTTCCGCGCGCGCATCGGCTTCTTGGTCACCCGCTCCACCCGCGCCAGCACGGTGGCGTGCTCGCCGACTTCCAGCCCCGCGATGTCGGTCAGCTCTCCCCTGCGCGCGTACCGGCGCGGGTAATGCCGCATGAGGTCGCCCACGGTGCGCAAACCCAAGGCGTTGTCCAGCGCTCGCGCGGTCTTCGCACCGACAACCGAGGTCAGGTTGTCCCGCAGCACGGTCATGTCACTCCACACCCATCAGCAGCAGCGCGTCCGTCTGCCCACCGGGATAGCACACCAGTTCGACTTCCGGGTGTGTCTCGCGCAGCCGCTCGGCGATCACCTCGGCGATACCCTCCGGTGCACGGGCGCCGGTCAGCACCGTCACCAGCTCACCGCCGACGGCCAGCATCCGCTCCAGCACGGCCACCGCGGCCTCCGCCACCCGTGAGCCCGGTTCGATCAGCACGACCTCGCCGTCCACCAGCCCCACCAGATCGCCTGCCTGTGCCCTGCCCACCCAGGTGATCGACTCCTGCTGCGCGACGGCGATGTCGCCGCGGTGAGTGGCCGCGGCCGCCTCGGCCATCGCCACCACGTCGGCGCCTGCACGCCGTCGCGGGTCGTGCACCGCCAGCGCGGCGAGCACCTGCACCGGTGAGGCGCACGGCACCACCACGACGTCGAGATCGGCGAGCATGGGATGGCCGCAGATCCGTTCGGCCGCCGAGGTGAGTGCGACGCCGCCGGGCAGCACGGTCACGTGTCTGGCGCCGGTCTCGGTGACGAGCCCGAGAAGTTCCTCGGCGCTCGGCTCCAGGCCGTCGCCGACGGCGAGCACGGGGACCCCTTCGGCGTCGACCAGTTCGGCGAGCGCGGCTGCGTGCACGACGGCGACCACGGCACGCTCGCCCCCCGTCACCCCGCTCCCGGCGGGTGCCGGACTCATCAGCGGCTCGACGCGGATGTCGTGTGGCGTGCCGTGTCGCAGTCCCGCCTCGATGGCGGCGCCGATATCCGCACAGTGCACGTGTACCGCGTGCTCGCCCGCGCCGTCGGCCGCCACCGTGACGCTGTCCCCGAGGCCCGACAGCGCCCTGCGTAAGGCGGGCAGCTCTTCGTCGGCGATTCCGGACAGCAGGTACATCACCTCCCACGCGCGTGGCGGTGCCTGCTCGGGCGAGGCGACGGCGTCGAGGACGTGCTCCTGCTCCACCGTGTCGCCGGTGACGACTCGGACGAGCGCGTCGAGCACCGCGAGCAGTCCTCGCCCTCCCGCGTCGACAACCCCTGCCACGGCCAGCGCGGCGAGCTGCTTCGGGGTCCGTGCCAGCGCGTCCGCCGCCGCCTTGGCCGCGCCGGTGACCACCTCGTCGAGGTGGCCCTCGCCCGCGCCCGCGGCGGCGGCGTGCAGCACGCTCAGCATCGTGCCCGCCACCGGCCGGGCGACCGCATCCGTCGCGACCCTGTCGGCCCTGCGCAATGCGGCCGCCAACGCGGGCCCGTCCAGTTCACGCGCGTGACCCGCCGACTCGGCGATGCCGCGCAACACCTGCGAGATGATCGTTCCGGAGTTGCCCCGCGCGGCACGCACGGCGGCTCTGGCGAGCACGTCGAGCGCCGCACCCGCACCGTCCGGCTCGGTGTGCGCGGCCAGCGCCGTGTGCGCGGCGGTGAGGGTGTGCAGCAGGTTGCTGCCGGTGTCGGCGTCGGCGACCGGGTAGACGTTGATGCCGTCGATGTCCTCCCGCAGCGCTTGGAGGCTCGACACGCAGGCACCGGCCCATGCCCGCACGGCCGCCGCGTCCAAGGCCCGCACCGCGTATCCTCCAAGGCTGGATCGAGGGTTTCTCGCGAGGGTAGCGACCCGGCGGCAGCAGCTGGGAACGCACCGGCTACCCTGTTCGAGTTGCCCGGCGTCGCCGGGACGTTCGTGATACCTAGTTCTTCGAGGAGTGTTCGACGTGGCTGCCGTGTGCGACGTCTGTGGCAAGGGGCCGGGCTTCGGCAAGTCGGTCTCGCACTCTCACCGGCGCACCAACCGCCGGTGGAACCCCAACATCCAGACCGTGCACGCGAAGGTCGGGCTTTCCCAGAAGAAGCGCCTGAACGTGTGCACCTCCTGCATCAAGGCGGGCAAGGTCGTTCGGGGCTGACGCCACAGTTCTTGCGCGGACGGCCCGGTGACCCGAGTGGTCGCCGGGCCGTTTCGCTGCGCGCGGGCCCGAACTCAGGGCAGCTTCCAGTCGATCGGCTCGGCACCCTGCCTTCGCAGCAACTCGTTGGTGCTGCTGAACGGGCGCGAGCCGAAGAAGCCGTTGTGCGCCGACAACGGGCTGGGGTGTACCGACTCCACGCACGGAACCGAGCCGAGCAGCGGCTTGAGCTTGCGAGCGTTGCTTCCCCACAGGATCGCCACCAGCGGCTTGTCCCTGGCGGCCAGCGCCGTAATGGCCTGCTCGGTGATCTTCTCCCAGCCCTTGCCCTGGTGGGAGTTGGGCTTGCCCGGCCGCACGGTGAGCGCACGGTTGAGCAGGAGCACGCCCTGCTCGGTCCACGGGGTGAGGTCCCCGGTGGACGGCTGCGGGTGGCCGAGGTCGTCGCAGTACTCCTTGAAGATGTTGACGAGACTCTTCGGCAGCGGGCGAACGTCGGGCGCCACCGCGAAACACAACCCGATCGGGTGACCTGGAGTCGGGTAGGGGTCCTGCCCGACGATCAGTGCGCGCACCTCGTCGAAAGGCTGTTTGAACGCGCGCAGGATGTTCTCGCCCGAGGGAAGGTACGTGCGGCCCTCGGCGACCTCGGCGCGGAGGAACTCCCCCATCGCAGCGATCTGATCGGCGACGGGTTCGAGGGCGCATGCCCATCCGGGATCGACGATTTCGTGCAGCGGTCGCGCGGTCACGGCACGCGAGCTTAGCTCACCCGGGGGAACCAACCGCACGCCCTCCGCGAGTCCCCCGCTCTCACCCACGAGTTCCCCGCTCTCGCCCACGAGTTCCCCGCTCTCGCCCACGAGTTCTGCGCTCCCGCGGCGACGGTGTCAGTGGCGTTCAGTCCAG
Source organism: Saccharomonospora marina XMU15 (assembly GCF_000244955.1). GTDB lineage: Bacteria > Actinomycetota > Actinomycetes > Mycobacteriales > Pseudonocardiaceae > Saccharomonospora_A > Saccharomonospora_A marina. The sequence goes on along the minus strand of NZ_CM001439.1, from coordinate 1,346,769 downwards.
CCTCCGCAACTCCGCCCGAAACCGCTTCGCCCTTGCCACGTAACCGTCCACGACAGCGGCGATCTGCTCCGGTCCGAACGCGGTGTTGGGTCTGGTCCTGGCGGGCACGCCGAGGGCGATGTGGCCGGAGGGCACCCGCGAGTCGTACGACAGCACGGCGCCCGCGCCAACCATTCCGCCGTCCTCGACGACGGTGCCGTTGAGCACGACCGAACCCGATGCGATGAGGCAGCCGGTGCCGATGGTGGCGCCCTCGACGTGCACCGAATGCCCGATCGCGGAGTTCGCCCCGAGAATCGTGGGATGGCGCTGAGTGCAGTGCAGCACGCAACCGTCCTGGACGTTGGAGCGTGGTCCCAACTCGATATAGCCGTTGTCCCCTCGCAGTACGGTGCCCGGCCATACCGAAGCCTCCGCCGCGATGCGCACGTCACCGATCACCGTCGCGTCCGGATGAACGTAGGCATCGGGGTGGATACTCGGCTCCAACTCCGCCAGCGCGTAGATCGCCATGCCGCTCTACAGTCCCTTCGCGAGGCAGACACTCAACGGGTCGTCACGGTAGTGCCCGAACTTGGCGATGTCGGCGTAGCCGCTGGAGCGGTAGAGCGCGATCGCTTCCGGCTGCCGGGTACCCGTCTCGAGCACCACCCGCTTCCTGCCCGCGTCCACCGCCGTGCGCTCCAACTCGGCGAGCAGTACCCGCGACAGTCCCCGCCCCCTTGCCGACGGCACCACGTACATGCGCTTCAGCTCCGCATCACCGGGCAGGAACTCGGGCAAAGGGCCGTCGTGCGCGCGCCAACCGCCGCACGCCACCGGCGCGCCGTCGAGGTAACCGACGACGAACAGTCCTCGCGGTGGCGCGAACTCCGACACGTCGACGGGCGTCACATCCGGATCGCCGTAGCGCGTCACGTACTCCTGCTGCACCTCGTCGATGAGCTTCACCGCGTCGGGGTGGTCGAACGGCACGGTACGGATGTGCAACCCGGTCATCGGCTCCTCCCACGGAATCGGCGCGGTCACCCACCGCGCCTTCGAGTCATCCAACCGGATCAACGCCAGTGTTCCCAACCTGTTTCCCGCTCGTACGGCACGCCGTCCACCGTGACGCCGCTTTCCGGCATCAGCGCGACACCGATTCTCGTCCAGCCCTGCGGCAACTCCACGCTGGAGGGGAACGTCGCGGCAAGAGCGTGATCCTCGCCACCGGTCAGCACCCAGTGCAGCGGGTCGGCCCCGAGCGCGGTGCCAACGTCGACGAGTTTCGGGGCGACGGTGAGCAACTCGGTGCGTACGTCGAACCCCACCCCGGATGCCTGCGCCAGATGCCCGAGATCGGCGAGCAGCCCGTCGGAGACGTCGATCATCGAGGTGGCGCCCGCGATCGCGGCCTGCGGGCCCGCGGCATAGGGCGGTTCGGGGTAGCGCTGGGCGTTGACCACTCCCACCGGCGACCGGAAACCACGCCCGAGCACGGCGAGTCCGGCTGCCGCCCAGCCGAGCCTGCCGCAGACGGCGAGGACGTCGCCCGGGCTGGCACCGGATCTGGTGACCGGCGGCCGTCCGCCGAGGTCGCCCAGCGCGGTAATGCTGATCACGATCTCCTTGCCGCTCACCATGTCCCCGCCGACCACGCCGACGCGGGCCCGTTCCGCTTCCGCCGCGATGCCGTCGAACAACTCGGTCGCCACCGACACCGGCGTCTCGGGCGGGCATGCCAGACCGACCACAACCGAGGTCGCCACGGCGCCCATCGCGCAGATGTCGGACAGGTTGACCGCCACCGCCTTTCGGCCGACGTTGCCGGGGCTGGACCAGTCCAGCCGAAAGTGCACACCCTGCACGAGGGTGTCGGTGGTGACGACGACTCTGCCGTCCGGCGCCGCCACGACCGCCGCGTCGTCACCTGGACCGAGCAGCGTGGTCGACGGCTGCGCCCTCCCGGTCGTGACCTCACGGATCAACCCGAACTCGCCGATCGCCGAGACGGTCTGCTCGCCCGGCGTTGGGCTGCCGTCCACTCCCACCTCCGTTGTTGCACAGGGCGCCAACTACTCGGATATCCGATCGTTGCAGCACTGAGGTACGTTGCTGCCAACGTTCCTATCCTGAGCACACCGTCGCAGACGAAGGGGCGCGCCGTGGTTCACGCATACATCCTCATTCAGACCGAGGTCGGGAAGGCGGCATCCGTCGCCGCCGAGATCGCGAACATTCCCGGCGTCACTAGTTCGGAGGACGTTACGGGGCCCTACGACGTGATCGTGCGCGCCGCGGCGGACAACGTGGACGAGTTGGGGCAACTCGTCGTGGCGAGGGTGCAGAACGTCGAAGGCATCACGCGCACGCTGACCTGCCCTGTGGTGCACCTGTGAGTGGCAACTCGCCGGTGTGATGTAGTGGAGGCGTGAGCGAGACCGGCGCACCTCCCAGGGTGTTTCTCATCGCCGCCGTGGTCCTCGCCACCGCACTCGCCGTGACGGTCGCGGTGCTCGGGATCACCTGGGGCGGCGAGGAACCCGGCACAAGGCGGCCTGCGGGGCCGCTGGCGCTGGTGTCGGTGCCCGCACCGCAGGCCGACAGCCCGCAGTGCGCCGAACTCGTGGCCGCCGCACCCGAAACACTCAAGTCGGCCGGTCGGACGCTGCCGCGACGCGAACTCGCCGAACCCGCCCCTCCCGCGACACTGGCGTGGGGCGAGGCGAACCCGATCGTGCTGCGGTGCGGGCTGCCGCGACCGGGAGAACTGACACGAACCTCGCCACTGCGTGTCATCGACGGCGTGCAGTGGTTGCAGGTCCCCGGCGACGGCTCGGCCACCTGGTACGCCGTCGACCGTGAGGTCTACGCGGCGCTCACCGTGCCCGCCGACGCGGGAACGGGACCGCTGCAGGACATCTCCGGCACGATCTCGGCCACGCTGCCCGCCGTGCCGCTGCGGTTCGGCTGAGCTGCGCAGGCGAGCAGGCTCAGCGCAGTCCCGTTCCGCGCGCGAGCGCGGTCTCCACCAGCGTCGACAGCAGTGTCGGGTAGTCCAGCCCCGTCACCGCCCACATCTTCGGGTAGGCGGAGGTGGTGGTGAAGCCGGGCATCGTGTTGACCTCGTTGATGGTCAGTTCACCGTCGCTGCCGACGAAGAAGTCGACACGCGCCAGCCCCTGACAGTCCAGCGCCCGAAACGCCCGCACGGCACAGGCACGCAGCCGCTCGGTCACGGAGTCGTCCAGCTTGGCGGGAATGTCCAACTCGGCGTCCTCGCCGAGGTACTTGGTCTCGAAGTCGTACCAGGCGTCCTGGCCCTCGGCGAGCACGCGGATCTCGGCGGGCAACGAAGCCTCGACGCGCCCGTCGGGGAACTCCAGCACCCCGCACTCCACTTCGCGCCCCACGACCGCCGCCTCGACAAGCACCTTCGGGTCGGTCTTCCTGGCAACCGCTACCGCCTCGTCGAGGCGGCTGTAGTCGGTGACCTTGCTGATACCGATGGAGGAACCCGCCCGTGCGGGCTTGACGAACACCGGAAGGCCGAGCCGCTCGCGGGTCGCCTCGTCCAGGGTGGCCTGTCCACGCCGGATGGTCGCGTACCTGCCGACCGGCAGGCCCTCCGCGGCAAGCAGCTTCTTGGCGTACTCCTTGTCCATCGCGGCGGCGCTGGCCAGTACCCCCGCACCCACGTAGGGGATCTCGGCCAGTTCGAGCAGACCCTGGATGGTGCCGTCTTCACCGAACGCACCGTGCAGCACGGGGAAGACGACGTCGACGCCGCCGAGCACCTCGGCCTCCTGCCCCGGCTCCAGGCTCACCAACCCCTTGCTGGTGGGGTCACCCGCCAGCACGAGCGCCTTGCCCCCGTCCACGGCAGGCAGTTCCTTGCCCTGGATTCGCAACGCCGCCGGGTCACTGGTACCGAGCACCCAACCGCCTTCGCGGGTGATGCCGATCGGCACCACCTCGAAACGTTGCGGGTCCAGGTTGGCCAGCACGCTGCCCGCCGACACACAGGAAATGGTGTGCTCGGTGCTGCGGCCCCCGAAGACGACGGCCACTCGCGTCTTGCGGCTACTCATGGCCGGTCACCCTACCGCCGAGCCGGGCGCAGGACCTCGACGAGCACCCCGAGCGCGTCCCGCAACGTGTCCCTGTCACATCCGGCGTAGCCCACCGCGATGCCGTGTGCGCTCGGTTCGCCGTCGAAGTGCCTGGCCAGGCCGTCGAGCAGGAGTCCACGCCTTCGCCCTTCGGCCAGTCGTCGCCGCTCCTGCTCAGCCGAGCCGACCGGCACCACCAGGTGCGCGCCCGCGTCGTCGCCGAGCACCGGCACCCGTTCGCGCCTCAGCGCATCGACAAGCAGCGCCCTGCGCTCGGCGAGTTCCCTGCGCAACCTGCGCAGGTGCCTGCCGAGGTCGCCGTGCCTCGCCAGCTCCACCAACACCCGCTGGCCCGCGGGCGAGGGCCTGGTGCCGGTCTCGTCGCGGTAGTCCAGGATCGCGGAGGCGACACCGGCGGGCGCGACCATCCACCCGGCACCGAGCGTCGGCGTGAGGATCTTGCTCGTGGTACCGAGGTGGACGACGACGTCCGGCGCGAGCGAGGCGAGCAGCGGAAGCGGCGCGACGTCGTAGCGAAGCTCTCCGTCGTAGTCGTCCTCGACGACGAGGAAACCCTCCGAGCGGGCGCGCTCCACCAACTCCACCCGCCGTGACGCGCTCATCCTGCTGCCCATCGGGTACTGGTGCGCGGGTGAGCAGTAGACCGCGGCGACGCCGGGCGGCACGGCGTCGGGGCGAAGGCCCTGGGAGTCGACGGGCACCGGTGCCACCCGCAGTCCCGCGGCACGAAATGCCCGCACCGCACGCTGGTATCCAGGCTCCTCGACGGCGACAAGCTGCCCCGGGCGCAGCACGGCAGCGGCGAGTTCGACCACTGCCGCCGTGGTGCCGCCGGTGGCGAGCACCGAGTCGGTGGCCGCGTCGAGCCCACGGTGGCGCAGCAGATGCTCGGCGATCACCCCTCGGTATTCCGGCAGCCCGCGGCGATGTGCCCGCCACAGCGGTGGGGTGTCGGCGGCGGCGCGCCAGGCGCGCCGCCATGCGGCCCGGTCGATGCCGTCTGCCCACGGCACGCCTGGGGTGAGCACGAGCAGGTCCACCGCGGGTTCGTCGTCGGGGACGAGGTGGTCACGCCGTGAGGCGGGGGTCGGCGGCGAGGTGGTCACGTAGGTGCCGGAACCGTGCCTGCCCACGATCCAGCCCTCGGCGTGCAGTTGCTCGTACGCGGCGGAGGTGACGGTCCGGCTCACGCCGAGCCTGCCTGCGAGCGCCCTCGTGGAAGGAAGCCGGTCGCCGCCTCGCAGGTGCCCGGTGGAAGCGGACTCACGCAGTGCGTCGGCGAGTTGCACGGCGAGCGGGACGGCGGAGTCCCGGTCGAGCGTGACCGGCAGCGCGGTGTCACCTCTGGCCAAAGAGTGGCCTCCTGATCGAAGTTGTGTGTGGCTATTCCATGATGCCACTACTGGTCGCAGACTTGCCGCATGCCGAGCCTTCCACCACTGTCGCCGACACCACGCAGCACGCTGACGCGCAACCGCGACCGGGCACTGCACGACCGAGAAGCCCTGTACTCCCTGCTCGACGAGGCGCTGGTGTGCCATCTCGGTGTCGTACTCGGCGGCTCGCCCGTGGTGGTACCCACCGGCTTCGGCCGAGACGGCGACACGCTGTACCTGCACGGCTCCACGGGCTCGGCGAACCTGCGTGCCGCCGCCGGGACTGACGTGTGCGTGGCCGTGACCGTCCTCGACGCGATCGTCTACGCCCGATCGCTGCAGCACCACTCGATGAACTACCGCAGCGCCGTGGTCCACGGCAGAGCTCGCCCGGTCACCGACGAGCGCGCCAAGCTGCACGGGCTTCGGGTGCTGACCGAACACCTTTCGCCCGGCTCCTGGGAGCATGCCCGCCAACCCAACGGCAAGGAACTGGCCGCTGTGGCCGTGCTCGCGCTGGACCTGACGGAGGCTTCGGTGAAGCAGCGAAGCGGCGATCCCACCGAGGAGCCCGCCGACCTCGCCGACGGCAACGCGTGGGCGGGTGTGCTCCCGGTGCACACCACGTTCGGTGACCCGGTTCCCTCGGGCTACGTTCCACCGGGCACCGGTGTGCCCAGCCATGTAACCGGACGCACGATCCGGCCACCGGCGCGGTAGACGTGCACGCTGATGACGGGGTCGGGCCCCTCGTTCTCGACCCGGTGCACGTACCCGGGGCCGAACACCCGCGACTGCCCGGCTGCCAGCAGGTGCACCCGCGCGGCCGCAACGGCGGGATCGGCTGAGTCGGCGGGATCTGCGGGATCGGCGGGATCGGCGCGGTAGACGGTTTCGGTGAGGCGCCCACACACGATGGTGAACGCGCCGGTGGTGTGGCCGTGGTCGTGCGGCTCGGCGAGTTGCCCGGGAAGCCAGCTCAGCAACCAGACCTCCTGTTCGTGGTCACGTTCCAGCGGCGCGGCGAAGCGCTCGTCGGGGTCGTAGCGCAGCAGTCCGCGCCAGCGCTCCCGGTCGGCGGCGTACTCCAGCGCCGTGCGAACCGGGTGACGCAGCGCGGTGGCGGTACCGGCGGCGGGCGCGACGGTGTTCTCGGGAACGGCGAACATGGTGTCCTTTGTCGGAGAGGAGATGCGGCGGCGAAGTTCGGTGTCGAAGGTCACCGACAGCGACAAGGACAGGCCGCGCAACCGAGCCCGCCGGGGCGGACAGTGCCCCGGCGTGCGGTCTCGATGCGGGTCGACATGGCAACGAGCCAACCAGCGGCGGTAGGCCGCGTCAAACCGATTCCAGCCCATGGACACCCGCCGGCGGGAACGCAGAACTGATGGGCAGCAACGCAGAACTCGCGGGCAGGAGCGGGGGACTCGCGGGCAGGAGCGGGGCTTGGGTTCAAGGGGTCGTCGCAACACCGTGATGGGGAGGTGTTGGGTGGGACGATCATCGGTGGTGGTGGGAAGGCCGTTGGTGGGGTCGCCGGGTCGGCCTGGGGTGGGGCGGCGTGAGGATCGGCAGCGGTTCTGGGTCGAGATCGCGCGGGGTGTGTCGACCCGTGAAGCGAGTGTTGTTGCGGGTGTGTCGGTGACGGTGGGGCAGCGGTGGTTCCGTGAGGCTGGCGGGATGCCGTCGATCAGTCAGGCTCGGGTGTCGGGCCGCTATGTGTCGTTCGCTGAGCGGGAGGAGATCGCGCTGCTGCGTGCCCAGGAGTTGGGGGTGCGCCAGATCGCTCGCCGTATCGGGCGGTCCGCGTCGACGGTGTCGCGGGAGTTGCGCCGTAACGCCGCCACCGGCCATCGCCGCCCGGAGTATCGGGCGAGCACGGCTCAATGGCATGCCGACCGGCGTGCCCGCCGCCCGAAGACCGCCAAGCTTGCTGATAACGACGCGTTGCGGGCCTATGTGCAGGATCGGCTGGCGGGGCGGATCACCCACCCGGACGGGTATCGCAGGCCGGGTCCGCTGGTGGGGCGTTGGAACGGGCGGCGTCACGGGCGGCGGGCGGATCGCCGGTGGACATGGGCGTGGAGCCCGGAACAGATCGCCCACCGGCTCGTGCTCGACTACCCGGAGGACGAGACTATGCGGATCTCACACGAAGCGATCTACCAAGCGTTGTACGTCCAGGGCCGTGGCGGGTTGCGCCGTGAGCTGACCGCGTCGCTGCGCACCGGCAGGGCGCTGCGCCAGCCCCGCGAGCGCAGCCGCCGGGGACGCCCGCACGTCACACCCGGGGTGATGATCTCCCAACGCCCCGCCGAGGCCGCCGACCGCGCGGTGCCCGGGCACTGGGAAGGTGACCTCATCCTCGGGTCAGACAGCTCCGCGATCGGCACCCTCGTGGAGCGCACCACCCGGTTCACCATGCTGCTGCACCTGCCCCGCATGCCCGGACACCACCAGACACCCCCGGTGAAGAACGGGCCCGCCCTCGCCGGACACGGCGCCGAGGCCGTGCGCAACGCCATCGCCGCCCAGATCACCACGCTACCCACACAACTACGCCGATCACTGACCTGGGACCAAGGAGCGGAGCTGGCCCAACACACCCAACTCCGCATCCAAACCGGAACCGAGATCTACTTCTGCGATCCCCACTCACCCTGGCAACGCGGCACCAACGAAAACACCAACGGCCTGCTACGCCAATACTTCCCCAAAGGCACCGACCTCACCCGCTGCGACCACCACGACCTCGACACCGTCGCCACCGCCCTCAACCAACGACCCCGCAAAACCCTCGGATGGCGCACCCCCGCCGAAGCCCTCAACGACAAACTACAATCCATCCCCACAACCAACGTTGCAACGACCACTTGAATCCACCGGGGACTCGCGGGCAGGAGCGGGGGACTCGCGGGGGGTCAGGACCACTCGTGCTTCTGCTGGCGGCCGAGCAGTTCCGCTCCCACCTGCGCCGGTGCGCAGCCCTCGTGACACACGCGGTACATCGCTTCGGTGATCGGCATGTCCACCCCGACGCGCTCGGCCAGCGCCCTGATGGAAACGCAGGAGGTGACGCCTTCTGCGACCTGACCGCCCTGCGCCGCCTTGGCCTCCTCGATCGTCTCCCCCCTGCCGACCCGCTCGCCGAACGTCCGGTTGCGTGACAGCGGGGAGGAACAGGTCGCCACCAGATCGCCCACCCCGGCCAGCCCGGCGAAGGTCAGCGGGTCGGCTCCCAGCTTCGAGCCGAGCCGCGCCATCTCTGCCAGCCCCCGGGTGATGAGCGTCGCCATGGTGTTGGCACCGAAGCCCAGTCCGGCCGCCATCCCGCAGCTGAGCGCGATCACGTTCTTGCACGCGCCCGCCAGCTCACAACCGACGACGTCGGTGTTGGTGTAGGGGCGGAAGTAGGGGTTGAACGCGGCCTGCTGGATCGCCACCGCCCTGTCGTGGTCGGCGCAGGCGAGCACCGCCGCCGCGGGCTGCCCCTGCGCGATCTCCCGTGCCAGGTTGGGGCCGGACACGACGACCACCTCGTCGGAGGGCACTTCGGCGATCTCGCTTATCACCTCGCTCATCCGCAGCAGCGTGTCCAACTCCACGCCCTTGGCGAGGCTGACCAGGATGGCGTCCTTGGGCAGCAGGTCACGCCAGCGCAGCAGGTTCGCCCGCAGGCTCTGGCTCGGCACGGCCAACACCACCGCATCGGCCCCCTGCAGCGCCCGCGCCGGATCGGAAGTGGCACCGAGCTGTTTCGGCAGCGTGACGCCCGGCAGGTACGCCTCGTTGCTGTGCCGCCGCTGGATCTCCTCCGCGACCTCGGGCCTGCGCGCCCACATGGTGACATCGCGGCCCGCGTCGGCGAGCACCTTGGCGAAGGTCGTCCCCCACGAGCCGGACCCGAGCACGGTGACGCGCCGCACAGGTGGCCGAACTGGCTGAGACTCCCGAGACATTCCGACGCTTCCCTCGGCGGCTCAGCCGTTGCCCGTCGGCTTGGCGGGCGGCCGCTCACCACGGATCTCGACCAGCAGGTCGAGCACCTGCCCCATCAGCAGGTCGGTGACCTCCCTGAGCACGGCCGGGCTGCGGTCCTTCTCGCGGTAGGCCGAAAGGTCCACCGGCTCGCCGACGGAATGCACCACGGTCTTGCGGGGCAACGGCCTGAACTTCTTGCTGTAGCCGTTCCAGATGTCCTGGGTGCCCCAGCGTGCGACCGGGATCACGGGCACGTCGTTCTCCAGCGCCAGCCGCGCCACCCCGGTATAGGAACGTTTGGGCCAGCCGAGCGGGTCCTTGGTGATCGTCCCTTCGGGATAGATGACCACCACCTTGCCCTCACGCAGCGTCTCGTGGGCGGCCCTGAGACTGTCGCCCGCCTCCGAGGTGCCGCGCGACACCGGGATGCCCCCCGAGCCGAGCAGGATCTTGCCGAAGATCGGCACCTTGGTCAGGCTCTCCTTGGCCATGAACCTGGGCACCCGCCGGTTCCGGTGGACGAACACCGCGTCGACGGCCGGGTCGAGGTGCGAGACGTGGTTGAGCACCAGCAGCGCCGGACCCTGCCGGGGAATCCGCTCCGCCCCGCGGTAGACACTGTGTCCCAGCCAGGTCAGCGGGTAGAACAGCACGGCGGCCGCCCCGACCCAGAAGCCGCCCTTCTCGCGATCAGCCAAGGCTGCTCCCTTTCCCTTCCGGTCCGTTGCCGAATGCTCGCACCTACGCACGCCTACGCACGCGAAACCTCGGCCGATCATCCCACAGCCGCACCGGAGCCGACGCCCGCGTCGGTTGCCGTGGCCGGAAGGGCAGGGGCGAGTTGACGTGGGATTCGGTCATGATGGTGACGTGGCTGTTGACCTGATCGTGCCGATGAAGCCTCCGGCGGCCGGTAAGTCGCGGTTGCGTGGCGCGCTGCACGGCCCGTGGGATGAGCGCCGCCACGCCGCCCTCGTGCTGGCGCTGGCCCGCGACACTCTGCTGGCCGCCACGGCGAGCGCCGGGGTCAGGCGCGTGCTCGTGGTCGGCTCCGCACCGGCCACGCTGGACGCGTTGCGCGACTTGGACGTGGAAGTGGTCGGAGAGGAGGCCGCGTTGGGTCTCAACGGTGCGCTGCGCGCCGGGGAGCGCCTGCTGCGGGTGTCCGACCGGGGAGCCACCATCGGGGCGTTACAGGCCGATCTGCCCGCCCTTCGGGCCGAGGAACTGGCCGCGGCACTCGCCGAGGCCGACGACCGCAGATGCTTCGCGGCCGACAGGCACGGCACCGGCACGACGCTGCTGGTGTCCGCACCGGGGCAGCCACTCGACCCCCGGTTCGGCCGCGGCTCGGCACGGGAGCACGCGGAGTCCGGTGCCGTGCCACTTCGGCTGGCCGCACCCACGCTGCGCGGCGACGTGGACACCCCCGCCGATCTGGAGCACGCCCGGCTGCTGGGGCTTGGCACGCACACCGCCGCGCTGCTCGAGCGCGAGTGTGTCCCTCACTGATCCACCGAACCGACCCTGCTGACGTGGGCCGGACCGAAATTCGGTATGCGCGTCGGTCGCCTGGGTGGGGAACAATGCGGGTGTGAGCAACGACGAGAGCCGGGGCGGCGACGAACCGCGAACGCGCAGGCAGGTCACCACGACACCACCGCCCGCGAGGACGACCGGCAACGGAAGCTCCTCCGAGATCCACAATCTGCCTTCCGCTCCGCCCGCCGCCACAGGCGGAGCCCAGGTCCCCGACGCCCTGCCGGACGATCGCTACTTCAACCGGGAACTCTCGTGGCAGGACTTCAACGCCAGGGTGCTCGCACTCGCCGAGGACGAGTCCCAGCCGCTGCTGGAGCGGGCGAAGTTCCTCGCGATATTCGCGTCCAATTTGGATGAGTTCTACATGGTTCGCGTCGCCGGCCTCAAGCGCAGGGAGAAGACCGGCCTCTCCGTGCGCAGCGCCGACGGGCTCACGCCTCGCGAGCAGCTGTCCTACATCGCCAAGCGCAACAAGGACCTCGTGGAGCGGCACACGCTCGCCTTCGAACGGGGTGTGCGGCCCGCCCTGGCCGCGCAGGGTATCCGGATCGTGAAGTGGTCGCAGCTCGAGCAGGCCGACCGGGTCCGGCTGTCCGCCTACTTCACCGAGCAGATCTTTCCCGTACTCACCCCGCTCGCCGTCGACCCGGCACACCCCTTCCCCTACATCTCCGGCCTTTCGCTGAACCTGGCCGTCACGGTCGGCGACGCCGAGGGCGGCACGGAACGCTTCGCCAGGGTGAAGGTGCCCAACAACGTGCCGAGACTGGTGCGGGTGGATCGGGGGCAGGACAACGCGACCGCCACCTTCCTCCCGCTCGAGGAACTCATCGCCGCCCACCTCGGCGAGCTTTTCAGCGGCATGAACGTGATCGAACACCACGTGTTCCGCGTCACCCGCAACGCCGACTTCGAGGTGGAGGAGGACCGCGACGAAGACCTGCTGCAGGCGCTGGAGCGCGAGCTCGCGCAGCGCAGGTTCGGGCCACCGGTACGGCTGGAAGTCGCTCAGGACATGAGCGAGCACATGCTGGAACTGCTGCTGCGGGAACTGGAGGTCGATCCGCAGGACGTGGTGGAGGTGCCGGGCCTGCTCGACCTCAACTGCCTGCTCCAGCTGCATTCGGTGGACCGCAAGGAGCTCAAGGACCGCCCGTTCGTCCCGGCGACCCACCCGGCCTTCGGCGAGCGCGAGACGCCGAAGAGCGTCTTCGCGACGCTGCGGGAGGGCGACGTGCTCGTGCACCATCCCTACGACTCGTTCTCCACGAGTGTGCAGCGCTTCATCGAGCAAGCCGCGGCCGACGACAAGGTGCTGGCGATCAAGCAGACCCTGTACCGCACGTCCGGCACGTCGGGAGACTCCCCGATCGTCGACGCGCTCATCGACGCCGCGGAGGCGGGCAAGCAGGTCGTCGCCCTCGTGGAGATCAAGGCCCGGTTCGATGAGCAGGCCAACATCACATGGGCACGCACTCTGGAACGCGCCGGTGTACACGTAGTCTACGGTCTCGTGGGCCTGAAGACCCACTGCAAGGTCGCTCTCGTCGTACGCCAGGAGGGATCGACGATCCGCCGCTACTGCCACCTCGGCACTGGCAACTACAACCCGAGGACCGCGCGACTCTACGAGGACATCGGGCTGCTGACCGCCGATCCGGCCATCGGAGCGGACCTGACGGATCTGTTCAACGTCCTCACCGGCTACTCGCGGCAGCAGACCTACCGCAACATCCTCATCTCCCCCAACGGTATCCGCCGGGGCATCCTCCGATACATCGGCGACGAGATCGAGGCCGCGAGGGCGGGCAGGCCCGCGGGTGTGCGGATCAAGTGCAACTCCCTTGTCGACGAGCAGGTCATCGACGGGCTGTACCGGGCGTCGCAGGCGGGTGTCGAGGTCGACATCGTCGTGCGTGGCATCTGCGCGCTGAAGCCGGGCGTGCCCGGCCTGAGCGACAACATCTCCGTGCGCTCGATACTCGGCCGCTTCCTCGAGCACTCACGCATCTTCCACTTCCGTGGCACGGACGCCTACTGGATCGGCAGCGCAGACATGATGCACCGCAACCTCGACCGCAGGATCGAGGCGCTCGTGCAGGTGAAGGACCCGCGGCTGGCGGCCCAACTCGACGGCGTGCTGAACTCCGCGCTCGACCCCAGCACACGCTGCTGGGTGCTGCGCTCCTCCGGCGAGTGGTTGCCGTCCCCGTCGGACGGCACGACGGTGCGCGACCACCAGATCGAGTTGCTGCGCAAGCACGGAGCGACCGGGTGAGCGGAGCGGTTCGAGCCGCGGGGGCGGTGTTGTGGCGCCGGTGTCCGCACGGACATGTCGAGGTCGCCGTCGTGCATCGGCCCCGCTACGACGACTGGTCGCTGCCCAAGGGAAAGCTCGATCCGGGTGAGACCGCTCCGGTGGCCGCAGTGCGGGAACTGGCGGAGGAAACCGGCTTCGAGGCCGTACTCGGGCGATTCCTGACCCGCGTCGAATACGACCTGGGCGGCGTCCCCAAGGTCGTCGACTATTTCAGTGCGAGGGCGAATTCCGGGCGATTCACACCGAACGACGAGGTCGACGAACTGCGCTGGCTGCGCCAGGAGGAAGCCACGACGATGGTGCACTACGACACCGACAGGCAGGTGCTCGCGCGGTTTGCCGCCCTGCCCGCCGAACTGACGACGCTGCTGCTCGTCAGGCATGCGAAGGCGGGCAGGCGCGACGCGTGGACGGGTGACGACGACCTGCGCCCGCTGTCCGAGGCGGGAGTGCGGCAGGCACGGGCGTTGCGTGTACTGCTGCGAAGCTTCAGCCCGGATCGGGTGCTTTCCGCCCCCCGCCTGCGGTGCGTGCAGACGGTGCAAGGGGTCGCGGACGACGCGGGCGTGGAGGTGGAACACGAACCGTTGATGTCGGAGGAGGTCTACTGGGCCGATCCCGCCGCGGCGCTGCGCCGTCTCCGCGACATCGTCGTGGCGGGAGGCACACCCGTGGTGTGTAGTCAGGGCGGTGTGATCCCGGACGTGGTGAACGCCTTGGCCCAGCAGGACGGTGTCGTGTTGCCCGCCACGAAGGCGGACGGGGTGGCGAGCAAGAAGGGCTCGGTGTGGCTGCTGTCGTTCACCCAAGGGCCCGACCGCGTACCCCGGCTCGTGGACGCTGCCTACCTGCCGAGCCCGCTGCCCGCCCCGGTTCCGGCGGGCGGCTGAGCACCGGTCCCGCAAACGCGGCAGGGCCCCCACGAGTTCGCGGGGGCCCTGCCGAGAGGTAGTCGCGTCGCGTGCGGACGCCTACTTCTTCTTCCTGGCGGCGGTGGTCTTCTTCGCCGTCGAGGCCTTGGCGGTGGAAGCCTTGGCGGTGCTCTTCGGCGCGGACTTGGTCGCCGCCTTGGTGGTCTTGGCGGGCGACTTCTTCGCCGTCGTCGACTTGGTCGCCGTCTTGCTCGCCGTCGACTTGGTTGCGCTCTTCGGCGCGGCCTTGGTGGCCGTGCTCTTGGCTGTGCTCCTGCTCGGTGCCGCCTTCGTGGCCGTGCGGCTGGAGGCGGTGCCGCGCGTCGTCGTCGCTCGCGTACGAGTCGTGGTGCTGCGAGTCGCCGTGGGCCGCGTGGTCGCCGCCTTCGCGCCGGTGGCCCGAGTGGCGGTGGCGCGCTTGGTGGTGGCCTTCGGCAGCTTCTTGGCGCCGCTCACGACGTCCTTGAAGGTCGTACCCGCGCGGAAGGCGGGAACGTTGGTCTTCTTCACACGCACGGTCTCGCCGGTGCGTGGGTTCCTCGCGGTCCGGGCGGCCCTGGCACGCTTCTCGAACACACCGAAGCCGGTGATGTTGACCTTCTCGCCCTTGTTGACCGTACGGATGATGATGTCGACGAGGTTGTCGACAGCTTGCGACGCGACCTTCTTGTCGCCCAAACGCTCGGAGAGCGCTTCGATGAGTTGGGCCTTGTTGGCCATTCCAGTCCTCCAAGAAGAACTACTTGTTACCCGGCCACACCGGCCGACATGCGCACACGGTATTACCAACGCAGCACAAATTCCAAACGGCACGCGGATTTTTTCCTTATCGGGTGCGCTTCCGCGCCCCGCGGGCCCCCTCGCAGGCCCGTTCGAGGGCCGTCCCGCGTGGTGTCGTCGTACCGGAGCCGGAGCACGGATTCCCTTTTCGAGCAGGGAATCCGTGCTCGCCGCGGCTACACCGGCGTGGTGACAGGCTTGAAGGAGGGCCGCTTAGCCTCGAAGGCCTCGATGTCTTCGGCATGGCGCAGTGTCAACGCGATGTCGTCGAGCCCCTCGAGCAGCCGCCAGCGGGTGTAGTCGTCGATCGAGAAGGTGGCGACGAAGTCCTTGGCCCGTACCGTCTTCTCCCGCAGGTCGACGGTGACCTCGGTGCCGGGCTCGTTCTCGAGGATCTTCCACAGCTGCTCGACATCGGCCTGCTCGCACTCGGCGGCGAGCAGACCTTGCTTGCCCGAGTTGCCCCGGAAGATGTCGGCGAACCGGGAGGAGATGACCACCCGGAAGCCGTAGTTCAGCAGTGCCCAGACGGCATGCTCCCTCGACGAACCCGTACCGAAGTCCGGGCCCGCGACGAGCACGCTGCCCGCCCGGTACGGCTCCTGGTTGAGCACGAAGTGCTCGTCGCCGCGCCAGGCGGCGAACAGGCCGTCCTCGAAGCCGGTACGGGTCACGCGCTTGAGGTAGACGGCGGGAATGATCTGGTCCGTGTCCACGTTGGACCTGCGCAGCGGCACTCCGACGCCGGTGTGCTTGGTGTACGGCTCCATGTTCGGTAGCCCTCCTTCAGTCCAGGTCTTCCGGCGAGGACAGGGTGCCCCTCACGGCCGTCGCGGCCGCCACGAGCGGCGAGACCAGGTGGGTACGGCCACCCTTGCCCTGCCTGCCCTCGAAGTTGCGGTTGGAGGTCGAGGCGCTGCGCTCACCGGGCTTCAGCTGGTCGGGGTTCATCCCCAGGCACATCGAGCAGCCCGCCTGCCGCCACTCGGCGCCTGCTTGCGTGAAGATCTCGTGCAGCCCTTCGGCCTCCGCCGCCTGCCGCACCCGCATCGAGCCGGGCACGACCAGCATGCGCACCCCTTCGGCCAGCTTGCGGCCACGCAGCACCCCGGCCGCGGCACGCAGGTCCTCGATCCGGCCGTTGGTACACGAGCCGAGGAACACGGTGTCCACCGCGATCTGCCGCAGCGGGGTCCCCGGAACAAGATCCATATAGGACAAGGCCTTCTCGGCGGCCACCCGCTCGGTCTCGTCGGTGATGGCCTCGGGGTCGGGAACCGAATCCGAAAGCGGCAACCCCTGGCCGGGGTTGGTGCCCCAGGTCACGTACGGGGTGAGCTGGGCGGCATCGATGTCCACCTCGGCGTCGAACTCGGAGTCGTCGTCGGTACGCAACTCGCGCCAGTGGGCCACCGCGGCGTCCCAGTCGGCGCCCTTCGGCGCGTGCGGGCGGTCCTTGAGGTAGGCGAAGGTCGTCTCGTCGGGCGCGATCATGCCCGCGCGGGCGCCCGCCTCGATGGACATGTTGCAGACGGTCATCCGCGCCTCCATCGAAAGCGACTCGATAGCGCTGCCCCGGTACTCAAGGACGTATCCCTGCCCGCCACCGGTGCCGATCCGTGCGATGACGGCGAGGATGATGTCCTTGGCGGTCACGCCCGGCCGCAGGTCGCCGTTGACGTTGATCGCCATGGTCTTGAACGGACGAAGCGGCAGCGTCTGCGTGGCGAGCACGTGCTCGACCTCCGACGTGCCGATGCCGAAGGCCATCGCGCCGAAGGCGCCGTGTGTCGAGGTGTGGCTGTCGCCGCACACCACGGTCATTCCCGGCTGGGTCAGGCCGAGTTGGGGGCCGATGACGTGCACGATGCCCTGCTCGTCGTCTCCCATGGGGTGCAGGCGGATGCCGAACTCCTCGCAGTTGCGGCGAAGTGTGTCCACCTGGGTGCGCGAGACCGGGTCGGCGATGGGCAGGTCGATGCCCGTTGTGGGAACGTTGTGGTCTTCGGTCGCGATCGTGAGGTCGGGCCTGCGGACCTTCCTGCCCGTCAGGCGTAGCCCGTCGAACGCCTGCGGACTGGTGACCTCGTGCACGAGGTGAAGATCGATATAGAGCAGGTCCGGCTCAGCGCCTTGGCCGCGGCGCACGGTGTGCGCGTCCCACACTTTCTCTGCCAGTGTGCGGCCCCGCTTGGTTGTCATCAGGGCTCCTTACGTGAGCATGCCGATTCTGGACTTCCCAAACTGCGAGATTATAGTATCGCTTTGTGGGACAGCCCAATGTTAGCAACCAGCAGGCCACGGAAACGCGGGCCAGCGGAATCGGTGTTCTCGACAAGGCGGTCGCCGTGTTGCACGCGGTGGCGCAGGAGCCGTGCGGACTGGCGGAGTTGTGTTCGCGTACCGGTCTTCCGCGCGCGACCGCACACCGGCTGGCCGTCGGGCTGGAGGTGCACCGGATGCTGCGCCGTGGTCCGGACGGGAGGTGGCGGGCAGGGCCCGCCCTCGCCGAACTGGCCGGCGGCACGGTGGACCCGCTGCTCGACGCCGCGAGCGTGATACTGCCCAAACTGCGCGACATCACCGGCGAAAGCGTCCAGCTCTACCGAAGGGACGGCATCCAGCGAGTGTGCGTGGCGACGGCGGAGCCGCCGAGCGGGTTGCGCGACACCGTGCCGGTTGGTTCCCGGCTGCCGATGACGGCGGGATCGGGCGCGAAGGTGCTCGCGGCGTGGGCCGACGAGCACACCCAGCGGGCGATCCTGGCCGACGCCGTGTACGGCGAGCGCACCCTGCTCGAGGTGCGCAGGCGGGGGTGGGCGCAGAGTGTGGCCGAACGTGAGCCGGGCGTGGCGAGCGTGTCGGCACCGGTTCGCGACACGACCGGCGCGGTGGTGGCGGCGGTGTCGGTGTCAGGACCGGTCGAACGTATCGGCCGCAAGCCAGGCGGGCGGTGGGCCGCCGATCTGCTGGCGGCGGCGGAAGCGCTGCAGGACCGGCTCTGAAAGGACCGGCTCTGAAAGGACCGGCTCTGAAAGGACCGGCTCTGAAGCGTCCGGTTCGTCGGCTGCGCCCGGCGAACCGGACTCGTGGCCACCATGGTGTCGTCGATACGAAAAAGTGAGGGGTCTGTCCGGGATTTCTCCCGAACAAACCCCTCACTTACAAGCGTACCCCCGATGGGATTCGAACCCACGCTACCGGCGTGAGAGGCCGGCGTCCTAGGCCGCTAGACGACGGGGGCTTGCTGTGTTGCCTGAGAGAGGCTACCAGGTGGAGATTCTCTGCAAGCAGCTGGGGTACCAGGACTCGAACCTAGACTAACTGAACCAGAATCAGTCGTGCTGCCAATTACACCATACCCCAAGGGGTGCCTACCGAAGCGCGCTCCAGCTCGGCACCGCTGGAAAGAAATAGTAGACCACCGTGAAGTCGCCCCGATAACCGGCCCTTGCCCTCAACGGGGAACGGGCACCCCCACCCTGGCGAACTCCGAGACCAGCAGCTCGGGCAGATCGGCGAGAGTGCAGAGCACATGCACGTCGGACGGGACGTCGGTGCCTGTCCCGGTGCGGTCCAGCCACACCCCGCCCAGCCCGGCGTCGCGGGCGCCGACGGCGTCGGTAGTCAGCTTGTCCCCCACGTGTACGGCCTGCGCCGGTTCGCAGTCGAGCTTGAAGCAGACGGTCTGGAACATCACGGGGTCGGGTTTGGCGACGCCGACCTCGCCGGCGATGGCGACATAGTCGAAGAAGCGCGCGAGCCCCAGCATCGCGAGCTTCTCCCGCTGGTGAGCGCCGGAGGCGTTGGTCACGGCCGCCAGCCGCACACCCGCCGCCGTCAGCCACTCCAGACAGGGCAGGACATCGTCGAAGAGCCGCCACGAGCGGCGCAGCATCTCCTTGCGTTTCTTCTCGAACCCGGCGACGTCGGCCATACCGACGCTGATACCCAGTTCCGCCAGGAATGCCTGGGTACGCCTCGCGTGCATGTCGGGGTATTCCAGCTCGCCCGTGACCACCCTCGCCACGTGCTCGTCGGTGATTCGCTCCCACATCGGCCACATGTCGGTTCTGCCGATCAGTGCCTCGAGCGATCTTCGACTCGCCGCGGAGAAGTCGATCAACGTGTCGTCGATGTCAAGGCAGACGAGCCGCAGTTCCGGCGGTGTCCAGGGGGGAGCGTCGTCGTGTTCGGAAACTCTTTGCGATGCCGTCGGGGAGCCAAGCGCAAAAGCCACCCCGAGAGGCTAGGGCACTTTCGCTTTGATCGACTCGGCTGAGGAGGTGAAAACCCGGCTGCTGTTTCGGTCCAGCTCCCTACGCTGAGTTGCCCGCGAGGGCGCGCCGCAAGCGGGCGAGTGACACCTGGCGTCCGAGTAGTTCCATCGACTCGTACAGCGGGGGTGAAATTGTCCGCCCTGTAACGGCGACGCGTATCGGAGCGAAAGCCTTACGTGGTTTAAGCCCGAGTCCGTCCACGAGCGCCTGCTTGAGCGCCTGCTCGATGGCGGCACTGTCCCAGGAGGGCAATGCGTCGAGCGCCTCGACGGCGGCGCGCAGCACCGGCTCGGCATCAGGACCGAGCGCCTTCGCGGCGGCGGCCTCCTCCGGCGCGAACTCCTCCTCGGAAACGAAAAGGAACCGGACGAGATCGACCGTTTCGGACAACACGGTGACGCGTTCCTGCACGAGCGGGGCGATCGCACGAAGGGTGGCCAACTGCTCGTCGCTCGGCGGCTGCGGGAGCACCCCCGCGGAACTCAGGTAGGGCGTGACCCGCCGGGTGAACTCCTGCACCGGCAGCGCGCGGATGTGCGTGCCGTTGATCGCCTCGGCCTTCTTGATGTCGAACCGGGCCGGGTTCGCACTCACCTTGGTTATCTCGAACGCCTCGACCAACTCTTCGACGCCGAAGACGTCCCTGTCCTCGGCGATCGACCAGCCGAGCAGCGCGAGGTAGTTCAGCAGCCCCTCGCGGATGAAGCCGCGGTCGCGGAGATTGAACAGGTTCGACGAGGGGTCTCGTTTGGACAGCTTCTTGTTGCCCTCGCCCAGCACGTAGGGCAGGTGGCCGAACTCGGGCACGAAGTCGGTGACGCCGATCCGGCGCAGCGCCTGGTACAGCGCGATCTGCCGGGGTGTCGACGGCAGCAGGTCCTCGCCGCGCAACACATGCGTGATCCGCATCAGCGCGTCGTCGACGGGGTTGGTGAGCGTGTAGAGCGGCTGGCCGCTGGCCCGAACGAGCACCGGGTCCGGGATCGTACCCGCCTTGAACGTGATGTCCCCGCGCACCAGGTCGGTCCAGGTGATGTCCTCGTCCGGCATCCGCAGTCGCAGCACGGGCTCGCGACCCTGTTCGCGCAGCCGCTGCTTGTGCTCGTCGGTCAGGTCACGGTCGTAGTTGTCGTAGCCCAGCTTGGGGTCCTGACCCGCCTCCCTGCGCCGCTGCTCGACTTCCTCGTTGGTGGAGAACGCCTCGTACAACTCGCCTGCCCGCAGCAGCCGGGCGGCGATGTCGGCGTAGACCTCACCGCGCAGGCTCTGCCGGTACGGCCCGTACTCGCCACCGACCTCCGGGCCCTCGTCCCAGTCCAGTCCCAGCCAGCGCAGCGCGTCGAGCAGCGCCTCGTAGGACTCCTCGGTGTCCCTGGCCGCGTCGGTGTCCTCGATGCGGAACACCAGGCTGCCGCCGTGATGCCGTGCGAACGCCCAGTTGAACAGAGCGGTGCGGATCAGGCCGACATGGGGCATCCCCGTGGGGGAAGGGCAGAAGCGGGCGCGCACGGCGTTCGTCTCACTCATAGCCGCTCCAGCGTATCGCTCTTGACGCGGGCGCGAATCCGGTGCATCGTGAAGATATTCAACAGACGATGAAAAAAGGGGGCGGCCATGGCCGAACGGACCACCTGCGTCGTGATCGGGGGCGGGCCCGCCGGAATGATGCTGGGCCTGTTGCTGGCACGAGCGGGAATCGAAGTGACCGTGCTGGAGAAGCACGCCGACTTCCTGCGCGATTTCCGAGGCGACACGGTGCACCCGTCGACGATGCGGTTGCTCGACGAACTCGGGCTCGGCGAAGCCTTCGCCAAACTGCCGCAGAGCCGGATGGAACAGATCGTCTTCCCCATCGACGAAAACGACTACGTCGTCGTCGGTGACCTGCGACGGCTGAAGGTGCCCCATCCCTACATCGCCATCACACCGCAGTGGGATCTGCTCAACCTCCTCGCCGAGGCGGGCGAGAAGGAACCCACCTTCCGGCTGCGGATGCGCACGGAGGCGACCGAGTTGATCCGTGAGGGTGGCAGGGTGCGGGGTGTGCGCTACCGCGCCGACGACGGCACGAGCGGCGAGATCAGGGCCGAGCTGACCGTCGCCTGCGACGGGCGATGGTCCATCGCGCGGGAACTGCCGCAACTGCGATACAAGGAACTGCCGGTGCCCATCGACGCGTGGTGGTTTCGGCTCAGCAGGAAGCCCGGCGAGAACCGGTCCTCGCTGCGGCCCACCCTGCGCGACGGGCGGTTCGCGATCGTCATCCCGAGGACCGACTTCTACCAGATCGCCTACATCGGTAAGAAGGGCATCGATCCGCTGCTGCGTGCCCGCGGCATCGAGAGTTTCCGGCGTAAGGCAGGCGGGCTGCTCGTCGACCTTGCCGACCGGCTCGACGAGCTGGCGTCGATGGACGACGTCAAACACCTGGACGTCCGGCTCAACCGGCTGCGCCGCTGGCACATCGACGGCCTGCTGTGCATCGGCGACGCCGCGCACGCGATGTCGCCCATCGGCGGCGTCGGCATCAACCTCGCCGTGCAGGACGCCGTGGCCGCGGCCACGCTGCTCGCCGCTCCGCTACGGCGAGGCCGGGTCAGCGGCCGGACACTGGCGAAGGTGTCGCGTAGGCGGCGACTGCCGACCGTCATCGTGCAAACGCTGCAGCACATCCTGCACCGCACGGTGGCCGCGCCGCTCGTGGAAGGCAACAGGGCGGGCCCGCCGAAAGCGGCCACCACCGTGCTGCGACGGCTGCCGTGGCTGTCGTTCGTGCCCGCCTATCTCATCGGGGTGGGCCCCCGGCCGGAACACGCGCCCGCGTTCGCGCGGCGACCACCCGGATGAGGGGCCGCGGGCTCGCTCAGCCTTGCTGTACCGGGTTGGTGAGCGTGCCGATCCCCTCGACCGTGATCGAAACCTGCTGACCCGCGGTGATCGGTCCGACGCCCTCCGGGGTGCCGGTGAGGATCAGGTCGCCGGGCAACAGCGTCATCACCGCCGAGACGAACTCCACGAGTTCGGGCACCTTGTGCACCAGCGCCGAGGTCCGCGCGTCCTGCTTGACCTCGCCGTCCACCTCGGAACGGATGGCGAGGTCGGCGGGATCGACGGCGGTCTCGATCCAGGGCCCCACCGGGCAGAAGGTGTCGAAGCCCTTGGCCCTTCCCCACTGCCCGTCGGACTTCTGCAAGTCCCGTGCGCTGACGTCGTTGGCGATCGTGTAGCCGAGAACGGCGGCCGCCGCGCGGGCGGCGGGCACGTTCTTCACCGGCTGCCCGATCACCACGGCCAACTCTCCCTCGAAGTCGACCCTCGTCGACACCGCGGGCAGTTTGATCGCCGCGTTGGGACCGATCACGCTGGTGGACGGCTTGATGAAGATCATCGGTTCGCCGGGAACCTCGTTGCCGAACTCCTGTGCGTGAGCGGCATAGTTACGGCCGACCGCGATCACCTTCGTGGGCAGGATGGGCGCGAGCAGCCGCACGTCCGCGAGCGGCCACCGCCGTCCCGTGAAGTTCGGCTTTCCGAATGGATGATCGGCGATCTCCAGAACCTGCGCATCGTCGCCGTCCCCCTCGATCGAGGCGAACGCGACACCGTCGGGGTGAGCAATTCGAGCCAGTCGCACCGTCGAATCCTAACGCGGCTCATGGGCGCGCGCGGAAGGCAGCGGGGTCACACCCGGTCGTCGCGGGCGCTCACCGCCTACTGCCGCAGGCTCTTGTGCACCAGGGCGTCGCACAGCGCGAGCCAGCTGGCCTCGACGATGTTGGCGTGAACCCCGACGGTCGTCCATTCCCGCTCACCGTCGGACGACTCGACCAGCACCCGCGTAACCGCGTCGGTGCCTGGATGCCCGGCGAGGATTCGCACCTTGTAGTCGCTCAGCTCCACGCTGTCCAACCAGGACAGGTGCGGTGAGAGCGCCTTGCGCAGGGCGGCGTCCAGCGCGTGCACGGGGCCGTTGCCTTCCGCCGTGGCGATCACCCGCTGGCCACCGACGTGCACCTTGACCGTGGCCTCCGATCCGACCTCGCCACCCGCACGGTGGTCGAGTACCACCCGGTAGGACTCCAGCGTGAAGGGCGGCTCGACGGGCGCCTTCCCCGTCTCTGCGAGCAGCAACAGCTCCAGCGACGCGTCAGCGGCCTCGAACGACCAGCCCTGCGCCTCCATGCTCTTGACCTTCTTCACCGCGCTGGAGAGCGCCTCCGGTTGTGCGGCCAGGTCCAGCCCGAGCTCGCGTCCCTTGAGCTCGAGGCTGGCCTTGCCCGCCATCTCGGTGACCAGCACCCTCATGTCGTTGCCGACCAGAGCCGGATCGATGTGGTTGTACAGCAACGGATCCACCTTGATCGCGCTCGCGTGCAGCCCCGCCTTGTGGGCGAAGGCCGACGACCCGACGTAGGCCTGGTGGGTGTCGGGCGCGAGGTTCGCGATCTCGGCCAGCGCATGGGAGACGCGGGTGAGCTCGGCGGCACCGCCTTCAGGAAGCACCTCCATGCCGAGCTTGGCCACCAGGTTCCCCGTGACGGCGAACAGGTCGGCGTTGCCTGCCCGTTCCCCGTAGCCGTTGGCGGTGCACTGCACGTGGGTCGCACCCGCCTGCACCGCCGCGATACTGTTGCCGACCGCGCAGCCGGTGTCGTCCTGGCAGTGGATGCCGAGTCGCAGGCCGGTGCGCTGCGCGACCTCCCTCACGGTCTCGGCGATTCCCAGCGGCAACTGGCCGCCGTTGGTGTCACAGAGCACGACCACGTCGGCTCCGCCGCTGCCCGCGGCGTCGAGCACTCGCAGTGCCGTGTCGGGGTCGTAGGCGTAGCCGTCGAAGAAGTGTTCCGCGTCGAGGAAGACCCGCCTGCCCTCACCGACGAGGAAGGAAACCGTGTCCTCGACCATGGCGCAGGCCTCGGCGACGTCCACGCGCAGCGCCCGCTCGATGTGGCGGACGTCCGACTTGGCGACCAGTGTCACGACCGGCGCCTGCGAGTCGAGCAGGGCGCGCACCTGCGAGTCCTCCTCGGCCCGAACGCCCGCCCTGCGCGTGGAACCGAACGCCACCAGCACCGCATGCCGCAACGCCAGCTCGCCCTCGGCGGCCCTGGCGAAGAACTCGGTGTCCTTGGGCATCGCGCCCGGCCAGCCGCCCTCGATGTAGCCGACGCCGAGTTCGTCGAGCAGCCGCGCGACGGCCAACTTGTCGGCGACGGAGTAGGAAATACCCTCCCGCTGAGCCCCGTCACGCAGTGTCGTGTCGTAGAGGTGGAATTGGTCGCCGAGCGGTGTGCCGGCTGGTTCCGTGCGGGTCACGGGTGTCTCCTTGAGAAAGTCTCCTGACAAACAAAAAGACCCCCCGCAGGGTGCGAGAGGTCTGCGCGCCGGGTGCTTCGAGGAAGCACTTACCCGGCGCGCCTGCGGATAATGATCACGCGAGACGTGTTCACGGTAGGCATCATGCCACACCTACTGCGAACCGCGCCGCTCGGCCCCTGTCTCCCCGGTGTAGCCGAGGTCCTCACCGGCCACCCTGCCCACGAAGGTGTCGGTGTGGCCGGGACCGGTGGAGGACTGGTTGTCGCCGCGGTCGTCGTGCTGCCTTCCCCCTGTCGGCCTGGACCTGGCCACCACCGGGTCGTCGGCCGCATCGGCTTCGGTAGCGCTGGACGAGCGCGGTTGCCTGCGCGCGAGCAGTTTCTTCAGCCATGCCCACATGCCGCACCACCTCACAGCCGGAGTCGTCCTTATCCAGGGATGCCCACATCGGGTGGTTTCCACACAGCCGGCATCAAAGCGAAGGAGCGGAGCACTCGGCTCCGCTCCTTTCCGCGCTGCTTCGGCCGGCCCTCGAAACCCCGCCGAGCTAGCCGACCTGGCTGGTGTTGGACGACACCAGCGCCGCGAGCCGGTCGCCGATCGCCTGGGTGTTGCCCGGGGACGCCTGGTCGCGGGTGGCGAGGTCGAACGCCACCGAGGCCTCGATCCGGCGTGCAGCCTCGGGCATCCCGAGATGGTCGAGCAGCAGCGACATCGACAGCACGGCCGCGGTGGGGTCGGCGAGGTTCTGGCCCGCGATGTCGGGCGCGCTTCCGTGCACCGGCTCGAACATGCTCGGGTTGGTACGGGTGATGTCCAGGTTGCCGCTCGCGGCCAGCCCGATACCGCCGGTCACGGCCGCGACGAGGTCGGTGATGATGTCGCCGAACAGGTTGTCGGTGACGATCACGTCGAAGCGACTCGGGTCGGTCACGAGGTGGATGGTGGCGGCATCGACGTGGGAGTAGGCGACGGTCACGTCGGGGTGCTCCAGCGAGACCTCCTCCACGATCCTGGACCACAGCGACCCGGCGTGCTCCAGCACGTTCGTCTTGTGCACCAGCGTGAGGTGCTTGCGCGGACGCTGCTCGGCCCTGTTGAACGCGTCGGCGACAACCCTGCGGATGCCGAAGGCGGTGTTCACGCTGACCTCGGTGGCGATCTCGTTCTCGGTGTCCTTGCGCAGCAGGCCGCCGTTGCCCGCGTAGGGGCCTTCGGTGCCCTCCCGAACGACGAGCAGGTCGATCTCACCGGGGTCGGAGAGCGGGCTGCGCACACCCGGGTACAGCCGTCCTGGGCGGAGGTTGACGTGGTGGTCCAACTCGAAGCGCAGCCGCAGCAGCAGCCCGCGTTCCAGGATGCCGCTGGGCACGGTGGGGTCGCCGACCGCACCGAGCAGGATCGCGTCGTGCTCGCGGAGTTCGCCGAGCACGGACTCCGGCAGCAGTTCACCTGTGGCATGCCAGCGGGAGGCGCCGAGATCGTAGTTGGTGATCTCAGCGTTCGGGGCGACCTCTCCGAGCACCTTCAGCGCCTCGGTCACCACCTCGGGCCCGATCCCGTCGCCGGGGATCACAGCGAGCCGCATCCACACACCTCCGTCTGTCGGGCAACCGGCGTCCCGCGTTGCCCATCACCATCGAGTCCAGCGACGGCAGGCTACCGGGACCCGACAAACGGCCGAAGCCCTACCACCCGTACGCCGCAGCCAGACGGGACCCGCCGTCACTCAATGGTGGCACAGCGCTACCGTGTGCACATCCCCGAGCGCGGGAAAGGTGCGGACCACCGCGCACCACCGACGTCGCCCCGAAGTCGCGGGGCGGGGGCGATTCCACAGCGGACGCGAGGCGTGAATACCGGCAAGCGCAGACTGCCCGCCCGCTTCGAGTGGTTTGCGGGCGGGCAGTCGGTGCGCGACGTCGGTGGCTCAGTCGAAGGTGATCGCCCGGATCATGCGGGCGTCGACGGTGGCACCGATCGGCTTCAGCAGGTGCTCGTCCACGGCGCGGTCGACGCGCAGCAGCATGATCGCCTCGGAGCGGTCGGTTGTCTGGCTGATCTGGGCGGCCTCGATGTTGATCCCCGCCTCACCGAGCAGCGTCCCGACCCTGCCCATGATCCCGGGCCGGTCGGGGTATTCCAGCAGCAGCATGTGGCCCTCGGCGCGGATGTCGAAGTGCCTGCCGTTGACCTCGATCAGCTTGGGCACCTCCTCCTTGCCCGTCACCGCGCCCGACACCGAGTGAGTCGTTCCGTCGGCATGCACCGCGCGAACGGTGACCTGGCTGCGGTAGGTGGTGCTCTCGGGCTCGGTCGTGACGCTCACCTGCACCCCGAGGTCATCGGCAAGGCGGGGTGCGTTGACGAAGGTGACCTGGTCCTCCACCACGCCGGAGAACACGCCGCGCAACGCGGCAAGCTGCAGCACACTGACGTCCTCACCGGACAGCTCGCCGCTGGCGACGACCGACACCGAGGACGGTGGCTTGGTGCTGAACGCCGAAAGCACCGTGCCCAGTTTCTGCGCCAGCGGCAGGTACGGCCGCACCTCCTCGCCGACGGTGCCGCTGGCCACGTTGACCGCGTCGGGAACGAAGTCTCCGCGCAGTGCCAGCAGAACCGAGTGCGCCACGTCGGTGCCCGCGCGGTCCTGCGCCTCCACCGTCGAGGCACCCAGGTGCGGGGTCACGACGACGTTGGGCAGTTCGAACAGCGGGCTGGACGTGGTGGGCTCGCTGGCGAAGACGTCGACGCCCGCTCCGCCGACGCGGCCTTCCCGCACCGCCTCGGCCAGCGCGTCCTCGTCGATCAGCCCGCCGCGGGCCGCGTTGACGATGATGGCACCCGGCTTCACCTTCGACAGCGCGGCGGCGTCGATGAGCCCCTTCGTTTCCGGTGTCTTGGGCAGGTGGATCGAGATCGCGTCGGCCCGCTGCAGCAACTCGTCCAAAGACACCAGTTCGACGCCGAGCTGAGCCGCCCGAGCAGGCGAGGCATAGGGGTCGTAGGCGAGCAGGTGGGTGCCGAACGCCTCGAGGCGCTGTGCGACCAGCTGCCCGATCTTGCCGAATCCCACGACACCGACGGTTTTGCCGTGCAGTTCCACACCGGTGAACGAACTGCGCTTCCATTCACCGCCACGCAGGCTCTGGTCGGCAGCCGACACCCGCCTGGCCACCGCCAGCAGCAACGCGACGGCGTGTTCGGCGGCGGAGACGATGTTGGACGTGGGCGCGTTCACCACGAGCACGCCGCGCTGCGTGGCGGCGGGAACGTCCACGTTGTCCAGCCCCACGCCCGCCCTGGCCACGACCTTGAGCTTCGGCGCCGCACCGAGAACCTCCGGGTCGACCTTCGTGGCGGACCGTACGAGCAGCGCGTCAGCATCACCTACCGCGTCCAGCAACGCGGGCCGGTCCGTTCCGTCGACGTGGCGGACCTCCACCTCGTCGCCGAACACGCTCACCGCCGACTGCGCAAGCTTCTCGGCGAGGAGAACGACTGGCTTGCTCGAATTCGTCACGATGCGCCTTTCCTGAGCTCGGGAATCGGTTCGCGGACGCGCTCAGCTGGAGACCACGGCAGTGTGTCCCTCAACGCCCGCAGTTTAGCTCCAGGCGTTTACGCCGATGCAATACGTCCACAACGGCGGACGCTGCGCGATCAGCCGTTCACCGGCGGAGGCGAGTGATGGAAGTCGGCAATGTCACAGCGGCAGGCGCGGCGAAGACTCAGCGTGGCAGACTGAGTTCTCAACGTGGTCTGTCGAACTCGCCGTCGCGCACGCCGGCGAGGAAGGCGTCCCATTCGGACGGAGTGAAAACGAGGGTTGTCCCGTCCGGTTCGGACGACTGCCGCAGCGCGACGTAGGTGAGGTTGTCGCTGTGGGTGACGAAGGCGTATTCGAGCGTGTCGCCCTCCGGGCGCAGCCGTTGCCAGGTGGCCTCGCGCAGGTCGAGTTCCGCGCGGACGGCCGCCTTGTCACGGGCGGCCAAGTGTCCCGTATTCATAGGGGGCCACGGTAGGCCAAATGGGTGCAAAGAGCACCCCGTAACGCGCGAAAAGGCCACCTCGGTCGTCGAGCGGACCGAGGTGGCCTTTCGGGTGCGACGCCGAGGTCAGGCGGTCTCGGTGATGGGCCGATCCACCCAGGACATCAACCCGCGCAGCTTGGCGCCGGTCTCCTCGATCGGGTGCCGCTCACCGGCTTCCTGCAGCTTGCGGAAGTTGGGCCTGCCCGCCTCGTCCTCTGCGACCCACTCCCGCGCGAACGTGCCGTCCTGGATTTCGCGCAGAATGGCCCGCATGTTCTCCTTCACCTCGGGAGTGATCACGCGCGGGCCACGGGTGAGGTCACCGTACTCGGCGGTGTCGGACACCGAGTACCGCATGCGCGCGATACCGCCCTCGTACATGAGGTCGACGATGAGCTTCAGCTCGTGCAGCACCTCGAAGTAGGCGATCTCCGGTGCGTAGCCCGCCTCGGTCAGCACCTCGAACCCGGTCTGCACGAGCGCGGAGGCGCCACCGCAAAGCACGGACTGCTCGCCGAACAGGTCTGTCTCGGTCTCCTCGGTGAACGTCGTCTTGATGACGCCGGCGCGGGCACCGCCGATGGCCGCGGCATAGGACAGCGCAAGCGCCTGCGCGTTGCCGCTCGGGTCCTGCTCGACCGCGATAAGGCACGGCACGCCCTTGCCGTCGACGAACTGCCTGCGAACCAGGTGCCCCGGGCCCTTGGGCGCGACCATCGCGACGTCCACATTGGCCGGCGGCTTGATGAGCTCGTAGCGGATGTTGAAGCCGTGCCCGAAGAACAGCGCGTCGCCGTCGGACAGATTCGGCTCGATGTCCTCGGAGTAGATGGACCGCTGCTTGGTGTCGGGAGCCAGGATCATGATCAGGTCGGCTTCGCCAGCCGCCTCTGCGGGCGTCAGTACCCGCAGACCCTCCTCCTCGGCCTTCGCCCGCGACTTCGACCCCTCGGGAAGACCGATGCGGACATCGACACCGGAGTCGCGCAGGCTCAGGGCGTGCGCGTGGCCCTGGCTGCCGTACCCGATCACGGCGACCTTGCGACCCTGGATGATGCTCAGATCGGCGTCGTCGTCGTAGAAGATTTCGACTGACATGAGGGGTGGTACTTCCTTTCGACTCTTGAACGTAGTGGGTTCAGCGCACCGACGCCGCCGTGATCGACCGCGCGCCCCTGCCGACGGCGACCATGCCCGACTGAACGAGTTCGCGCACGCCGTACGGTTCCAGCATCCGCAGCAGCGCACCGATCTTGTCGCTGGTGCCGGTGGCCTCGATGGTGAGCGCCTCCGGCGAGACGTCGACGACCTTGGCGCGGAACAACTGCACCGTCTCCAGGACCTGGCTGCGCACCGTGGCGTCGGCCCTGACCTTGACGAGCAGCAGTTCCCGCTGCACCGAGCTGGCCGGGTCCAACTCCACGATCTTGATGACGTTGACGAGCTTGTTGAGCTGCTTGGTCACCTGTTCGAGCGGTTGCTCTTCGACGGCGACCACGATCGTCATCCGGGAGACCTCGGGGTTCTCCGTCGGCCCCACGGCGAGGGATTCGATGTTGAAGCCGCGGCGGGAGAACAGTCCCGACACCCTGGCGAGCACGCCGGGCACGTTCTCCACCAGAACGCTCAGCGTGTGGTTGGTCATTGCGACACCTCGTCGTCCTCGAACAGCGGCCGGATACCCCGTGCGGCCATGATCTCGTCGTTACCGGTCCCCGCCGCGACCATCGGCCACACCTGAGCATCCTTGCCCACGACGAAGTCGATCACGACGGGGCGGTCGTTGATCTCCATCGCGCGCCGGATGACGTCGTCGACCTCGTCCTTGGTCTCGCAACGCAGACCCGCGCAGCCCAGCGCCTCGGCAAGCAGGGTGAAGTCGGGGATGCGGTGCTTGTGCGTGCCGAGGTCGGTGTTGGAGTAGCGCTCGGCGTAGAACAGGTTCTGCCACTGCCGCACCATGCCGAGGTTGCCGTTGTTGATTACGGCGACCTTGATGGGCGCGCCCTCGATGGCGCAGGTGGCCAGTTCCTGGTTGGTCATCTGGAAGCAGCCGTCCCCGTCGATCGCCCACACCTGCTTGTCGGGGCAGCCGAGCTGGGCACCCATCGCGGCGGGCACCGCGAAGCCCATCGTGCCGAGACCACCGGAGTTGATCCAGGTGCGCGGCCGCTCGTAGGAGATGAACTGCGCCGCCCACATCTGGTGCTGACCGACACCGGCCGCGTAGACCGCGTCAGGCCCCACCAGCGCGCCGATCCGCTCGATCACGTACTGCGGGGACAGGCTGCCGTCGGACGGCCAGTCGTAACCCGCGGGGAACGTGTCGCGCCAGGAGTTGAGCTGCGTCCACCACGGTGTGAGGTCGACCGAAGGCGCGCTGTCGCGCTCGGCCTTCACCGCGGCGATCAGCTCGGTGATGATCTCGCCGCAGTCACCGACGATCGGCACGTCGGCCTTGCGGTTCTTCGAGATCTCCGCGGGGTCGATGTCGGCGTGCACGACGGTGGCGTCCGGGGCGAACGAGGACAGCTGCCCGGTGACCCGGTCGTCGAACCGCGCTCCCAGTGCCACGAGCAGGTCCGAACGCTGCATCGCGGCCACCGCCGCCACCGTCCCGTGCATCCCGGGCATCCCGAGGTGCTGGGAATGGGAGTCGGGGAACGCACCGCGCGCCATCAGCGTGGTGACCACCGGGATACCGGTCAGCTCGGCCAGTTCCCGAAGCTGCTCCGAGGCCTGCGCCTTGAGCACGCCACCACCGACGTAGAGCACCGGCCGCCGCGCGTTGTTGATGAGCCGAGCGGCCTCCCGGACCTGCTTGCCGTGCGGGCGCAGGGTCGGCCGGTAACCGGGCAGGTGCAACTCCGGAGGCCAGGCGAAGGAGGTCGCCTCCTGCAACACGTCCTTGGGGATGTCCACGAGCACCGGCCCCGGCCTGCCGGTGCTGGCGAGGTGGAACGCCTCGGCGATCACCCTCGGGATGTCCGCGGGATCGGTGACGAGGAAGTTGTGCTTGGTGATCGGCATCGTGATGCCGCAGATGTCGGCTTCCTGGAACGCGTCGGTGCCGATGAGCGCGCGGGTCTGCTGGCCGGTGATGGCCACCAGTGGCACCGAGTCCATGTGCGCATCCGCCAGCGGGGTCACCAGGTTCGTGGCTCCCGGCCCCGACGTAGCCATGCACACACCGACCTTGCCGGTCGCCTGCGCGTATCCGGTGGCGGCGTGGCCCGCGCCCTGCTCGTGCCGCACCAGGACGTGCCGCACCTTCGTGGAGTCGAGCAGCGGGTCGTAGGCGGGCAGGATGGTGCCGCCCGGAATTCCGAACACCACCTCGACACCGACCGCTTCGAGCGAGCGCACGAGCGACTGCGCACCGGTAACCCGTACCGGTGTTCCCGCGGGCGGGGCGGGCTTCGGCCGTGCTCCTAGCTGGCTGGGCGACGCCTGGTGTGACGTCGGCCCGGCATTCGTTTCCGATCGCGAGGTGGCGCTTGTCATCGGTTCTGCCTCGTGGGTCTGGAGTGCTGGTGCGCTCTGTCGGCTCTTGTCGGCTCTTATTCGTCTGTTCCGGGCACTAAAAAACCCCCGCCGACCGAGATGGTCGCACGAGGGTCGCGCGTCGACGCAGAGTGACTTCCCTACGCGTCGACGCGCTCGGAAAGTACGAGAATGGTCTGCGGTTTCACACTGCCGACGTTAATCGCCCCCGGTCACGGGTGTCAACTCTGCGGAATCGTGATCCCGGATACTGGACCGTCCGACCGTTGGATGCCCCCGAATTTGGCCACCGCTCACCAGCGGTGCACCATCGAAGGGTGGCAGACGACTCGACGAACCAGGCAGCGGCGACGCCGCGGGAGTCCACGCGGCAGGCCGAGCCCGCCGCAAGCGAGGCCACCGCCGAGGCGGGCAGGCGGGCGATCTTCCGCGTGCCCGGCACCGCCATGATCGCCGTGCTGCTGCTGTTCGGCTGCGTGTTCCCGGCCGCCACCGCGATCCCCGCGCTGCTTCCGCTGCTGCTGATCCCGATCGGGCTGGCCTGGTGGGTGGCACGCACCCGCACAACGGCCACTCGCGACGGCATCACGGTGCGAACGCTGTTCGGCACGAAAGAACTGCCGTGGGAGGCGCTGCGGGGGTTGTCGATCACGCCGAAATCGAAGATCGAAGCCGTGCTCGCCGACGGCAGCAAGATCGCGCTGCCCACGGTGCGGACCCGGCACCTGCCCGTGCTGTCACTCGTCAGCGAGGGCAGGCTGCCCGACCCCTCCGGCTTGCTCGACGAACCCTCCTGACCGTTTCGCGGGGTTCGGCCGTCTCCCCGCACCGGCGGGCGTAGTCTTGCTCCATGCCAGCTCTGCGTTCCCGTACCACCACCCACGGCCGCAACGCCGCGGGGGCTCGTTCCCTGTGGCGCGCGACCGGCATGACCGACAGCGACTTCGGCAAGCCGATCGTGGCGATCGCCAACTCCTACACCCAGTTCGTGCCGGGGCACGTACATCTGAAGGATCTTGGCGAGATCGTGGCCGACGCCGTACGGGAGGCGGGCGGTGTGCCGCGTGAGTTCCACACGATCGCCGTGGACGACGGCATCGCGATGGGACACAGCGGAATGCTGTACTCGCTGCCTTCCCGCGAGATCATCGCCGACTCCGTCGAGTACATGGTCAACGCCCACCAGGCCGATGCGCTGGTGTGCATCTCCAACTGCGACAAGATCACACCGGGCATGCTCAACGCCGCCATGCGGCTCAACATCCCCACCGTGTTCGTCTCCGGTGGTCCGATGGAAGCGGGCAAGGCCGTCGTGGTGGACGGCGTCGCGCAGGCGCCAACCGACCTGATCACCGCGATCTCGGCCTCCGCCAGCTCGAACGTGGACGACGAGGGACTTTCGGTGGTGGAGCGTTCCGCATGCCCTACCTGCGGCTCGTGCTCCGGCATGTTCACGGCGAACTCGATGAACTGCCTCACCGAGGCGCTCGGGCTCTCCCTTCCCGGCAACGGGTCCACATTGGCCACCCACGCCGCCCGTCGTGAGCTGTTCAGCGAGGCGGGCCGCACGGTGGTGGAACTCGCCAAGCGCTGGTACTTCTCCGACGACGAGTCGGCGCTGCCTCGCTCGATCGCCTGCAAGCAGGCCTTCGAGAACGCCATGGCCCTCGACATGGCCATGGGCGGTTCGACCAACACCGTCCTGCACATCCTCGCCGCCGCGCGGGAGGGCGAGGTCGACTTCACCATCGACGACATCGATGCGATCGGCCGCAGGGTGCCCTGTTTGTCCAAAGTGGCACCGAACTCCGACTACCACATGGAGGACGTGCACAGGGCAGGCGGGATTCCCGCCATTCTCGGAGAGCTGTACCGGGCCGGACTGCTCAATGAGGACGTGCACGCCGTCCACGCTTCGTCCCTGCACGAGTGGCTGTCCAAGTGGGACGTTCGGAGCGAATCACCCTCGGCCGAGGCGATCGAGTTGTTCCACGCCGCGCCGGGTGGCGTTCGCACCACGGAGGCGTTCTCGACCGGCAACCGGTGGTCCGCTCTGGACACCGACGCCGAGCACGGCTGCGTGCGTGATGTGGCACATGCCTACACCGCCGACGGCGGACTCGCGGTGTTGCGCGGCAATCTCGCCGAGAACGGCGCGGTCATCAAGTCCGCCGGAATCGACGAGGAGCTGTGGCGGTTCCAGGGGCCTGCGCTGGTCGTGGAGAGCCAGGAAGAAGCCGTGTCGGCGATTCTGGGCAAGCGCGTGCAGCCGGGTCATGTGCTGGTGGTGCGCTACGAGGGCCCCTCGGGTGGACCAGGGATGCAGGAGATGCTGCACCCGACGGCGTTCCTCAAGGGCGCGGGCTTGGGCAAGGTATGCGCGCTCATCACCGACGGCCGGTTCTCCGGTGGCTCCTCGGGGATCTCGGTGGGGCACATCTCCCCGGAGGCGGCGGCGGGCGGCACCATCGGACTTGTCGCCGACGGCGACCAGATCCTGATCGACGTGCGCGAGCGCACCCTGAAGCTGCTGGTGGACGACGACGTGCTGGCCGAACGCCGCGCGAAGATGGAGGCAAGCGAACGGCCGTGGCAGCCTGCGGACCGCCAGCGGCCGGTGAGCGGCGCGCTGCGGGCCTACGCCCGCATGGCGACCTCAGCCGACACCGGCGCGGTTCGCGACCCCGGCAAGTAGCGGCGGGAACGCCCTTACCAAGCGAGGCAGCGCTGGTTCCGCGTCACGGGACCAGCGCTGCCTCGCTTGCCTTCGGGCATTGTCCGAGCGGGTTAACGGAACAGGACGATCACCACGGCGACAGCCGCCGCGGCAAGCAGCAGTGCGACGATCCCGAACGCGAGCGGCTTTCGCCGCCAGGGGGTGTTCTTGTCCAGCGCGACCCTGCCCGATCCGGTGAACAGCAGGGCGAACGCGACGGCGGAGAGCATGACCTCGTACTCGAAGCCCTGTCCCTGGCCGAGGAAGTAGCCGCCGCTGAACTTGACGTAGACGGCACTGGCCGTCACCCCGAGTACCGCGGCGGCGCCGAGTGGCGTGAAGAGTCCGAGGATCAGCAGCGCGCCGCCTCCGACCTCGGCGATTCCGGTGATCCAGGCGAGCAGTGTGGTCTGGCTCGTGTAGCCGAACTCGCCGAGCGCGTCGGCGAACCCACCGATGCCGGGACCGTCGAAGAGCCCGAACAGCTTCTGCAGGCCGTGCGCACCGATCGTCCCGCCCAGCGCGAGACGCAGAATCAGCAGGCCGAAATCAAGCCCGCCATGCCAACGGTTCGGCTCGTCCTCGTCATCGGAAAGCCGGTCCTCGAACGGTGGGTTCTCCTCAGGGGTGAAGCCGCTGCCGTCGAACTGGTCCGAGCGCAGACGAGTCGTCCGTTGGTCAAGCTCGTCGTCACGAGTGTTCATGCGGGCGGAGAGTAGAGCATTACCGCCCGGTCGTATATCCCTACCTCGAACTTGGTACGCCGTGTCACTGGGCAACAACTGCCAGGTGTGCTCCGCTCGCGCCATGCGCGGCCCCCGCGGGAACGCAGAACTCGCGGGCGAGAGCGGGGGACTCGCGGGCAGGAGCGGGGGACTCGCGGGCAGGAACGGGGGACTCGCCGGGGTCAGTACTCGCCGTGCACCAGGTTCCTCGGTAGTTCGCCCTGCACGTAACGCTCGATCTCGGCCACGGCGACCCGGTATGAACGCCGTCGCGCACCGCAGACCGAGCCCGCCACGTGCGGGGTCAGCACAACCCCCGGCGCGGACCACAGCGGGTGCTCGGCGGGAAGTGGTTCGGGATCGGTGACATCCAGTGCCGCACGCAGCCTGCCCGAGACGAGTTCGGCGAGCAGCGCTTCGGTGTCCACGACCGGACCCCGCGAGGCGTTGACCAGCACCGCACCGTCCGGCATCGCGGCGAGGAAGCTCGCGTCCACCATCGCGCGGGTGCGAGACGTCAGCGGCACCAGCAACACCACCACGTCGCTGTCCGGCAACAACGAGGGCAGTTCGGCGACCTCGTGCACTCCCGGCCTTGCCGAGAGCCCGACCATGGTGACCCAGGCATCGAACGGCTCCAGCCTGCGCCGCACCTGCGTCCCGACATCGCCCGCGCCGACCACGAGCACCCGCTTGCCCTGCAGCGTTTCGCCCACTCGAGGAGCCCACTCGGCCGCTCGCCTGGCTTCGGTGAACGCTTCCAGCTCCCGATACATCGAAAGCAGCACCGCCAGCACCCATTCCGCGGTACTGCCACCGTGCGCGCCACGGCAGGTGGAAAGCAGCACCCCGCCGGGGAGGGTGCCCACCCAGTCCTCAGCGCCCGCGGACAGCAACTGGATCAGCCGCAGCCTCGGCAACCCCACCAGCATCGGCCGCACCGCGGCGGCACCGCCGGAGGGGATCAGCACCTCGGCCTCCCGTGCCTGCTCCGGCAGCGGCTCTCCCATCCGGTAGCGCAGTGGTCGCACCCGAGAGACGCCCGAAAGGGCCACCATGCCGTCGTCGTCGGGCACCAGAACAGTGATCGTCACACCCCCATCGTGACCCACCCGCCGCCTGCCCACTCACCAGAGGTTCACGAAGCCCCACCTAGGGTGGAGGATCGTGCGGATCATCCGGCCCGGCAGGCGGGGGAACTGGCCGCTGGCCGTCGTGGCCAGCGCGGGGTTGTTCCTGGCCGGATGCGCCGAGTTCGAGGACTCCGCGGCCCCGACGAGCTGGCAGCCCGCTCCGCAGCTCACGCCGGAGGCAGGCCCGCAACCCGACCTGCCAGAGGCGGGCACACCCGGGGTACCGAGCGCACCGCCCACCTCACGCACCCCCGTGCCACCGCCGGACGGGTGCACCGACTTCGACAAGGCGGTCATCGCCACCTGCCTCGACACCGTGTCCGCCGTTGCCGCGCTGCCGACCGACGGCTCGACCGTGAACGTCTACGCGGGCGAACGCAGAAGCGGCACGGTGTTTCGGGTCGGCGCCAACGCCGACCAGGAAGAGGTCGCGCGGCTGGACGTGGAGGCCACCGGAGACGGGGGGCTCACCGGGCTGGCGCTGTCGCCCGGCTACGGCGAGGACGGTCTCGTCTTCGCCTACATCACCACCGACACCGACAACCGGGTCGTCCGCTTCGCCGAAGGTGAACCCGCCAAACCGGTGCTAACCGGAATCCCCAAGGGCGCGACCGGCAACCGGGGGGCATTGCTGGCCGACGGCAGGGGATCACTGCTGGTGGCGACCGGGAACGCAGGCGACTCGCGCGCCGCCGCGGACCCCAAGTCGCTGGCGGGCAAGGTGCTACGGATCACACCGACCGGGCAGCCTGCGCAGGACAATCCCGACCCCGACTCCCCCGTGCTCGCCAGCGGGTTGCATGCTCCCGGCGGGCTGTGCAAGACCTCGGACGGCTCCCGGCTCTGGGTGACGGACCAGGCACCCGATCGTGACGCGCTCTACCGGATCGAGGCGGGTGAGCAACTGTCGGTGCCCGCGTGGACCTGGCCGGAGAAGCCGGGCGTCACCGGGTGCACCGACTGGACGGACGTACTCGCCGTGGCCACCTCCGAAGCGGCCAACATACAGAACCTCCCGCTCACCGAGGACGGCTCCGTCGGTGGTAAGCCGCAGGTGACGATGGACGGCGAGAACGGCACCAGCTACGGCAAGCTCGGCGCGCTCGACCCGGTAACCCCGGACGTCGCTGTCGCGGGAACGGTCAACAAGGACGGTGGGAAGCCGATCTCCAGCGACGACAGGGTCGTCCTGATCGTCAGGCAACCTGCCTCGGGTTCCGGCCGCGACTGAGCGGCGGCACAACAGGCACACCGACACAGCGGCACAGCGGCACAGCGGCACAGCGGCACAGCGACCACAAGAGCACACCGCCTACCGGCGCACCCGCTCCTTTCGCGGCAGCCGGGACTCCGTCCTTAGCGCCACCACATCGAGCACGGCGCCGGTCAGCGAGACCAACGCTGCCGCGACACACAGGTAGCGACCGACCCCAGCGCCGATGCTCACCCCGCTCTCGGTGAGCAGCCCGCGCTGCTGCTCACCGAACTGCCAGTCGATGAACACCCAGCCGAGTACGGTGCCCACGAGCGCGACCACGGTGGCCACCAGCCACAGTTGCGGCAGCCCGCTCCACCTCGCCCGGGTCGACTGGCCGAAGAGGACCACCGCCAGTCCGGTCAGCACCAGCAGCAGCGGCGGGAACCATCCGAAGAACGTGGCCGACCACACCGGGCGGGACACGTCCTCACTCGGCAGTTCGGCCAACGCCGCTCGCAGCTGCGGGTCGGTGGCCGAGAGCTCGGTCCACGGCAGGAAGAGCGCCGCGAGCGCGAGCAGCCCGGCAGCGAGGCCTAGCCACTCACGCCACGTCACACGTTTCGGTGACCACACGGCTGTCAGGAACCGACGCGTTCCAGGATCAGCTCGCGCACGCGCTTGGCGTCGGCCTGCCCCTTGGTCGCCTTCATCACGGCACCGACGATGGCACCGGCCGCTGCCACCTTGCCACCACGGATCTTGTCGGCGACGTCGGGCTGCGCGGCAAGCGCCTCGTCGACGGCGGCGATCAGGGCCGAATCGTCGGAGACGACCTTCAGGCCGCGCTTGTCGACCACCTCGTCCGGCTCGCCCTCACCTGCGAGCACACCCTGCACCACCTCGCGGGCGAGCTTGTTGGTGAGCGTGCCGGACGACACCAGCTCGATCACGCGAGCGACCTGTGCCGGCGTGATCGGCAGCCCTGCCAGCTCCACACCCTTGGTGTTGGCCTGCTGGGTCAGGTACTGCACCCACCAACTGCGCGCCTCGCCAGGATCGGCGCCCGCGTCCACCGTGGCGGCGACCAGATCGGCCGCACCGGTGTTCACCAGGTCGCGCAGTTCCTCGTCGGTGAGGTTCCACTCGGCCTGTATCCGCTTGCGGCGCTGCCACGGCAACTCCGGGATGGTGCCGCGCAGTTGCTCCACCCACTCGCCGGAGGGCGCGATGGGAACCAGGTCGGGCTCGGGGAAGTAGCGGTAGTCCTCCGCCGTCTCCTTCACCCTGCCCGGCGAGGTGGTGCCGTCGGACTCCTGGAAGTGGCGGGTCTCCTGGGTGACCGTGCCGCCCGCGGACAGCACCGCCGCCTGCCTCGACATCTCGTAGCGCACCGCCCGCTCGACGCTACGCAGCGAGTTGACGTTCTTGGTCTCGGTGCGGGTGCCGAACTCGGTGGCTCCCTTCGGCATCAGCGAGACGTTGGCGTCGCAGCGCAGCGAGCCCTGGTCCATCCGCACGTCCGAGACGTCCATGTCACGCAACAGGTCCCGCAGCGCCGTCACGTAGGCACGGGCGACCTCCGGCGCGCGTGCGCCCATGCCCTCGATCGGCTTGGTGACGATCTCGATGAGCGGCACGCCTGCCCTGTTGTAGTCCAGCAGCGAGTGTTCCGCGCCGTGGATGCGCCCCGTGGCGCCTCCCACGTGCAGCGACTTGCCGGTGTCCTCCTCCATGTGGGCCCGCTCGATGCCCACGCGCACTATCTCGCCGTCGTCCAACATCACGTCGAGGTGTCCGTCGAAGGCGATCGGCTCGTCGTACTGCGAGGTCTGGAAGTTCTTCGGCATGTCGGGATAGAAGTAATTCTTCCGTGCGAACCGGCACCACGGCGCGATCTCGCAGTTCAGCGCCAGTCCGATGCGGATGGCCGACTCCACCGCTTTGCCGTTGACGACAGGCAGGGCACCGGGCAGACCCAGACACGTCGGGCAGACGTGAGTGTTCGGCTCACCACCGAAGAGGTTGGGGCACCCGCAGAACATCTTGGTGTTCGTGTTGAGTTCGACGTGAACCTCGAGTCCCAGCACCGGGTCGTAGCGCTGCACGACCTCGGGAAAGTCCATCAACTCGGCGACGGCGGTCATCGCGGCACCTCCGAGCGAACGAGTGCGTCGGGCCTCACGCGAGGCGCTCCCTTCAACTCAGGCATCTTGTCCAGCAACGGTCCCCGTGCCGTCTCGTAGGCGGCCCCGACCCGGTAGAGCCGCTCGTCGGCGAGCGCGGGCGCCATGACCTGTAGCCCGACCGGAAGCCCGTCGTCGTCCGACAGTCCACTCGGGACACTCATGGCAGCGTTGCCCGCGAGGTTGGCCGGAATCGTGCACAGGTCGGCGAGATACATCGCCAGCGGGTCGTCCACCCGCTCACCGATGCGGAACGCCGTGGTGGGCGTCGTCGGCGACACCAGCACGTCCACCTGCTCGAACGCGGAGGCGAAATCACGCGCGATCAGCGTGCGCACCTTCTGCGCGGAGCCGTAGTAGGCGTCGTAGTAACCCGACGACAACGCGTAGGTTCCCAGCATGATCCGCCGCTTCACCTCGGCGCCGAAACCGGCCTCGCGCGAAAGCGACATGACCTCCTCGGCGCTGCGCGTGCCGTCGTCGCCAACCCGCAGGCCGTAACGCATGGCGTCGAAGCGGGCGAGGTTGGAGGAGCACTCACTCGGCGCGATGAGGTAGTAGGCCGACAGCGCGTAGTCGAAGCTGGGGCAGGACACCTCGACGATCTCCGCACCCAGCTCGCGCAGCCGCGCGACGGCGGACTCGAAGGAACCGAGCACGCCTGACTGGTAGCCCTCTCCCTGGAACTGGGCGACCACACCGATTCGCATCCCCGAGAGGTCGCCCTTCGCGCCTTCGCGCGCCGCCGCGACCACAGCGGGGACGGGCCTTTCGATCGAGGTGGAATCGAGCGGGTCGTGGCCCGCGATGATCTCGTGCAGCAGCGCGGCGTCGAGCACCGTCCGCGCGCACGGGCCGCCCTGGTCCAGCGATGAGGAGAACGCGACCAGTCCGTAGCGC
This sequence comes from Saccharomonospora marina XMU15, assembly GCF_000244955.1. Lineage (GTDB taxonomy): Bacteria > Actinomycetota > Actinomycetes > Mycobacteriales > Pseudonocardiaceae > Saccharomonospora_A > Saccharomonospora_A marina. The sequence goes on along the minus strand of NZ_CM001439.1, from coordinate 1,305,749 downwards.
GACACCCCGCCGTAGGTCGGCTTGACGCCGACGGTTCCGGTGACGGCGGCGGGCTGGCGGATCGAGCCACCGGTGTCGGTACCGATCGCCAGCGGTGCCTCGAAGGCCGCCACCGATGCGGAAGATCCGCCGCCGGAGCCACCGGGGATGCGGTCGAGATCCCAGGGGTTGCGGGTGGGGCCGAACGCGGAGTTCTCCGTGGAGGAGCCCATCGCGAACTCGTCCATGTTCGTCTTGCCGAGAACGACCATCCCCGCCTCACGCAGCCTGCGCGTCACGGTGGCGTCGTAGGGCGGCAGCCAGTGCTCCAGCGTCTTCGAGCCGCAGGTGGTCGGCATGTCCTTGGTGGTGAACACGTCCTTGAGCGCCAACGGCACGCCCGCCAGCGGCGAGACCGGGTCCCCGCCTTCGGCCAGCGTGGCATCGACCAGCCGCGCCGCCGCCAGCGCACCTTCGGCGTCGACGTGCAGGAACGCGTGTACCGCGCCGTCGACCTCGGCTATGCGGTCGAGGTGCGCCTGGGTGGCCTCGACGGCGCTGACGTCGCGGGCGTGGATCCTGTCCGCGAGTTCGGCCGCGGTCAGCCTGGTCAGATCGGTCGAGTCGGTCACTGCTCTTCCCCCAGGATGCGAGGTACGCGGAACCTGCCCTCTTCCGCGGCCGGAGCGCAGGCGAGGGCCTCCTGCTGCGTCAGCCCCGGCCTCACCACGTCCTCGCGGAAGGTGTTGGTCAGCGGCACGGCGTGCGACGTCGGCGGGATGTCGTCGCCTGCGACCTCGCTGACCTTGGCCACGGCGTCCAGGATCTGGTCGAGTTGGTCTGCGAAGACGTCCAGTTCCTCCTCGGTGACTGCCATCCTGGCCAACTTGGCGAGGTGCGCGACCTCAGCACGGGAAATATTCGACACGCGGGCGACTCCGGAAGGGTGTTCTCAATTCTCAATGAGGACGTTGCGGATTTGGGTACTCCTCAGGGCAGTCTATGGCGTGCGACCTGGCAAGCTCGACCGGGTCGCCGCCGATGGTGGCTGCCCACGCCAGCGTCCTTCTGCAACAATTATCGGCTGGCGAAAGGCGTAACTACGTGAATGAGGTGAGGACGCTGGCCGAGGAGAGGGGTTCACGTTGTCGTTCCTGATCCGGGTCCAGCTCCCGGACAGCCCCGGCACCCTCGGCGCCGTGGCCACCGCGCTCGGCATGGCAGGTGCTGACATTCTCAGCGTCGACGTGGTCGAGCGTGGCGAGGGAATCGCGGTCGACGACCTGGTGGTGGAGCTGCCGTCGGGGAGGCTGCCCGACGCTCTGATCACCGCCGCGGAAAGCGTCGAGGGCGTGGAGGTCGACGCCGTGCGCCCCTACGCCGGTGTCCTCGACACACACCGTGAGCTGGAACTGGTGGAAGAGATCGCGGCGCGCCCCGTGTCCGGCCTCGACCTCCTCGCCGAGGGCGTCCCCAAGATCATCCGTGCCGGCTGGTCGCTGGTGGTCGCGAAGGCCGACCACGAGGTACGGCGGCTGGCCTCCTCGACGGCAGCGCCCGAGGTGCCGCTGCGCGACCTGCCGTGGCTGCCGCTGGAGCGCGCGACCGTCCTCGATTCCGAGGACAGCTGGATTCCGGACACCTGGAAGGAACTCGGCACCGAACTGGCCGCGACCCCGCTGGGCAAACCCGACCGGGCGCTGCTGGTGGGTCGCCCCGGTGGGCCGATGTTCCGCGCGGCCGAGGTCGCAAGGCTCGCCCACCTCGCGGGGATCGTCGCCGTCGTACTCGACAGCTGACACAGCGTGACGAAACATCGCTTCCTCAGTTCCTAAACTGGACAGGTGGGCGACAGCCGGGCGGAACGGGCACGGGAGCGAATGTCGGCTCCCGTGCTGGCCGCGGCGCTGGTGTCGGTGCCTGCCGTCTTCCTGACCACCACGGGAGGCCCCACCGCGGTCGTCGGCCAGGTGCTCAACTGGCTGTCACTGGCCGTGCTCGTCGGCGAGTCGTTGCTGTTGCTGTGGCTCAGCGGCAGCGTTACGAGCTGGGTGCGTCGTTACCGCGCGCAGCTGCTGATCGTCGGCCTCGCGGTGCCCGCCGTCGTCTTCGTCGTCGGTCCGCTACAGATCCTGCGACTGCTCCTCGCCATCGGCGCGCTACGGGTGCTGCGGGTGGGACGCATCATGCGCGCGGCTCGAGTCGTCAGCCGCAAGTTCGGGTTGCGTACCCACCACGGCCGCTGGGTGCTGGCCGCCGCATCGGTGCTGGCCGTGGTGTTCGTGGCGGTGGTGCTGGCCGACCCGGATTCCCGTAGCCGCGCGGTGGTGCTGTGGGTGGTCGACCGCATCGGTGTGGTGCCCGCCGTGCTGGCGCTGCTCGGCGCGCTGGCCGTGCTGGCGCTGGCGGTGACGGTGGTCAGGCGGCGAACGTGGCGACCACACGAACGGTGAGTTAGCGCTGGTGCCTCGCCCCCGCTACAGCTGGATCGCATACGCCAGCAGCTTGATGCCCGCCGCAGGTTCCCAGTCGCGCTGCGGCAGCCGCCGAAAGCCCAGCCGCTCGTAGAGGCGATGCGCCGTCCGCATCGCAGCCTGACTGCACAGCACCACGCGTAGCGCGCCGAGTTCCTTCGCCCGTTCGATGACAGCCCTGGTCAACGCCTCGCCCACGCCCTTGCGCCTGGCGCTCGCCGCTACCGCGAGCATCCGGAACTCCAGCTCGCCTTCGCGGCACAGCTCCGCGTAGGGCGTGCCGGGCAGCGCGATGGTCACCGTCCCCAGCGGCTCGTCGGTATCGTCGGTGGCCACCAGCAGCTCGCCGTCGCGATAGCGGCGGGCGGCGTCACGAAGCTCCTCGGCGTAGGACTGGGCCTGCGGGTAGTCGAGAAACCCGTCGACCCGGTAGGCCGCCAGGGTCAGCTCGCCGACCGCGGTCAACTCCTGCGGCCGCGCGGCCCGTACGACGATGTCACTCATCGCTGCCCGTCCCCTCGTCGGTGACCTCGGCCACCTGCCTGGCCGCGTCCGGTCCGCTGTCGAGCAACACCCGGAAGCCGTTCTCGTCCAGCACCGGCACCTTGAGCTGTACCGCCTTGTCGTACTTCGACCCGGGAGCCTCACCCACGACGACGAAAGCGGTCTTCTTGGACACCGAGCCCGCGGCCTTGCCCCCGCGCGCCATGATCGCCTCCTTGGCCTCCTCGCGGGAGAACTGCTCGAGCGAGCCGGTGACGACGATGGAGAGGCCCTGCAGGTTGCGCGGCACCGAGGTGTCGCGTTCCTGCTCCATGCGCACGCCCGCGCGGCGCCACTTCTGCACGATCTCGCGGTGCCAGTCGACGGCGAACCATTCCCGCACCGCCTGCGCGATGGTGGGGCCGACGCCGTCGACCTGCGCCAGTTGTTCCTCGTCGGCCTGCTCGACGGCGTCGACTGAGCCGAACTCCCTCGCCAGTGCCTGCGCCGCCGTGGGACCGACGTGCCGGATGGACAGCGCGACCAGCACCTTCCACAGTGGACGGTCCTTGGCCGAGTCGAGATTGGCGAGCAGCCTCGCCCCGTTGGCCGACAACTCGCCCGACTTGGTGACGAACAGATCCACCCGCTTGAGCTTGCCCTCGTCGAGGTCGAAGACGTCGCCCTCGTCGGTGAGTACCCCCGACCGCAGCAGCGCGCCCGCCGCCTCCCAGCCGAGCACCTCGATGTCGAAGGCGCCACGCCCGGCGAGGTGGAACAGCCGCTCCCGAAGCTGCGCCGGACACGACCGCGCGTTGGGACAGCGGATGTCGGCGTCGCCCTCCTTCTCGTAGGCCAGCCGGGTGCCGCACTCCGGACAGTGCGTCGGCATGACGAACTCTCGCTCGTCGCCGGTGCGCACATCGACGACAGGGCCGAGGACCTCCGGGATGACGTCTCCTGCCTTGCGGATCACGACGCGGTCGCCGATCAGCACGCCCTTGCGTTTGACCTCCTCGGCGTTGTGCAGCGTCGCCATGGCCACCGTCGAGCCCGCGACCTTCACCGGCTCCATCACCGCGTACGGGGTGACCCGTCCGGTCCTGCCGACGTTGACGCGGATGTCCAGCAGCGTCGTGTTGGCTTCCTCCGGCGGGTACTTGTAGGCGATGGCCCACCGCGGCGCGCGTGAGGTCGCGCCGAGCCTGCGTTGCAGGGCTATCTGGTCGACCTTGATCACCACGCCGTCGATCTCGTACTCGGCGTCGTGCTTGTGCTCGCCCCAGTACTCGATGTGCCCGACGAGCCCTTCGGCGGTCTCGATGACCGTGGTGTGCGACGACACCGGCATGCCCCACGCCGCCAGCGCCTCGTAGGCCTGCGACTGCGACTGCGGGTCGAAGCCGACGCGCTTGCCGAAGCCGTGGCAGAGCATGCGCAACGGGCGGGTCCTGGTGACCTTCGGGTCCTTCTGCCGCAGCGACCCGGCGGCCGCGTTACGGGGGTTGGCGAACGGTGGTTTGCCCGCCGCGACCAGGCCCGCGTTGAGGTCGGCGAACTCGCCCACCCGGAAGTACACCTCGCCCCGGATCTCGATCAGTTCGGGCACCGGGTACTTGTCGCTGTCCAGGAGCCTGTCCGGCACGTCCTGCAGGGTGCGCACGTTCAGCGTGACGTCCTCACCGGTGCGGCCGTCACCCCTGGTCAACGCCCGGGTGAGGCTGCCGTTCTCGTAGAGCAGGTTGACGGCCAGCCCGTCGATCTTCAGCTCACACAGGTAGCGCGCCTGGTCGCCGACCTCCCGCTCGACCCTGTCGACCCACGCCCGCAGCTCCTCGTAGTCGAAGGCGTTGTCCAGGCTGAGCATCCGCTCGAGGTGGTCGTAGGCGTTGAACTCGGTGGAGAACATGCCGCCGACGTTCTGGGTCGGTGAATCCGGCGACGACAGCCCGGGATGTTCGGCCTCCATGCGCTCCAGCTCTCGCATGAGCTGGTCGAAGGCGGCGTCGGAGATCGTAGGGGCGTCCAGCACGTAGTAGCGGAACTGGTGATTCCTGACCTCCTCCGCCAGCGCGGCGTGCCGCTCGCGCAGGTCGGCGGGAACGTCCTTGATGTCCTCGGCCACCTGGTCGGTCTCCGCGATGACCGCGAGGTCGTCTTCACTGCTCACAGGTCCGTAGCCTAGTCAGCGCCGCCGACATTTCCGGCGAGGCCGAGCACCACGTCACGCAGTTGAAGCAGGGTGATGGTTCCCTCGGGTTCGGCGACGGCCGTCTCCACCCTGCGCAGCCGCTCCGCGGCCAGTCGCTCGCCGAGCGTCGCGTCCAGCGGCAGGAACGTCATCGCCGTCCTCGCCTGCTGTCGCAGGTCGGCGAGCACGGGGTGGTACACGGCGACGTCCACCACCCGTTCCTCCTCGTCCACCTGCGCGACCACCCGGACGTCGGCAAGCGACACCCGATGCTCGCCCAGGTTCACGGTCACCTCGGTGGGGTCGGGCACCGGTGGCACCGAGTCGTGGTACTCCCACACCGCGTCGTCGGCGGGGGCGGCCGCCTTCCACGCGTCGGTGTAGGGCCGAAGGAGCGGGTCCTCCTGGCCGCTCACGACAAGTGCGTAGATCGCCCGCTGCCCGCGTTCGAGCGAGAACTGCAGGTTCGGGTGCAGTGCCGCGACGGCCTCGCACAGTGACGCCTCGGCCCTGCGTGGCTCGCCGTCGCCGAGTGCCGCGCTGATCTCGGGCAGCAACTCCCGCCAGCGGCGCCAGAACGTGGCCGCAGCAGCCGCCGGGTCCTGGTGAACCGGCTGGTCGGGCCACGGCGTGCGTGGATCCACGAGCTCGGACCTGCGCTTGCGAAACAGTCGCATGCTGCGAGTACTACCAGCCCTCGACAGGCTCCACGAACGCTTTGCCCAGATCCCGCGTCAGCGACAACGCCCTGCGCAGCCACCCCTCGCCTGCGTCCGCGAGCCCGCAGGCGGGTGTCGGCACGGCACGCTCGGCGAGGACGTCCCTGCCGAAACCGAGCCGGTCCACCAGCCGCAGCGCGGGGCCTGCCAGTTCGCGCAGGTCGTCACGCCCCGGCTGCGGCGGCTGCGAAGGCACCAGCCCCAGCAACAGCGTCGTTCCCGCGTCCCACGCCTCGCCGAGTTCGTCGAGCATCGTGCCGGGTGCCCCGTCCAGCACGGTGGCATCCAGCGAGATCGCTCCCGCTCCGGCCGACCGCAGCAGTCCCACCGGCGGGCGCGGCGCGCAGCAGTGCACGATCACCGGCTGCCCGGTCATGCTCTCGGCCGCCGACACCACCCTGGCGAGCAGGTCCCGCGCCTCGGGCTGCGGCACCGAATCCACGGTGCCGTAGCCGGAAGGCGTGGAAAGCGAGCCCGCGAGCACGTCGGGAAGTGTCGGCTCGTCGAGCTGGACGACCACCGACGCACCCGTGCGCTCGGCGACCTCCGCGACGTGGGAGCGCAGGCCTTCCACAAGCGACTCGGTGAAGTCACGGGTGGCTCCGTGGTCGGTGAGCACCCGGTGGCCCCGCGCGAGTTCGACGCCTGCCGCCAGCGTCCACGGTCCGGCGAGCTGTATCTTCACCAGCCGCGGCCTGCTGCGCAGTGCGGCCTCGGCGAACGCGTCGATGTCCCAGCGAAGCAGGTCCACGGCACGCCGGTGATGCCGTCCCGGCCTCGGCGCGACACGGTAACCGCTGACGACCACCTCCACCGCCAGGTCGACCAGCAGCGCCGAGGTACGTCCGATCAGGTCAGCGCCGACACCCCGTGCGGGCAGCTCCGGCAGGTGCGGGAAGTCGGGCAGTTCACCGAGCACGATCTCGGCGGCCTCGGCAGAATCCGTGCCCGGCATCGAGCCGATACCGGTGGCGGCTGCCGGGGGCCACGCTTGTTCGGTCACACCCGAGATTGTGCCCCGGCGACGCCGCCGTTTCGCCGCCGGGGCACGGCCGTTCGGGTGTCTCGCTGAGGGGGCCGCTGACGCGTACCGTCTTGGGTATCCGCGCCCGCTTCGGACATGGGGAGGTGAGACGCATGAGAGTGGCACTCGCGCAGACCGACTGTCGGCTCGGCGACGTGGAGGGCAACCTGGTCGATGCCGAACGGATCATCAAGGACGCCGCCGCCGACGACGCGGACCTCGTGGTGTTTCCCGAACTGAGTCTCACCGGGTACGCGCTGGGGCAACTCGCCGACGACATCTCGCTCTGGCCGGACGACCCTCGGCTCGCCGACCTCGCGCGGCACGGGCCCGACGTGGTGATCGGGCTGCTCGAGGACGGTCGGATCCGGCGGCACAACTCGGCGCTGTACCTGTCCGGCGGCCAGCTGGTCCACAACCACCGCAAGCTGTACCTGCCCAACTACCTGATCTGGGAGGAACGCAAGCACGCCAGCCCCGGCCAGCACATGCGGGCGTTCGACACCAAGCACGGCAGGTTCGCCACTCTCATCTGCAACGACGCGTGGCAGCCGATGCTGCCGTGGCTGGCGGCGCAGGACGGTGCGGAGCTGTTGATCGTGCCCGCCAACAGCGCGGCGAAGCTCACCGGTGGTTCGTTCGACCCTGCCGAGTACTGGCACGACCTGCTCACCTTCACCGCGCGGATGCAGCAGTGCTGGGTGCTGTTCGTCAACCGTGTCGGTGACGAGGCGGGCGTGCGGTTCTGGGGTGGTTCGCGGGTGCTGGATCCGTGGGGCTCCGTGGTTGCGACGGCCGCGACCTGGGACGAGGCTCTCACGATCGTCGACATCGATCCGGCGGCGGTGCGCAGGCGCAGGCGGGAGATCCCGCTGCTCGCCGACGCGCGGCTGGGCCTGCTGCGGCGAGAACTGGAACGCCTGATCAACGAGAGCGGAGACGACTGACCGGCAGCCTAAGCAGGCGCTCAGTGATGTCGGTCTCACCGGACTCCTGTCCGGGCGTGCGACCTGCTCTGATCGTGGGATGGAACCGCGCGAGGACGACAACAGCCGCCACTGGACCGAGCCCGGCGTGTACTCGGTGGCTCCCGGGGTGTACCGCATCCCGCTGCCGCTTCCGCACGACGCGCTGCGAGCGGTGAACATCTACGCCATCACCAGCGGCGACTCGCTCGTACTCATCGATTCCGGTTGGGCTCTGGACGAGGCCCACCAGCAACTGGAGGCCGCGCTGCGGGGGCTGGGCGCGGGCCTGGCCGATGTCAGCCAGTTCCTCATCACGCACGTGCACCGCGACCACTACACGCTCGCCGTAGCGCTGCGCAGGAAGTTCGGCGGCCGGATTGCGCTCGGCATGCTGGAGGAGCCCTCGCTGAAGATCACCGCGGACCCGTCGAGCAGGCCGATGGCGGCGCAGGTGCGGCTGCTGCGTGAAGCGGGCGGCGAGGCAGTGGTCGAGGCGCTGACGCGGGTGTTCGGTGACAGGCGGCCCGCCACCGACGAGAGTTACTGGGAGGACCCCGACGAGTGGCTGACACCGGGCAGGCGCACCGTGCACGTGGGCAGGGAACTCGACGTGGTTCACACCCCCGGCCACACGGCGGGCCATGTCGTGTTCGCCGACGACGCGGCGGGGCTGCTCTTCTCCGGCGATCATGTGCTGCCGCACATCACGCCGTCGATCGGGTTCCAGCCCGCACCCTCGCAACTGCCGTTGCGTGACTACCTCGGCTCACTGCGGCTGGTGCGGGCGATGCCGGACAGGCGACTGCTGCCCGCGCACGGCCCCGTCTCGCCCAGCGTGCACGCGCGGGTGGACGAGTTGCTGGCCCACCACGAGCAGCGACTCACCGAGATCGGCGAGACCGTCGCAGGTGGCGCGGCCACCGCCTACGAGTCGGCGCTTCGGCTGACGTGGACGCGAAGGCAGCACGCGCTGGCGGACCTCGACGCGTTCAACCAGATGCTCGCGGTGCTGGAGACCGCGGCCCACCTGGACCTGCTCGTGCTGCAGGGCAAGCTCGCCGCGATCAAAACCGAAGGGGTGCGCCACTACACCCTTCCCTGAACCCCCGCGAGTCCCCCGTTCCCGTCGGCGAGTCCTGCGTTCCCGTCGGCGAGTTCCCCGGTCCCGACCGCGAGTTCCGCGCTCCACCCGACACCAGACCCGCGTCCCGCCTGGAGCACACGAGCTGTCGACGGAGCTGCTACGTGCCGCGAAAGCCGAGGCGGCGGCCCGAGGAGAAACGCTGAAGGAGTTCCTCACCCGCGCGGTGGTGCACGAACTCGGCACCTTCCCCACGTCCGAGAAACACACGATGGTGCGGCTACCGCTGGTGAGCAGCGCCGCCCCGGCACGGTCAACACCACCAACGCGGGCATCGAAGCAGTCTTCACCTCGGAGGAAGCCGAAAAGCACGGGAATTGCTGATGCTGCTCGATGTCGGTGTGTCTGGCTTGCCGCTGTCTGGGCAGGGCATGCCCACCACCCACGCGTCGCGTCGTGGTTCACCGAGCACGACGGCGAACTGTTCTTGTGCAGGGTCGCGCAGCTGGGCTTGCTGAGACTCCTGTCCCACCCCGCCGTGCTGGGTGAAGACGTCCTGGCGCCAACCGACGCGTGGAAGGTTCTTGACATGCTTCGCAGCGACGACCGAGTGCGCTGGGCCGGTGAGCCGACGCAGCTGGAGCATGTCTGGCGAGCGATCTCGGCCCGCACCGACAACAGCCACAAACTCTGGACCGACGACTATCTGGCGGCGTTCGCGCAGGCAGCGGAAACACACTGGTCACATTGGACACCCGGTTCGCGAGGCGCTATCCGTCGATCACCGTCGACACACTGCCCGAGACGTGAGTAACCCGGCAGTCACGACGCGGCGAACCGGTCCCGCAGCTCCCGCTTGAGGATCTTGCCGGAGGCGTTGCGCGGCAGGTCCTCCACGAAGCGAACCGCCTTGGGCAGTTTGAACGACGACAGCTTGCCCCGCACGTGGCCGAGCAGTTCGTCCTCACCGACTTCACCCTTGGGCACCACGACGGCTGTGATCGCCTCGATCCACTTCTCGTCCGGCAGCCCGATCACGGCCACCTCGCCGACGGCGGGGTGGGTGTAGAGCGCGTCCTCCACCTCGCGCGAGGCGACCAGCACGCCACCGGTGTTGATCACGTCCTTGATCCGGTCGACGACGTAGAGGTAGCCCTCCTCGTCGATGCGCACCAGGTCACCGGAGTGGAACCAGCCGTCACGGAAGGCCTCCTCGGTCTCCTGCGGCTTGTCCCAGTAGCCCTCGCACAACTGCGGCGACCGGTAGACGACCTCCCCCTGCTCACCGGGCGCGACGTCGTTGCCGTCGGGATCGACGACCCGAAGCTCCACGAACAACACCGGCCTGCCCGCCGAATCCGGGCGCTGTTGGTGCTCCTCGGGACGCAGCACGGTGGCAAGCGGCGCGATCTCCGACTGGCCGAAACAGTTGTAGAAACCCAACTCCGGCATGGCCTCGCGCAGCCGCTCCAGCACCGGGCCCGGCATGATCGAGGCGCCGTAGTAGGCCTTGCGCAGCGCCGAAAGGTCGTGCTCGCCGAACTCGGGATGGTTGGCCAGCGCGACCCACAACGTCGGAGCCGCGAAGAACGCGCCGTGCCGGTCGGCGGAGAGCCTGCGCAGGATCTCGTTCGGATCGGGCACCTCGAGCAGCGTGTTGGTGGCACCGACGGCGAGCCACGGCATGAGGAACACGTGCAGTTGCGCACTGTGGTAGAGCGGCATGACGTGCAGCGGGGCGTCGTGCTCGGTGAGGTCGAGATCGACAAGGCAGGACACGTACTCGTGAACCAGCGCCCTGTGGGTCATCATCGCGCCCTTTGGCCGCGACGTGGTCCCCGAGGTGTACAGCAACTGAGCCAGATCGGTGTCGGCCACCTCGACGTCGAGCGAGGGCGCCGTCGATTCGCGCGCCACCTCCAGCAGGCTGCCCTCGGCATCGCGAAGCGGCAGGACGTGCTTCAGCGCAAGGCCGAGCGCGTCGACGTTGCCCCGCAGCCCCGGGTCCACCAGCGCGACACTGCTTCCGGACTGCTCGACCAAGTAGCCCAGCTCGTCGCCGGTGAGGTTGAAGTTCACCGGCACGTGCACCAGACCGGCCCTGGCGCAGGCCAGGAAACCGATGAGGTAGGCGTCGGAGTTCTTGCCGTAGGCGGCCACCCGGTCGCCGTGGCGCAGACCGAGCGAGAGCAGGTGCGCCGCCGCCCTGGTGACCGCGGCGTCGAGCTCACGATAGGTCCATTCCCGCTCCGCGAACCGCAGTGCCGTCCGGTTCGGCACCCGCGCGGCGCTTCGCCGCAGGACGTCGGACACCGTGCTGGACCTGAGCATGCTCGTCATCGAGTTCCTCCCGCCAACCCTCGGCGCCGTGGTCACGCCGTGGCAGCGATCCTCGCACTGCCCAGCACCAGGTCGCCAGCCTCGCCTTCGTCCCGATACAGCACCGCGACCTGGCCGGGAGCGACCCCACTCAGCGGTTCCCGCAGCCGCACGGTCACCTCCCCGTCCGCGGCCTCCGCGACGGCACGCGCCGTACCACCGTGGGCACGCACCTGCACAACGCACTCGGTCGGACCCTCGAGCGGGCACCCGCTCGGCCAGATCGGCCGCTCGCCGTCGATGCGGGTCACCTCCAGCCGGTTCGCCGAACCGACCTTCACCGTGCCCGACACCGGCTCCAGCGAGAGCACGTACCTCGGCCTGCCGTCGGGTGCGGGCTTGTCGATGCCGAGCCCCTTGCGCTGGCCCACGGTGAACCCGTGCACCCCGGTGTGCCTGCCGAGCACCGCCCCGGTCTCGGCGTCGACGAGGTCGCCAGGGCTCTCGCCCAGCCTGGACTCCAGGAACTTCCTGGTGTCGCCGTCGGGAATGAAGCAGATGTCGTGGCTGTCGGGTTTCTCGGCGACGGCGAGCCCGCGCTCGGCCGCCTCGGCGCGAACATCGGACTTGCGGGACCCGCCGAGCGGGAACATGGCGTGCCGCAACTGCTCGGGCCGCAGCGAGGCCAGCACGTACGACTGGTCCTTGCCCTCGTCCGCGCTACGCCGAAGCTGCGGTCGACCGTCCACGACCTCCAGCCGTGCGTAGTGTCCCGTGCACACCGCGTCGAAGCCGAGCGCCATCGCCTTGTCGAGCAGCGCCTCGAACTTGATCTTCTCGTTGCAGGTGACGCACGGGTTCGGGGTGCGGCCCGCCGCGTACTCCCCCACGAAGGTCTCCACGACCTCCTCGGTGAAGCGCTCCGCGAAGTCCCACACGTAGAACGGGATGCCAAGGATGTCGGCCGCCCGCCGCGCGTCGTGGGCGTCCTCGATCGTGCAGCAGCCGCGCGCTCCCGTGCGCAGCGTGCCGGGTTTCGCCGAAAGTGCCAGGTGCACGCCCACGACGTCGTGTCCGGCCTCCACGGCGCGGGCGGCGGCGACGGCCGAGTCGACCCCACCGCTCATCGCGGCCAGTACCCGCATCGGCTACCCCTCCTGCTCGGGCTTGTGCTTGCGCATGCCTGCGAGCCCGGCCTGCCGGGCCCTGGCGACGACCGCGCCGATCTCCCTGCTCACCGCTTCGATGTCGGCGCTGGTGGAGGTGTGCCCCAGGGAGAATCGCAGCGAACCGCGTGCCGAGGCGGCGTCCGCGCCCATCGCCAGCAACACGTGGCTGGGCTCGGCGACTCCAGCCGTGCACGCCGATCCGGTGGAACACTCGATGCCCTTGGCGTCCAGCAGCATCAGCAGGCTGTCTCCCGCGCAACCCGGGAAGGTGAAGTGCGCGATGCCCGGCAACCTGCTGTCGGCGGCGTCGGCGGGCGGGCCGTTGAGCACGGCGTCGGGGACCTCGCGCAACACGGCATCGATCAGGTCGTCGCGCAGCTTGGTGAGCGCGCAGAAGTGCTCGGCCTGCTTCTCGACAGCCGCGCGAACCGCGGTGGCGAACGCGTGGATCGCGGGAACATCGAGCGTCCCCGACCGTACCTCTCGCTCCTGACCGCCGCCGTGCAACAGCGGAACGCACGGCGTCTCCCGATCCAGCAACAGCGCCCCGATGCCGTACGGTCCACCGATCTTGTGCCCGGTCAGTGTCAGCGCGCTCACGCCGCTGGCGGCGAAACCGACCTCCACGGCACCGACCGCCTGCACGGCGTCGGTGTGCATCGGGATGCCGTGTTCGGCGCAGATCGCGGCGAGTTCGGCCACCGGGTTCACGGTGCCGACCTCGTTGTTGGCCCACATCACCGTGACCAGTGCGACCTGGTCGGGTGCGCTCTCGATCGCGGCACGCAACGTGTCGGGCCGCACACTTCCGTGCTCGTCGACCTCCAGCCAGGTGACCTCGGCGTCCGCGTGGTCGCCGAGCCACCGTACGGCATCGAGCACCGCGTGATGCTCCACGGAACTGGCGAGCACGCGGCGGCGAGCCGGGTCCGCACGCTTTCGCGCCCAGTAGATGCCCTTGACCGCGAGGTTGTCGCTTTCGGTACCACCACCGGTGAAGATCACCTCGGATGGCCGCGCGCCCATCGCGTCGGCAAGGGTCTCGCGCGCCTCCTCCACGACCCTGCGTGCCCTTCGCCCTGATGAGTGCAGCGACGACGCGTTGCCCAGCGTGGACAGCGCGTCGGTCATCGCCGCGAGGGACTCCGGCGACATCGGGGTGGTCGCCGCGTGGTCGAGGTAGGTCATCGCCTTTCCAGGGTAGTCGTGCCGCGAGGGCAGGTACTGCGGCACCACCGACCCGGCCGGCGCGCCGAGCGGTGCGGCTTTCGGCTTACCTGTCTCGCCCGGCGCCGCTTCGCGGGCGCCCGTGCCGTCCCGGTGGCTGCGCGACCGGCGCGCGGTCGGCATTCGCGCCGGTCGCGCAGCCGTTACGGGATACCGGCGAGGGAGGTGTCCAGCGCGTGCTGCGGCAGTTCGTTGTCAACCATCTGCCCGCCGAGGTAGGCGGCGTAGGCCGGCAGGTCGAGGTGGGCGTGCCCGCAGAGGGCGGTGAGGATGACCTTCTCCTCACCGGTCTCCTTGCACCTGAGAGCTTCGCGCATGCAGGCGGCGAGCGCGTGGGTCGGCTCGGGAGCCGGGATGATCCCCTCAGTGCGGGCGAACCGCACGCCTGCCGCGAAGCACTCCTGCTGCGGCACGGCGAGAGCGTCGATGAGGCCGAGCTCGTAGATGTGCGACAGCAGCGGCGACATGCCGTGATAACGCAGCCCGCCTGCGTGGATAGGGTCGGGGATGAACCCGTGGCCCAGCGTGTGCATCTTCAGCAGCGGTGTGAGGCCCGCGGTGTCGCCGAAGTCGTAGGCGTAGCGGCCCCTGGTGAGCGAGGGGCAGGCGGCCGGTTCGACCGCGCGGATGTCCACGTCCATCCTGCCTGCCAGCTTCTCCCGCAGGAACGGGAACGCCAGCCCGCCGAAGTTGGAGCCACCCCCGGTGCAGCCGACGATGACGTCCGGCGTGTCCTCGGCGAGCTGGAACTGCTTGATGGCCTCCTCGCCGATCACCGTCTGGTGCAGCAGGACGTGGTTGAGCACGCTGCCGAGCGCGTAGCGGGCGTCGGGGTCGCCTGCCGCCTTCTCGACGGCCTCGCTGATGGCGATGCCGAGGCTGCCGGTGGAGTCGGGGTTCTCGGCCAGGATCTTGCGGCCGGCTTCGGTCAGCTCGGACGGGCTCGGGTGCAGCGTCGCCCCGAAGGTCTCCATCATGATCTTGCGGTAGGGCTTTTGGTCGTAGGAGGCGCGCACCTGCCACACCTCGCAGTCGAGCCCGTAGGTGGCGCAGGCGAATGCAAGCGCACTGCCCCACTGCCCGGCGCCGGTTTCGGTGGTCAGCCGCGTGACGCCCTCCGCGGAGTTGTAGAACGCCTGCGGCACCGCCGTGTTCGGCTTGTGGGAGCCGACCGGGCTCACGCCCTCGTACTTGTAGTAGATGCGGGCGGGGGTGTCGAGCAGCTTCTCCAACCTGCGGGCGCGAAACAGCGGGGAGGGCCGCCACAGCCGGTAGACGTCGATGACCTCGCCAGGGATGTCGACATAGCGCTCGGTGGTCACCTCCTGCTCGATGAGGGCCTGCGGGAAGAGCGGCGCGAGGTCGGCAGGCCCCACCGGCTCCCTCGTCGCCGGGTGCAGCGGTGGGGGTGGCGGCTGCGGCAGGTCTGGGACGACGTTGTACCACTGGGTGGGCATGTCTTCCTCGTCGAGCAGGTACTTCGTACGGCCGGCCATCGCGCCTCCACATGGTTCCGCCGGGGTGAGCGATACAACTTCGCTTCCGGGTGACCGTAGTAAAGCGCCCGGGCGTCGCACCAGAGTGAAGGGGGATGTGCATGTGGGTTAAGGCCCTCGGCGGCCCCGGGCGACAATGGGAGCGTGAGCAGGACGATCGACTGGGACGGCGACGCAGTCGTGATCGTGGACCAGTGCGCGCTGCCCGAGAGCTACCGGACGCTGCGGCTGACCACGATCGACGAACTCGTCGACGCCATCAAGCGCCTCGCGGTGCGGGGCGCGCCCGCCCTCGGCGCGGCGGGCGCGCTGGGCGTGGCCATGTCCGCCCGGCTGCACCGGGGCCCCGGCGGCACAACCGGCGCCACCGACGCGACCAACGCGGTCGCTGCCGACGCCGAGCGGCTGGCCAGCGCCAGGCCCACCGCGGTGAACCTGCGCTGGGGTGTGGAGCGCGCGCTCGCCGCCCTGCCACGTGGCGCCGATGCCGTCACCGCCGAGGCGGTGGCCATGCTGACCGAGGACGAGCTGGTCAACAAGCAGGCGTCTCGCAACGCCGCCGACCTCGTGTTGCGGCACTGCTCGCGGCGCCCGCTGCGGCTGCTCACCCACTGCAACACCGGCAGGCTGGCCGCCGTTGACTGGGGAACCGCGCTTGGCGTCGTGCGGCACCTGCACGCTGCCGGGCACGTCGAGTACGTGCTCGCCGACGAGACCCGGCCGCTGCTGCAGGGCTCCCGGTTGACCGCGTGGGAACTCGCAGAGCTGGGCGTGCCCTACCGGCTGCTGCCCGACTCCGCGGCCCCCGCCGCCATGGCCACGGGGCTGGTGGACTGCGTGCTCGTCGGAGCCGACCGCGTCGCCGCCAACGGCGACGTCGCCAACAAGATCGGCACCTACGCCCTTGCGGTCGCGGCGGCCAGGCACCACATCCCGTTCTTCGTGGTGGCACCGGAATCCACTGTGGACCGTGAATTGCCGGACGGCTCGCACATCGTGCTGGAGCAACGGCCCGCCGAGGAAATCACCCACGTCGCGGGCACCCGCGTTGCTCCGCAGGGCGCGCAGGTGTTCAATCCCGCTTTCGACATCACCCCGGCGGAGTTGGTGACCGCCGTGGTCACCGAGCACGGCGTGCTCCACGTGAGGAGTTGAACCGGCGCGTTCACGCCTCGAACGGCAGCCAGGCCAGCTCGGCCAGGGTTTTCTCGTCGTGCACACCGATCCCGGATGTCGACACCACCCACACCTCGTCGCCGACCACGAGCGCGCGCCGGACGGGCAGGCCACGACCGATCGTGCCGAGGTCGGTGAACCGGTGCCCCGCCAGCCGCAGCACCAGCGCGTCGGTGTCGGTGGGCAGCACGAGCAGGCCGGTGGGCTCCCAGTAGAGAAACGCATGGGTCTGCGACTCGACCTGTGCCCTGCCGCCGACGAGTTCGTGCTCGGCGACCTTGCGCGGGCGCGCCGCGTCGGTGACGTCGAACAGCGACACCTGCAGCCCCGTCGTCCTGCCCAGTTCGTCGGCCTCCTGCCCGACACCGAGCAGCTTGCCGTCCGACGCGCGGTGCAGGTAGGCGGAGTACCCGGTGATCTTCAGTTCCCCCACCACCTCGGGATCGGTGGGGTCGGTGAGGTCGAGCGTGTACAGCGGGTCGGTCCTGCGAAACGTCACGACGTAGCCGGTCGTGCCGAAGAAGCGCACCGCATAGATCTGCTCGTTCCTTCCCAGTCCTGCGAGCGAACCGACCTTGGTCAGCGTCGAGCCACTCGCCGCGAGCACGGTCACGACGTTGTCCGATCGCCGCGTGGTGGCCACGCGCAGGTGACCGTCGTGTTCGGACATCGCATACTGGCTGAGCAGGGTGCCCTCCACCGCAGCGGAGGCGACGTGTTCGGCCGGGCCCGCACCGGTGAGGTCGAACCGGTGGATCTCGGTGCGGTAGCCGGTTTCGTGGGCGAGATAGAGACTGCGCGCCGTGCCGTAGACGGTGCCGCCGTCGGCCGCGACCGTCACGGGGTCACCGGTGCCCAGCGGTGCGGTGAGGTCGAAGGTCAGCACGGTCAGGAAGGACGTCGCGGTGTAGGTGTCGGGGTGACTAACGCGGTCGCAGTCGACGAGCCTGCCGCTGCGACTGCCCTGGGGTGTGGTCAGCTCGTAGGAAGGCAACCAGTCGTCGACGGTGGCGGCGTCGAATGCCGGTTCCCCTGGTGGAACGGGGAGTCTGGGCGTCGAGCTGACCACGACGCGTGCGCGGCCGCCTGCCATCCTGGCGTCGACGTAGCCGCCCTCGATCCGCAGCGTGCCGAGAACACGCGCCTGGCCCGACAGCTCGACGAGCGTGATGCTCGTGCCCTGCCCCACCACGAGGGCCCGATCACCGAACAGCAGCAACTCCTCGCCCGCACCACCCGGTAGCCACACTCTGGACGTGGTGCGCCGGTTCGCCACGTCGATGACACGCAGCGTCCCGTCGGCGACGGTGACCACCCTGCGACCGTCGGTCTGCACCAGGTCGGGTTCGGCCACCCCCTGTTCGTGGTTGTTCGTCGTCGAATGCCCCGGTGCGGGTTCGGCGCTGTCCGCGCTGTCGGCGCCACCACCCCGCTCCGCGCCGGCAGGAGCCTGCGGGACAGCGGCCTTGCCGTCGGGGGGCGCCGCGCCCACCTCCCCTTCCGTGATGGCGCCCCGCGTTGGCACGGTCGCGTAGGCCTCCCGCAGCTCTCGCAACACCTGCTCACAGGATTCGAACGCCACGAGCCCGGCCTGTGCCCGCTGGTTCCATAACGGCGGGGCTGCTTCGGGCGAGCCGCAGGCTCCCACCGCGAGCGAAACGGCGGCGAGCCACCAGGCCAAGCGCTTTCTCATGCCGCAACGGACGGAAGTGGCCGCACCTTCGGTTGCACGAGCGGCGCATCGGCCGCGGCGGTTACCGGCCGAGCACCGCGCGAAGCCGGGTGGCGAACGCAGCCGGGTCCTCCACGAAACCGATGTGGCCACCGGGGAACCTGGTGGGTTCCAGATCGAGTAGTTCGGCCAGTGCGACAGAGGTGCGCTCGCAGAGCTGGCCGCCGGATTCCTCGCCGATGCCCACCACGATGCGGGTGGCGGTCGACCGCAAGGCGACCGGATCGGGCCGCCACCTGGTCGTCGGGCGCAGCATGTGCGCATGCTGGTAGTGCTCGTCGGCGACCTGCTGTGCGGTGCGTTCTCCCCCTGCCAGCTGCTGGAAAACCTCCTCGGGCAGCTGGATGCAGGCCAGTTCGAGGAACTTGCGCCAGGCGCCCTCGACATCGCCACGCAGGTGGGTCGCCACGATCTCCTCGGTCGCCGCATGCAATCGATCGCGGTCGTCGAGCAGGTCGTTCAGCGGTGGCTCGTGGGCGATCACGGTGTGTACGAGGTCGGGACGGACCTGCGCGAGTGCCAGCGCGCTCACCGCACCGCCGCTGGAACCGAGGACCACGGCGGGCCCACCCCCGACGTGCGACAACAGGCCGGCCAGGTCCGCGGCCCGCGACTGCGGTGTCGAATCGGCGTGGGGGTCGTCCAGCACGCTTCGGTTGATGCCTCTCGGATCGGTGGTGATCACGGTGTGGTCGGTGGCGAGCAGGTCGGCCAGCGGCGCGAACGACATCGCGTCCATCGGCGCGCCGACCAGCAACGCGACCGGCCCGTTGCCGCGCATCTCGTAGTACAGCCGCGCATCGGCTACCCGCAGGGTGGCGATCGTGCTGGGGTTGCTCATTGAACTCCTCCGTTTCGACATTCGATGTTCGGTCGCGGAAGAGACCGTCTCGGGTGCGGCATACTCATCGCTCGTGCGGACAAATCTTTCGCCTGCCGCACAGGCGGCGGTCCCCGAGGACGATGAGCTCACCCTCGCGCAGGCGGGGGACGGTGACGCGTTCAGCAGGCTGGTGGCTCCGTTGCGAGGGGAACTGCACGCCCATTGCTACCGCATGCTCGGCTCCGCACACGACGCTGACGACGCGCTGCAGGAAGCGCTGGTGCGAGCCTGGCGTGGGCTCGCGGGTTACTCCGGTCGCGGCTCACTGCGCTCCTGGCTGTACACGGTGGCGACCCGGTGCTGCCTGGACTCGGTCGAGCGCAGGAACAGGCGTGCGCTGCCGGTGGACCTGGGTCCCGCGAGCGAACGCGTGGTCGTCGGCGACGCACCACGGACCGATGTCGCCTGGCTGGGGCCCTATCCCGACCACGACCTCCGCGACGGGTTCGGCGAGCCCGGCGCACGATACGAGCAGCGTGAGGCTGTCGAGCTGGCCTTCGTCGCGGCAATACAGCATCTACCGGGAAACCAGCGCGCCGCGCTGTTGCTTTTCGACGTGCTCGGGTTCTCCGCGGCCGAGATCGCCCGAACGATGCGGACCTCGACCGCATCGGTGAACAGCGCGCTGCAGCGGGCTCGGCGGATCGTGGCCGACAAGGTCCCTCCTCGCACACAACAACGCACCCTGCGCGAAGTGGGCGACGACCGCGTGCGGGCTATCACGACCAGGTTCTGCGTGGCGCTGGAACGCGGCGATGCCGACGCGCTGGTGGCTTTGCTCACCGAAGACGTCACCTGGTCCATGCCACCGCTGCCGCACTGGTATCGGGGCCTGGCCGCCGTGACCGACTTCGCTGTTCAGGTCCCGTTGACCGGATGCGGGGCGTGGCGACACCGGCCGACCCGCGCGAACGGCCAGCCTGCCGTCGCCTGCTTCCTGTGGGACGGCGAGATCGGTGCGTACGTCGCCTGGTCGATCAATGTGCTCACCCTGCGCGGCGACCGGATCACGGAGATCACGTCTTTCGTGGGCCGCGAACACTTCGAACTGTTCGGGTTGCCTGCTTCGGTCCACTGACCGAGGGAAGCACCGGATCGGCTCAGGGCTCTTCCCCGAAGCCCAGTTCCGCGCGGATCGCGGCACTGTGCTGCCCGACCTCCGGTACCGGATCGAGGCGCGGGGTCCTGCCCGACACGTCGATCGGGGGCAGCAGCGCACGCAACTGTCCGACCGGGGAGTCCACACTCGCCCACCGTTGCCGTGCGGCCAGTTGCGGGTGTTCGGCGAACTCCGCCATCGTGCGCATCCTCGCGTTGGCGATGCCCGCCTCGTCGAGGCGCCGCACCACATCGTCGGCATCCGAGTGCCGCAGCGCTCGCTCGATCAGTTCGGTCAACTCGGCGTCGTGCTCGACGCGCAGCGAGTTGCGGGCGAACCGGGCGTCGTCGGCGACGGCGGGATCGGCCAGGACGTGTTCGCACAACGCCTTCCACTCCCGCTCGTTCTGCACGCCGATGAACACAACGGAGCCGTCCCCAACGGTGTAGGGACCGTACGGCGAGATGGCGGCGTGCCTCGCGCCGTTGCGTGGCGGCGGGCTGCCCCCGTATGCGGCGTAGTAGTAGGGGAACCCGACCCACTCCCCCAGCGCGTCGAGCATCGCGACGTCGAAGCTGGTGCCCTCGCCCGTGCGCTCGCGTTCGTACAGCGCGGAGAGCACGCCGCTGAACGCGTACATCCCGGCGGCGATGTCCGCGACCGGGATCCCCGCCTTCGCCGGCTCCTCCCGGGTTCCGGTGAGTGACACCACCCCGGCCTCACACTGCACGAGCAGGTCGTAGGCCTTCTTCGTGCGGTACGGCCCGGCGGCACCGTAGCCGGAGATGTTGCACACGATCAGCCTCGGAAAGCGGCACCGCAGCGTGTCCGGCGACAGACCAAGCCTGTCGGCCGCGCCGGGGGCGAGGTTTTGCACGAACACGTCGGCCCCTGCCAGCAACGCCTCCAGCACGTCGCGGTCGCCAGGGTCCTTGACATCCAGGGTGATGCTTTCCTTGTTGCGATTGAGCCACACGAAGTGGCTCGACATCCCGCGCACCGTCTCGTCGTAGGCGCGTGCGAAGTCGCCGGTTCCCGGTCGCTCGACCTTGATGACCCTGGCTCCCAGATCGCCGAGTTGCCGTGTCGCGAACGGCGCCGCCACGGCCTGCTCGAGCGCGACGACCGTGATACCGGCCAGCGGGAGCGTGCTCATGCGGCAAGACTGTATCGGCTGTCGCGGTGCGCCGACGTGCGAAGATGGCCCGATGCGGCAGATCGACACCGAGAGAAATCTCTCGAGGACAGTCTTCGACGAGCTCAGGGCCGCCGTTGTCAGCGGTGAGCTGGCGCCCGGCGAGCTGTACTCGGTGCACGATCTGGCCGCTCGCCTCGGGGTGTCGCGCACACCGGTTCGGGAGGCTTTGATCCAGCTTTCCGAACGCGGAATGGTGCGGTTCGAGCGCAACCGTGGCATCAGGATTCTGCGAACCTCGGCGCACGACCTGGAGGAGGTCTTCGCGATCCGGCTGCTGTTGGAGGTGCCTGCCACCTACCGGGCCACCGGTCAGCGCGTGTCGGGCTGGGTCGAGGAACTGCGCGGGCACCTCGAGGACATGCGCGCGGCCGCCGAGGACCACGACGAGGCCGGGTTCATGGCCGCCGACCGGTGCTTCCACGAGACCATCAACACTGCCTCCGGGAACCCGCGGCTGGCGCGCTACGTCGACTCGCTTCGGGACATGGTGCTGTCGCGGGGCACTTCAACTGTCGACCGTTCGCGGGGACTGGCCGACATCCTCGCCGAACACGAGAGGATCTTCGAGTTCGTCGCGGACGGCAAGGCCGGGCAGGCGGCCGAGGCGATGCGGGCTCACCTGCTGCATACGGCCGAGTTGCTCATCGGCCAGGCTGCCGCCGACATCGGCGAGGACCCGCCCCGGCTTGACCTCGGCTGGACGAACTACCCCGGCTGAGGGCCATCACCCGAGCAGTTCGCCTGTCCGTCCAGCGCTATCCTCCGGCCTTCACCTTCAGATTCCCCACAGCCCACGTCGCGATCGTCTTCGCAGGCTCGCACGAATCGACCTTTCCCACGTTCCTGCGACTCAACGTCACCGCGACATCCAGCGCGTACTCGTCGGCAAGCCCCACCGCCACCGAGCAGAGGACGTCGTTCTCGCTGGTCTTGTACTCGACCGCAGGAAAACCCCCGATGGGTCCCGCGTCACGAAAGACGGCCATCTGCGGCCTCGTGTTCGCGTAGTAGGCGCTCAGGCCCTGCCTGGTCTTGACGCTGAACGAGAGCCTGACACCACCCCCGGTCGCGAGGTCGTGCCAACGACAGAACGGACCGACCGCGTTCTCGCCCTCACGATCCCGAGAGCCGCCGTCACCGAGCGCATCCTTGACCTGCTGCTCCGTCAACGCCTGGCACGGGTCACCCGCCAGCGCCGACTCCGGCAACGGATCGGCCACCGCGGGCGCCCCGCTGTGCGGCAACCCGGAACCACCCACCGACGAACCGGCGGACTCCGTTGCCGATGACCCGGACACCGGCGCCGCCGTGCCACCCGTCCCGGCCGCACAACCAACCACCCCGAGCAGGCAACCCGCCGCCAGCACCACCACAACCCGCCTCATCACACGTAACCCCCGCCGGTGGTGTCCTGGCCACCCGACCTGCCGATCTCCTGACCTGCCTGCTCATCGAAGCGCTGCACGATCCCAACGCCCGCTCCAACGCCCCCACCAGACTCAGCCAGTAGTCCCGTTCCGCGGCCACGTGCGCGGCCCCCTTCTCGAACGCCTCGACACCGACCCGGTTGAACTCCTGACTGGCCGGATCATCAGCCGGCGCCCGCGTCTGCGTGAGCTCCGCGGCTTCTTCCGCCAAGTCGGCGAGGTCGTCGGCGATCTGGCGTGCCTCGACCAGCGCGGCCTCGGCTTCTTGCCTGCTCAAAGTGAAACCGCCCGAGCCCTGCCCGGACGGCTTGCCGTCAATAATGAAATTCGCGTCGTGGAACACCCCCAGCGCCCCGGAAACCGCCGCACCCCCCGGCGCCGCGGCCACCGCCGCCCGGTCAGCCGCTCCGCCGTTCGCCCCCGCTGCCATCGAAGCCTCCCCACTTCACATGACACTCGGCGCCACAGTGTAGCCAAACAGTCACCAGCTGAAAGGCGACTTCACCAACTCGCCACCCCGCAGACTCCTGCCGTAGTACCGACTTTCGAGCCCTGCTTGACTAGTGGAATGCTACATGCCACTGTTCGCCCGTGCGGGATCATGGCCGTCGGGCCGCCGGTCCCCGCCGGGGATCGGGTCTCGTCGCCCTCCGGTGGCGGCACGGCGAACGTACGGGGACGCTGGTGCCGCTGCCGACCACACTGCCGACCCGGGTGACACGTGATGACCGATTTCCTGGCTCAGCTCGCCGACGCCGTGTCCGGCGACGTGGACAGCGGGCCCGCCGCACAAGCCATGTACAGCATGGACGCCTCGAACTACCGCCAGGTCCCCGAAGCGGTGGTGTTTCCCCGCTCGGTGGCTGACCTCGAAGCGACGGTGCGGGTGTGCTCGGCCAACGGCGTACCGATCACCGCGCGCGGCGCGGGCACCAGCATCGCCGGTCAGGCGCTGGGCAAGGGCGTCGTCGTGGACTACAGCCGCTACCTCAACCGGGTGCTCGAGATCGATGCCGAACGTGGGACCGCCAGGGTGCAGCCCGGTGTCGTGCTGGACACTCTGCGTGCCGCCGCCGCGCCCCACGGCCTGACCTTCGGCCCGGACCCCTCGACGCACAGCCGCTGCACCCTGGGCGGCATGATCGGCAACGACGCCTGCGGCCCGCACTCGGTGGCATGGGGTCGAACGGCCGACAACGTGGTGTCTCTCGACGTGCTCACCGCCGACGGCACCCGGTTCAACACGGCGACCCCGCCCGAGGAACTGACCGGCAGGGCCGACGAGATCCACGAAGGACTGCGGGCGCTGGCGAGCGACAACCTCGCGCTGCTGCGCACCGGGTTTCCCACGCTGCCCCGCAGGGTGTCCGGGTACGCGCTCGACGCGCTGCTGCCCGAACACGGATTCGACCTCACAAGGGCACTGGTGGGCACTGAAGGTACCTGCGTGCTGCTCACCGAGGCCACCGTGCGGCTTGTGCCCTCGCCACCGTCGCGGGTGCTCGTCGTTGCCGGGTACGCCGACGACGTCGCGGCCGCGGACGCGGTGCCGAGCGTGCTGCCGCTGCGACCCCTCACCGTGGAAGGCATGGGCGCCGACCTGATCGACGCCCTACTGGTGCGGGGCCGCAGAACCGCCGCGCTCGACAACCTTCCCGAAGGAAGGGGCTGGCTGTTCATCGAGGTCGGGGACGAGACGGCGGAGCTGGCACAGCGCAGGGCGCGCGAGCTCGCCGACACGCTAGCCCAGCGCACCGGTGCCACCACATCGGTTGCCACCGATCCCGCGCAGGCCCGCCAGTTGTGGTCCATCCGGGAGGCCGCGGCCGGCATCGCAACCCGCATGGCCGACGGGTCGGAAGCCTGGCCCGGCTGGGAGGACGCGGCCGTGCCGCCCGAGAACCTCGGCTCCTACCTGCGTGGCTTCCGCGAACTGCTGGCCAGGCACGGGCTGCGTGGCATCCCCTACGGCCACTTCGGCGAGGGCTGCGTGCACGTGCGCATCGACTTCGAACTCACCACCGAACGCGGCAGGCGGGCCTTCCGGTCGTTCATGACCGACGCCGCCGATCTTGTCGTGGCACACGGCGGCTCGCTGTCTGGCGAGCACGGCGACGGGCAAGCCAGGGCTGAACTGCTCCCGCGCATGTACAGCCCCGAGCTGCTGCGGCTGTTCGAGGCTTTCAAGGAAATCTGGGACCCTCGCGACCTGCTCAACCCCGGGAACCTTGTGCGGCCCCGGCCGCTGGACGCCGACCTGCGCTTCGAAGGACCGGTCCTGCCGTTGCCGACCACACTGCGCTACCCGCACGACGACGGCAGCCTCACCACGGCGACCCGTCGTTGCGTCGGTGTCGGCAAGTGCATCGACACCTCCACCGGCGTGATGTGCCCCAGCTACATGGTGACCCGGTCGGAACAGCACTCCACCCGCGGCCGTGCCCGCCTGCTGTTCGAGCTGATGCGCGGCGAGACGATCACCGACGGCTGGCGTTCCACCGAGGTGCGCGATGCCCTCGATCTCTGCCTTGCGTGCAAGGGCTGCCTTTCCGACTGTCCGGTCAATGTGGACATGGCCTCCTACAAGGCCGAGTTCCTGCATCAGCACTACGCGGGCCGCCTCAGGCCGATCAGCCACTACTCGCTGGGTTTCCTGCCGCTGTGGGCACGACTGGCACACGCCGCGCCGGGAACGGCCAACGCGGTACTGCGCTCCACCGGCACAGCAGCGCTCGTCAAGCGGCTGGGTGGGATCGCCGCCGAGCGCTCACTGCCCGCGTTCTCCCGGGTCAGCCTGCGCAGGGCGCTGCGCAGGCTGCCGCGCCGCCCGGCCGGCCGGCGCAGGGTCATGCTGTGGCCCGACACCTTCACCAACTTCTTCTCGCCGGAGGTGGGAGTCGCGGCCGCACGGGTACTCGACTACGCCGGTTTCGACGTCGTGCTGCCCCGCTCGTCGGTGTGCTGCGGGCTGACCTGGATCTCCACCGGGCAACTCGACGTCGCGAGGCGCGTGCTGCGCCGCACGCTGCGGGTGCTGGAGCCCGAACTGCGCGCGGGCACACCCATCGTGGGGCTCGAACCCAGTTGCCTCGCGGTGCTTCGCCACGACGTACACGACCTGCTGGACGTCGACAGCCTCGACGCACTCACGCTCGGGGCATTCCTCAAGCGCGAGGCACCCGGCGTACAGTTCCCCCGGCTGCCCGCGACCGCGGCGATCACCCAGCAGCACTGCCACCAGCACGCCGTGTTCGGTAACGCGGCCGAGGAGCAACTGTTGCGCGAAGTCGGTGTCGGCAACCGCACGCTCGACTCCGGGTGCTGCGGCCTGGCCGGGAACTTCGGGATGGAGCGGGGCCACTACGAGGTCTCGGTTGGCGCGGCGAACCGGGTCCTCGTGCCGGAGGTGTCGGCCGCGGAACCCGACACGCTGGTACTCGCCGACGGCTTCAGCTGCCGTACCCAGATCGGCGAACTCACCGGCAGGAAGGCCCTGCACCTGGCGCAGGTGCTGGCCACGGCCATCGATCAGGGGTTCCGCTGAGCGGGACGCCCGCCTTGCCCTGGCAGTGCCGCGCCTGGAGTGTGCAGGCATGAACGTGCAGGACGTCGCCGCCCGGCTGCTGAAGGCCTACGAGAACGCCGAGCCGACGGCACCGGTGATCGAGACCGACCCCGAGGCCACCATCGCCGACGCCTACCGCATCCAGCAGGAACAGGTGCGGCACTGGACGTCGTCGGGACAGCTGATCAAGGGTCACAAGGTGGGGCTTTCGTCCTCGGCGATGCAGGAGCAGATGGGCGTCGACCAACCCGACTACGGGCACCTGCTCAGCGGCATGTTCCACCTGGAGCAGCAGCCGATCCCCGCCTCGGCGTTCCTGCAACCCCGGATCGAACCGGAGATCGCCTTCGTGCTGGGCCGTCCGCTGGAGGGTCCTGGCGTCACGGTGGCCGACGCGGTGCGTGCGGTGGAGTTCGTGCTGCCCGCGCTGGAGATCGTGGACTCGCGCATCCGCGACTGGAACATCTCCATCGTGGACACCATCGCCGACAACGCCTCCTCCGGAGGGGTCGTACTGGGCAGCAAACCGACCCTGCTGTCGGCGGTGGACCTGCGGCTGGTGGGGTGCACGCTGCACTCCGACGGTGAGCTCATCGCCACCGGCGCCGGCGCCGCGGTGCTGGGCTCGCCGCTGAACGCGCTGGTGTGGCTGGCCAACACCGTCGGACCGCTCGGGGTACGGCTTGAGCCGGGCCACGTGGTGCTGCCCGGCTCCATGACCAGGGCATTTCCGGTGAAGCCTGGCGATTCGGTGGTGGCCAACATGGCCGAACTCGGTACTGTCACCGCGACCTTCGCGGCAGCAGTGTGAGACATTTCGCACAAGTTGAGAGGAAAATCCCGGTGTTTTGGGGTTGCATGAGGGGCAACCAGCCGGTATAGGACCGGGCAGCAAGACGTAGGGGGCTGGAATGCCTTCGATGCCGCAGGACACCGACTCTGATCTGAATTACCGGGAGCGCGCCACCCTGCACGCCGTAGCACAGGGTGGCGCGGAAATCACCTGTAGCTGCGAACCCGACTTGTTCCTGGATGGACTGGCCTGCTGCGACCAGGCCACGGCTCACCGCCTCGCCCGGGACGGGCTCATCGCGCCCGCCCACGCGGGGCGGCCCGGTGAGCGCGTACCGGCCGTACTCACCGACGCGGGCAAACGAGCGCTCAGCGCGCTGGTGAGCGTCTGAGCCCGCTCACGATCGGAAGGCGGAGATCCCCGTCACCGCCTGCCCGAGCGAAAGTGCGTGCATCTCCTCCGTGCCCTCGTAGGTGAGCACCGTCTCCAGGTTGGCCATGTGCCGCATCACGGGATACTCCAGCGAGATCCCGTTCGCACCCAGCATCGATCTCGCCGTGCGAGCTACCTCCAGCGCCGCGCGAACATTCGCCAGCTTGCCGAGGCTGACCTGACTGTGGTGCAGCGTGCCCGCGTCCTTGAGCCTGCCCAGTTGCAGCGCGACCAGTCCGGCCCGGTTCACTTCCACCAGCAGGTCGGCCAACTTTCGCTGGGTGAGCTGGTAGCCGGCGAGCGGACGACCGAATTGCTCGCGGGAGATCGTGTACTCAAGGGCCGTTTCGTAGCAGGTCCTTGCCGCGCCCACCACGCCGAACACGATGCCGAACCTGGCCTCGTTCAGGCATGACAGCGGGCCGCGCAGGCCGCGCACCTCCGGGAATGCGGCATCGGCGGGCAACCGGACCCCGTCGAGCACGAGTTCGGCCGTCAGTGAGGCACGCAGGGACAGCTTGTGCTTCACCTCGTTCGCGGTGAAACCAGGTGTGTCGGTCGGTACGACGAACCCGCGTATCCCCTCCTCCGTCCGCGCCCACACCACTGCGACGTCGGCCACGGTGCCGTTGGTGATCCACATCTTGGTCCCGTCGAGCACCCAGTCCGACCCGTCGCGGCGAGCCCTCGTTCGCATGGAGGCCGGGTCGCTACCCGCGTCGGGCTCGGTCAGGCCGAAGCACCCCAGCGCCTCACCCGCCGCCAGCTTCGGCAGCCACTGCTCGCGCTGCTGCTCGCTGCCCCACCGGTGAATGGCGTACATCGCCAGCGAGCCCTGTACCGAAACGAAGCTTCGCAGCCCGGAGTCCACCGCCTCCAGCTCCCGGCAAGCGATTCCGTAGGCCACGGACGAGGTGCCCGCGCAGCCGTAGCCCTGAAGATGCATGCCCAGCACGCCCAATCGGCCGAATCCCTTCGCCAGATCACGCGCAGGCAATGTTGCTGTTTCATACCAATTCGCAACATGTGGTTGTAGTTCTACGCGGGCGTATTCGCGAACGGCATCACGGATGTCGCTTTCCTCGCCCGTCAAGCCCTCGTCGATGCGGAGGAAATCCCGGGGGTCAACTGCACTGTCCGACATGCGGCTGACACTACCCCGACAACCGTGACGCATCGTTATGGCTGGTCACGGAATCGACTACGGGAAGGCAGACACAGGGTCACTAGTCAATCCTGACGTGTTGTTTGCCACGCGCAACCACTCAACCATCCCGATAACCGCGATTTCACACTACTGTCATAAGACCGGCGAACCCGGGAGTCATTGGCGCGCGCCGGAACAGCCACCACACCCCCGTGGGCTGTACCGGGCAGCGCGGTGCTCAACGCGAGCCGCACAACGTCGTGTGGTCACAGGCGATGTGCGGGCCCATTGCGGGCTGAACGCCATCGACCTTTCCCTGACTGACCATCGCAGTATCGGGCCGGACCGTTAGCAGGCGGGAGTACTTCCCGCCCGCTGGCAGCCCGGCCCGGTCGTGCCGAGCCATAGGAGGGCGGCAAGCCGTGACCCGCCACGCACCGCACAAGCCGAACACGGGCTTGTACGACGAGCAGTACGAGCACGACGCCTGTGGCGTAGCCTTCGTCGCCGACCTCGCGGGCCGCAAAGATCACGAGATCGTTCGTAAGGCGCTGGTCGCCCTGCGCAACCTGGAACACCGGGGGGCCCGCGGCGCCGAGCCCGAGACCGGCGACGGCGCCGGAATCCTGATCCAGATCCCGGACGCGTTCCTGCGTGAGGTCGTCGACTTCACGCTGCCCGAGGCGGGCGCATACGCCGTGGGCACCGCGTTCCTGCCGGTCGACGAGCAGGCCAGGGGCAAGGCCATGTCGACCGTCGAGCGCATCGCCGCGGAGGAGGGCATGCGCATCCTCGGCTGGCGCGAGTTGCCGGTCGACACCGAGCACGTGGGCCCGACGGCCGCGACCACGATGCCGTACTTCGCGCAGCTCTTCCTTGCCCCCAGGCGCGACGAGCTCACCGGGCTCGCGCTGGAGCGGGCCGCCTTCTGCGTGCGCAAGCGTGCCGAGCACGCGCTGCAGGAGCAACAGGTGTACTTCCCCAGCCTCTCCTCGCGCACCATCGTCTACAAGGGAATGCTCACCGAGCCGCAGGTGGAGCGGTTCTTCCCCGACCTCACCGACGAGCGCGTGACCAGCGCGATCGGACTGGTCCACTCCCGCTTCTCGACCAACACGTTCCCTTCCTGGCCGCTGGCGCACCCCTACCGCTACGTGGCGCACAACGGCGAGATCAACACGCTGAAGGGCAACCGGAACTGGATGGACGCGCGCGAGTCGCAGCTGTCCACCGGACTCATTCCCGGTGACCTCCGCAGGCTGTACCCGATCATCACCCGCGACGCCAGCGACTCGGCCTCCTTCGACGAGGTGCTGGAACTGCTGCACCTCGGCGGCCGTTCACTGCCGCACGCGGTGTTGATGATGATCCCGGAGGCGTGGGAGAACCACGGCGAGATGGACGCCGCGCGGCGGGCGTTCTACGAGTTCCACTCCACGCTCATGGAGCCGTGGGACGGGCCCGCGCTGATCGCCTTCACCGACGGTACGCAGATCGGCGCGGTGCTCGACCGCAACGGGCTGCGCCCTGCGAGGTACTGGGTCACCGAGGACGGCCTCGTGGTGCTCGCCAGCGAGGTCGGCGTACTGGACATCGACCAGTCCACGATCATCCGCAAGGGCAGGCTGGAGCCGGGCCGGATGTTCCTCGTCGACACCGGCGAGGGCCGCATCATCGACGACGAGGAGATCAAGGGCGAACTGGCCGCGCAGCACCCGTACGCGGAGTGGCTGAAGTCGGGGATGCTGCGGCTGGACGACCTGCCGGAGCGGGAGCGCGAGGTGCCGACCCACTCCTCGCTGGTACGCAGGCAGCAGGCGTTCGGCTACACCGAGGAGGAGCTGGACGTCCTGCTGGAGCCGATGGCACGCACCGGCGCGGAGCCGATCGGCTCGATGGGCAACGATTCCCCGCTCGCTCCGCTTTCCAGCGGGCCGAGGCAGCTGTTCGACTACTTCACCCAGCTGTTCGCCCAGGTCACCAACCCGCCGCTGGACGCCATCCGCGAGGAACTGGTGACGGCGCTTGGCGCGCAGCTCGGTTCCGAGCCCAACCTGCTCGATGCGGGACCGCAGCACTGCCGCAAGATCGTGCTGCCGTTCCCTGTGCTCGACAACGACGAGCTGGCCAAGCTCGTGCACGTCAACGACGACGGTGACCTGCCGGAGTTCCAGTCCTACACGGTGCACGGCACCTACGAGGTCGCGGGCGGCGGCCAGGCGCTGTTGCGCAGGCTCGAGGAGATTCGCGCCGAGGTTTCCGAGGCGATCGCGGGCGGCGCACGGCTGATCGTGCTCTCCGACCGCGGGGTGGATGCCGAGCACGCGGCGATTCCGTCGCTGCTGCTGACGGGCGCGGTTCACCACCACCTGGTCAGGGAGAAGAGCCGCACCCAGGTGGGGCTCGTGGTGGAGGCGGGCGACGCCCGCGAGGTGCACCACATCGCGCTGCTCATCGGCTACGGCGCGGCGGCGGTGAACCCCTATCTCGCCATGGCCACCGTGGAGGAGATGGCCGAGCAGCGACGCATTCCCGGCGTCACGGCGAAGGAAGCCACCCGCAACCTCATCAAGGCGCTCGGCAAGGGCGTGCGCAAGACCATGTCGAAGATGGGTGTTTCCACCGTCGCCTCCTACACCGGCGCGCAGATCTTCGAGGCGATCGGCCTCGGCGAGGAGGTCATCGACACCTGCTTCACCGGCACCACCTCGCGGTTGGGCGGGGTCGGCTTCGACACCCTCGCCGAAGAGGCCGCGCGGCGACACCGGCGTGCGTTCCCTGCCGACGGCATCCGCCCCAACCACAGGGAGCTGGAGACCGGCGGTGACTACCAGTGGCGGCGTGAGGGCGAGCCGCACCTGTTCAACCCGCAGACGGTGTTCAAGCTGCAGCACTCCACCCGCACCGGCAGGTACGAGATCTTCAAGGAGTACACCAAGGCGGTGGACGACCAGGCGCAGCGGCTGATGACACTGCGCGGGCTGTTCGACCTCAAGGAAGGCGAGCGCCCACCGGTACCGATCGAGGAGGTGGAGCCGGTATCGGAGATCGTGAAGCGGTTCGCCACCGGCGCCATCTCCTACGGCTCGATCTCGGAGGAGATGCACCAGACGCTGGCCATCGCGATGAACCGGCTCGGTGGCAAGTCCAACACCGGTGAGGGCGGTGAGGACCCGGAGCGGCTGTACGACCCGCAGCGGCGCAGTGCCGTGAAGCAGGTGGCGAGCGGCCGGTTCGGTGTCACCAGCGAGTACCTTGTCAATGCCGACGACATCCAGATCAAGATGGCGCAGGGCGCCAAGCCGGGCGAGGGCGGCCAGTTGCCCGGCAGCAAGGTGTACCCCTGGATCGCCAAGACCCGCTTCTCCACGCCGGGTGTTGGGCTGATCTCGCCGCCGCCGCACCACGACATCTACTCGATCGAGGATCTGGCTCAGCTCATCCACGACCTCAAGAACGCCAACCCGGCCGCACGCATCCACGTGAAGCTGGTGTCCGAGGTCGGTGTCGGCACCGTGGCCGCTGGGGTGTCGAAGGCGCACGCCGACGTGGTGCTCATCTCCGGCCACGACGGCGGCACGGGAGCCTCCCCGCTGTCCTCGATCAAGCATGCGGGCGGCCCATGGGAGCTCGGGCTGGCCGAAACGCAGCAGACGCTGCTGGCCAACCGGTTGCGTGACCGGATCGTGGTGCAGACCGACGGTCAGCTCAAGACCGGCCGCGACGTCGTCATCGCCGCGCTGCTGGGTGCGGAGGAGTTCGGTTTCGCCACCGCCCCGCTGGTGGTTTCCGGCTGCATCATGATGCGGGTGTGCCATCTGGACACCTGCCCGGTGGGCGTGGCTACGCAGAACCCGAAGCTGCGGGCCAAGTTCAGCGGCAAGGCCGAGTACGTGGTGAACTTCTTCGAGTTCGTCGCCCAGGAGGTGCGCGAGTACCTGGCAAGGCTCGGCTTCCGTTCGGTCGCCGAGGCCGTCGGCCACGCCGAACTGCTGGACACCCGCAAGGCGGTTGAGCACTGGAAGGCCTCGGGGCTGGATTTGTCCCCGATCTTCCATGTACCCGAACTGGAACCGAGGGCGGCACGCCACCAGGTGGTCGCGCAGGATCACGGTCTGGACAAGGCGCTGGACAACACGCTCATCCAGCTGGCCGAGGGCGCGCTCAGCTCGGGCGACAAGGTGCGGCTGGAGTTGCCGGTGCGAAACGTCAACCGCACGGTCGGCACCATGCTCGGCTCCGAGTTGACCAAGCGCTGGGGCGGCGACGGCCTTCCCGACGACACCATCGACATCACCTTCACCGGCACAGCGGGGCAGTCGTTCGGCGCGTTCCTGCCGAAGGGCATCACGCTGCGGCTGGTGGGCGACGGCAACGACTACGTCGGCAAGGGCCTTTCCGGTGGCCGGATCACCGTGCGCCCTCCGCTGGAGGCCCGCTTCGCCGCTGAGGAGCACATCATCGCGGGCAACGTGATCTGCTACGGGGCCACCGGCGGCGAGGTCTTCCTGCGTGGCAAGGTCGGCGAACGGTTCTGTGTGCGCAACTCCGGAGCGCTGGCGGTGGTCGAGGGTGTCGGTGACCACGGCTGCGAGTACATGACCGGCGGCAGGGTGGTGGTGCTCGGGCCGACCGGGCGCAACTTCGCCGCCGGTATGTCCGGCGGTATCGCCTACGTGCTGGATCTCGATCCGGTCCGGGTCAACCAGGAGATGGTGGACCTCGACGAGTTGGACGAGACCGACGCACAGTTCCTGCGCGAGGTCGTGGAGCGGCACTACGACGAGACCTCCTCGGCGGTGGCGCACGCGCTGCTGACCGACTGGGACCTGGCGCTGCCGAGGTTCGGCAAGGTCATGCCGAAGGACTTCAAGCGCGTGCTGCGGGCACAGGCCGCGGCGGAGCGCGAGGGAAGGGACGTCAACGAAGCGATCATGGAGGCGGCACATGGCTGACCCCAAGGGCTTTCTCACCACACCCAGGGAGACGCCGAAGTCTCGCCCCGTGGACGTGCGGATCAAGGACTGGCGCGAGGTCTACGAGGATTTCGAGCAGTCGAAGCTCACCAAGCAGGCGGGCCGCTGCATGGACTGCGGTATCCCGTTCTGTCATCAGGGCTGCCCGCTGGGCAACCTGATTCCGGAGTGGAATACGCTGACGTGGCGGGAGGACTGGCAGGCCGCGATCGAGCGGCTGCATGCCACGAACAACTTCCCCGAGTTCACCGGAACGCTGTGTCCGGCGCCGTGTGAGACCGCCTGCGTGCTCGGCATCAACGACGACCCGGTGACCATCAAGCGGGTCGAGATCTCGATCATCGACCGGGCCTGGGAAGAAGGCTGGGTGACCCCGCAGCCACCCGTGACCAAGACTGGCAAGAAGGTCGCGGTTGTGGGCTCCGGCCCAGCGGGACTCGCGGCCGCGCAACAGCTCACCCGCTCCGGACACGACGTCGTGGTGTTCGAGCGGGCGGACGCGGTCGGTGGGCTGCTGCGCTACGGCATCCCCGAGTTCAAGATGGAGAAGTACCGCCTCGACCGGCGGCTGGAGCAGATGCGGGCGGAGGGCACCGAGTTCAGAGCCGGGGTCAACGTCGGGGTGGACGTCACGGCCGAGCAACTGCTTTCGGAGTACGACGCTGTGGTGCTCGCCGGTGGTGCCACCGCATGGCGTGACCTGCCGGTGCCCGGCAGGGACCTGCCCGGCGTGCACCAGGCCATGGAGTACCTGCCGTTCGCCAACCGGGTCGCCAGCGGGAAGCTGGCACAGACCCCGATCGACGCGGCCGGTAAGGACGTCGTGGTGATCGGCGGTGGCGACACCGGTGCCGACTGTGTCGGTACCGCGCACCGGCAGGGTGCGCGGTCGGTGACCCAGTTGGAGATCATGCCGAGGCCACCGCAGTCGCGTTCGGACGCGCACCCGTGGCCGACGTACCCGATGATCTACCGGGTTTCCTCGGCGCACGAGGAGGGCGGCGAGCGGCTCTACTCGGTGAACACCCAGGAGTTCCTCGCGGACTCCGACGGCAACCTGCGGGCACTGCAGCTCGTGGAGGTCCGCAACGAGGGCGGGAAGTTCGTTCCTGTCGAGGGCACCGAACGCGAACTGCCCGCCCAGCTGGTGCTGCTGGCGATGGGCTTCGTCGGCCCGCAACGTGAGGGCCTGCTGGAGCAGCTCGGCGTCGAGCTCGACGAGCGGGGCAACGTGGCAAGGGACGCCTCGTACCAGACGAGTGTCGACAAGGTGTTCGTGGCAGGCGACATGGGCAGGGGTCAGTCGCTGATCGTGTGGGCGATCGCGGAGGGTCGTTCCGCCGCGGCCGGGGCCGACGCCTACCTCACCGGCCGGGACGTGCTTCCCGCACCGATCGCGCCGACCGACCGTCCGATCTCCTGACCGGCGGGTGTTCAGCGGGTCGGCAGGCCCGCTGAACACCCGTGCCCGGCTACTGCCGCTGCTTCCTCCGATGTGGTGCAGCGTTTCCGGTCTCGGCCCAACTCGCCACTATCAACCTGCATCATGCCGAATACATCGATACGGCCACCGAACAGGAGTGGATGGCGTTCACCACGCCGAGACTGGCCGACTCCAAGCCGGCGGGCGCGTGCGGTAGGAACGATCAGGCTTGTGAGCACAATGACGGTACTGGCACGCGCGGCCGGCGGCGAGCACGTTCCGGACCGAGCGGCGATGCGCGACAGCTACAAGCGGCTACGCGAACTCGACGACGGCCTACCGCCGATCGAAACCACCGATCTGCTCTCCTCGACACATTGGAGCTGAGGAGGATCACGAGCTTCATCCGGCACCGCGGCGCCAACCTACCTTGAGAAGCAACCCTGTTCCGCGACGGCAAGGCCGTAGCCGACACAACCACCGGATGGTCGAGAACTCGGTCACGTTGACGTTGCTGTCCAGACCACCGTAGCCTTCGACGAGTTACGCGACAGCGGCTGGAAGCCGGTGAGAACCCGGCACGGTCGCGCCACTGTATCCGGGTCGGTTGCCCCGACCCGGGAGTCAGACCCGGCGCTGTCGCAACCGTTCCAAGTGGGCCGCGTCAAGCCCGAGGAGGTTTCGATGTCGCAGGCGAGTGTCGCCGCACCCCGTCCCATCCACATCTCGATCCCGCTGCGGGAGATCCTGCCCTGGGCGGTCTTCGTCGGCGTCCTCGCGCTGGCCGTCCTTTACTTCGTCAGTACCGAGGCGGGCGCGGTGGAGTTGCTGTCCAGCGACGGCCTCGTGCACGAGTTCCTGCACGACGGTCGGCACCTGCTGGCTTTCCCCTGTCACTGACCGGAAAAGCTGATGAGGACCCTGCTGGTCCGCGGCATGCTCGCGGGCCTTGTCGCCGGTGCGCTCGCGGCGGTTTTCGCCTACGTCTTCGCCGAACCGTCCGTCGAGGCCGCGATCGCACTCGAGGAATCCGCGCGGCATCACGACACCGGCGGTGCCGCGCATACGCACACCGAGAACGCGGCGGTGAGCCGCACCGTGCAGAGCACGCTGGGGCTGCTGGCCGGCACCGCAGGCTACGGCGTCGCCGTCGGCGGGCTGTTCGCCATAGCCTTCGCGCTGCTGCACGGCCGCATCACCACACTGCCGCCGCGGGTGTCGGCCGCGCTGCTGGCCGCGGGCACGTTCGTGGTGGTGGTGCTGGTTCCGTTCCTGAAGTACCCGGCGAACCCACCCGCGGTGGGTCAGGCGGGCACGATCGGCGAGCGGACCGGCCTGTACTTCGGGTTCGTCGCGCTGTCCGTGGCGGCCGCGATCGTCGCCGTTGTGGCGGGTCGCGCGCTCGCGCGGCGGGTCAGCGCGACCTCGGCGCTGTTGCTGGCGACCGCCGGATACCTCGCGGTGACCGCGACGGCCGCGGCGCTGCTTCCGGTAATCGACGAGATCCCCGGTGGTTTCCCCGGCGCGACGCTGTGGGAGTTCCGGGTGGCGTCACTGGGCACCCAACTGCTGCTGTGGAGTGCGCTCGGAATCGTGTTCGGCACGCTCGCCGATCGGGTGCTGCGAGTGCGAACACCGGCGGGTCAGCGATAGCGCGCCGACGCGGCCAGCGCCAGCGCCGCCAGCCCGACCAGCCGCGACAGCCGTACGGCCCTGCGCAGTTCCTGTGGCCCGGGTGCCGGACCGTCGCCGAGCGTGCCACGGTGCTCCACCCGGTCGCCGTACCGGTTGCTGCCGCCGAGTCGGACCCCCAGCGCACCCGCGAACGCCGCCTCGACCTGCCCCGCGTTGGGGCTCGGGTGCTTGCCCGCGTCGCGCCGCCACGCCCGCAACGCCCCGCCCGCGTTGCCGCCGACCAGTCGAGCCGACACCACGGCGGCAGCCGCGCTCAGCCGCGCGGGCACCAGGTTGGCGATGTCGTCGGCCCGCGCGGCGGCCCAGCCGAACCGCTCGTAGCGAGGAGAGCGATGCCCCACCATAGCGTCGAGAGTGTTGAGCGCCCGGTAGCCGAGCAGGCCGGGTATGCCGGCCAGCCCGCCCCACAGCAGCGGGGCGACGACCGCGTCGGAGGTGTTCTCCGCTATCGACTCGGTCGCCGCGCGGGCAAGCTCGCTGCTGCCGAGGCCGGTCGCGTCGCGGCCACAGAGGTGGGAAAGGCGTGCTCGGGCGGCGTCGATCCGCCCCGACTCCAGCAACTGCGCCATGACCTCGCCTTCCCGCGCGAGGCCCCGCGCACCCAGCACGGCCCAGGTCGCGACCGCCGTGGTGACCAACCGTGCGAGCGGGTGACGCGCCGTGACCGCTTGCAATGCCGTTCCCACGCCCACGGCCGCGCCGACGCATGCGGCCGCGTAGCCGGCGCCGCTGCCGCGCGAGTCCGACCACACCCGCTGCTCCAGCGCCGCGGCGAGCGTGCCGAAGCAGGCGACCGGGTGCCCGCGACGCGGGTCACCGAAAATCGCGTCAGCGGCGTGGCCTGCGACGATTCCGGCAGCGGTGGCGCGACGAGGAAGGATCACAGCGCGAACCCTAGCCGGTGGGCAAGAATGCCGACCATGACGAACGATTCCGGGCGCAGACTCGCGGACGCCGTTGCCGCTCGGCTGGAGGCCGGTGCCGCGATGCTGCGCCGCTTCGGTCGCGGCGGCCACGGCAACGGCCGCGTCCTCATCCTCGGTGGTGTCCGATCGGGCAAGTCGCGCTACGCCGAGCAGTTGATGGTCGGCTACAACCATGTCGTCTACATCGCGGGCGGCCTGCCGCCGACCGACGACGACCCGGAATGGGCGGCGCGGGTGGCCGCTCATCGGGCACGCAGGCCACCACACTGGCGAACCGTGGAGACCTCCGATCTGGCGGGAACGCTGCGCTGCACGACCACGCCGATGCTGGTGGACTGCCTCGGCACCTGGCTGAGCAGGGTGCTCGACGAGGTCGGTGCCTGGCAGCAGGAACAGGGCTGGCAACAGCGGGTCGACGAACGGTTGCGGGACTTCGTGGACGCCTGGCGGACCACCACCGTGCCGATCGTGGCCGTCAGCAACGAGGTGGGCTCCGGGGTGGTGCCCGCCACGGTGTCCGGCCGGATCTTCCGCGACGTGCTTGGTGCGTTGAACACGGCGGTGGCCGCCGAATCCCACTCGGTGCGGCTGGTGGTGGCGGGCCGCGTGCTGAGGCTGTGACAACCCCGCTGTGACACCCCCGCCGTGACAACCGCGCCGTGACGACCCCGAAGGGAAGGAACGATCGATGAGGTTCGACATCCCGGAGCCGGACGCCTCCGCCCGACTGGCCGCAAGGCAGCGCCTCGCGGGCCTTGTGAAGCCACTCGGCGCGCTGGGGACGCTGGAGGAGTTGGCCGAGTGGCTTTCCGCGGCGCACGGCAGCGTCCCGCCACGGCCGCTTGACGACGTGCGCGTCGTGGTGTTCGCCGGCGACCACGGGGTGTCGGCCTCCGCCGAGGTGTCGGCCTACCCGAGGCAGATCACGGCCGCGATGGTGCGGGTGTTCCTGTCCGGCACCAGCGGGGTGAACGTGCTGGCCGCCCAGGTGGGCGCCAGGGTGCGGGTGCTGGACATCGCCGTGGACGCGGACCTGCCCGACGTGCCCGCACAGGTGCGCGCCTTCAAGGTGCGGCGCGGTTCCGGTTCGATCGACGTCGCCGACGCGCTGGCTCCCGGCCAGGCCGAGCAGGCGTTTCGTGCCGGGATGGCCGTCGCGGACGAGGAGGTGGACGCGGGTGCGGACCTGCTCATCCCCGGTGACATGGGGATCGGCAACACGACGGTGGCAGCCGCGCTGGTCGCCGCCACGCTCGGGTTGCCCGCGGCCGAGGTGGTAGGCGGCGGCACCGGCGTCGACGAGGAAGGCAGGGCCCGCAAGGTCGCCGTGGTCGAAGCGGCGCTCACCAGGGCCACCGGCCGGTTCACCGACCCGTTCGACCTGCTCACGGCGCTCGGCAGCGCGTGCGCGGCGGCGACGGCGGGCTTCCTCGTACAGGGCGCGGCGCGCGGTGTCCCGGTGCTGCTCGACGGCGTGTTCTCCGGTGCGGCCGCGCTCGTCGCACGCGACATCGCTCCCGGCGCGCAGCGGTGGTGGCTGGCCGGGCACCGTTCCACCGAGCCCTCCCAGCACTACGCCCTCAAGGCGCTCGGCCTGCGACCGATCCTCGACCTGGGGCTTCGGCTCGGCGAGGGCAGCGGTGCCGTGCAGGCCGTGCCCGTGCTGCGGTCGGCCCGAGCCGTGCTGGCGGACATGGGTTTGCTGGCCGACCTCGCCTGAGCGGTGCGGGACTCGGCGAGGCTGGCGCTTGGCACGCTGACAGCGCTGCCGGTGCCCGCACCTCGGAAGCTGGATCAGCGGGTTGCGGGCAACGCGATGCTGCTGGCACCGGTCGCGGCGCTGCCGCTCGCGGCAACGGCTGTCCTGGTGGTGCTCGGCGGCGAACTGCTCGGGTTGCCCGCGCTGGTGAGTGCCACGCTGGCCGTGGCGGCCGTGGCGCTTGCCAGCAGGGGGCTGCATCTGGACGGGCTCGCCGACACCGCCGACGGGCTGGCGGCGTCCTACGACCGGGATCGGGCGTTGCGGGTCATGCGCAGCGGCGACAGCGGCCCGGCCGCGATGGTGACGCTGCTGCTGGTACTGCTCCTGCAGTGCGGCGCGCTGGCGGGCGCGGTCTCGGCGGGACACGGCGCGGTCGCGGTGGCGCTTGCCGTGGTGGCAGGCCGGGGGGTGCTGGTCCTCGGCTGTGCACGCGGGGTGCCCTCGGCACGCGAAGACGGGCTGGGAGCCACGGTGGCGGGCAGTGTCGCGCTGCCGCTTGCCGTCCTGGTTCCGGTGTCGCTGGCAGGACTGGCCGTGCCCGCACCCGGCTTGCCGTGGTGGCAGGGTCCGCTGGCGGTTCTCGCCGCCTTCGCGGTCGCCGGTGCGCTGCTGGCGCGGGCGGTGAGCCGCTTCGGCGGCGTGACCGGTGACGTGCTCGGCGCCTGCGTGGAGTCGGCAACGGCGGCGGCGCTGGTCGTGGCGAGTGTCTAGGGCAGGTCTCGGCTCGCGGGCAGCGCGGCACGCAGGGCGGTGAGGAAGCCTGCCATGTCAGCTCTCACCGCGATGCGAAGCCAGTCCGCCCCGAGGCCGGGGAAGGTGTCGCCTCTTCGCACCGCGTAACCCGCCGCCCGAAGCCGGGCGCGGACGCCGAGCCCGTCAGGGACCCTGATCAGCACGAACGGCGCACGCGGTGTGCCCGCGACCTCCACCCCCAGCGCGCGCAGGCCCGCCACCAGTCCGGCGAGTTCGTCACGCGCCGCACGGGCGTTGGCTGCCGCCTGCTGCAGCGCCTGCGGGCGGCTGCATGCCACCATCGCCACGGCCGCAGGCGTGGAAACCGACCACGGTGGCTGCACGGCACGAAGCCGCTCGATCAGTTCCGGCTCGCCCAACACGTAGCCCGCACGAAGCCCCGCGATCCCCCAGGTCTTGGTGAGGCTTCGCAGCACCACCACGCCGGGCAGCCGGGCGTGCGCCAGGCTTTCCGGTTCGCCGGGCACGGCATCGAGGAACGCCTCGTCCACGACGAGAACCCGGCCGGGGACGGCAAGCCTGCGCAGCGCCCGCGCGGGGTGCAGCACCGATGTCGGGTTGGTCGGGTTGCCGACGAACACCAGGTCGGCGTCGGCGGGCACCGCGTCGGCGGTCAACTCGAACCCGTCACGGGCACGCAGCAACACGTGCCGCACCCGGTGTCCGGCAGCACGCAGCGCCGCCTCCGGCTCGGTGAACTGCGGGTGCACCACAACCGCCGTTCGCGGCCGCAGCGCCGAAGCCAGCAGCGTGAACGCCTCGGCGGCACCAGCCGTGGGCAGCACGTCGTCCGGGTCGCGGCCGTGCCGAGCGGCGATGGCACGCCGCGCCCCGCGCACGTCGGGGTAGGCGGCCAACCCGTCGAGACAGTCTCGAAGCTCGCGGCGCAGCCACTCGGGCGGTTGCGGCAGCCGGACGTTGACGGCGAGATCGACAAGGCCGTCGGCCACCTCCCTGTCGCCGTGCCACCGCAACAACTCAAGCATGGACGGCCGCCGCGAACCGGTTCGCCAACTCGGGGTGGCCAGCCCAGTGCACGTGCAGGTAGGACGCGTGCAGCCTCGGCGAGGCGAAGCCCTCCAACTCCCCGTCCCAGCGCCACGCCGCCGAGGCGCCATGCCT
The DNA here is from genome assembly GCF_000244955.1 of Saccharomonospora marina XMU15. GTDB lineage: Bacteria > Actinomycetota > Actinomycetes > Mycobacteriales > Pseudonocardiaceae > Saccharomonospora_A > Saccharomonospora_A marina. Next base: position 1,264,510 of record NZ_CM001439.1, on the reverse strand, counting down.
GGGCCGGACCACGGTGCGGTGGAACTCGTGGCCGGTGACGGGCTGACCGGACTCGGCGAGCAGTGACGTCGACGCCGCCGTCGCGCGCCGGTAGCCCAGCGCCCCGCCCTCCGTCATGTGCGCGACCGCGTCGAGCGCTGCCACCATCGGCAGCCCGTCCAGTTCCCGGCACAGGTACAGCAGTCCGGCGCATTCGGCCACCACCGGCATCCCACGCCCGATCGCTTCGGACAGCCTGCCGCGCAACCCTTCGTTGGCCGCGAGTTCGGCAGCGTGCACCTCGGGAAAGCCACCGCCGAAGTACAGCCCGGCACAGTGCGGGGGCAGCCGGGTCTCGGTGGTGGGGTCGAGGTCGACCACGTCCACCCCCGCCGCGTCGAGCAGTTCGGTGGTCTCGGTGTAGCGGAAGGTGAACGCGCTGCCGGAGGCCGCGGCGACCACCGCTGTGCGGGTGGCGGGGCTGACGTGGTCGGCGGGATTCCACGGTTGGCCGTGCAGTGCCGGTGCGGCGCGCGCCACCCGCACCACGGCGTCGAGGTCGACGCCGGCTGCGACCCACTCGGCGAGCCGGGGCAGCAGGCCGCGTGACTCCCGGGCTCGTTCCGCCGCGGGAACGAGCCCGAGGTGCCTGCTCGGCGCGTGGATGTCCGGGTTACGCCGCAGCGCGCCGAGCACGGGGATACCGGTAGGCACCAGCGCGGCCCGGATCTCGTCCTCGTGGCGCTGCGAGCCCAGTTTGTTCAGGATCACCCCGGCGAGGTGCAGGTCCGGGTCGTAGCGTGCGAATCCCAGCACCAGTGCCGCGACGCTGCGGCTGGCGGCGGCCGCGTCCACCACCAGCACCACCGGCGCGGAAACCAGCTTGGCCACGTGCGCGGTGGAGGCGTAGCCCGCCGTGCCGAGCGCGCCGTCGAACAGTCCCATCACGCCTTCGAGCACGGCCAGTTCCGCGCGCCGTGCGCCGTGCAGCAGCAGCGGCACCACCCGGTCCTCACCTTGCAGGAAAGGGTCGAGATTGCGTGGCGGCAACCCGGTGGCCAGTGCGTGGTAGCTGGGGTCGATGAAGTCGGGCCCCACCTTGTGCCCGGACACCGCGAGCCCGCGCGAGCGCAGCGCCACCATCAGCCCGGTGGCCACGGTCGTCTTGCCGTGCCCGGAACCGGGCGCGGCGACGACGATCCTGGCTACCACTCGATGCCCCGCTGTCCTTTTTGACCCGAATCCATCGGGTGCTTGACCTTGGTCATGTCCACCACCAGATCCGCCGCCGCCACCAGTGCGGGCGGAGCCTGCCTGCCGGTGATCACCACGTGCTGGCGGCCGGGCCTGCTGGTGAGCGCCTCGACCACCTCGTCGGTGTCGATCCAGCCCCACCGCAGCGGGTAGGTGAACTCGTCGAGCACGTAGAAGTCGTGCCGCTGTTCGGCGAGCCTGCGCCTGATCTCGGCCCAGCCCTCGCGGGCGTCCTCGGCGTGGTCGTCCTCGGTTCCCCGCTTACGTGCCCAACTCCAGCCCTCGCCCATCTTGTGCCACTCGACGCGGCCGCCCGCACCGCTGGCGTCCAGTGCGCGGAACGCGGCCTCCTCGCCGACCCGCCACTTGGCGGACTTGACGAACTGGAACACCCCGATGGACCAGCCCTGGTTCCACGCGCGTAGCGCCATGCCGAACGCGGCGGTGGACTTGCCCTTCATGTCTCCGGTGTGGACGGCGAGCACCGGGCGGTTGCGACGCTGCCGGGTGGTGAGCCCGTCGTCGGGCACGTTGGCCGGTTTGCCCTTCGGCATCAGGCGGCCCTGCCGATACGTCCTGCCCTGCTGCTGACCTCTCGGACGAGCGAGTCCGCGGCCACCTCGCCGAGCCGGACATGCTCGGCGCCGAGGCGAGCGGCGAGTTCGGCGGCCAGACCGAGCCGCATCCGCCCACTCTCGCAGTCCATCACCACACTCGCTACTCCGGTGCGCGCGAGCAGGTCGGCGGCGGCGTGGGAGCGCGACACCGCGTCGGCGCCGCCGGTGGCGCGGCCGTCGGTGACCACCACCAGCAGCGGTCGCCGCCTCGGGTCGCGCATCGCCTCGACCCGCAGCGTCTCGGCCGCCCGCAACAGACCTTCCGCCAGCGGGGTGCGACCGCCGGTCGGCAGCGCCTCCAGCCGCGCGGCAGCCGCCTCCACGCTCCCGGTGGGCGGCAGCGCCAATTCCGCTCCGCGCGCCCGGAAGGTCACCAGCCCCACCTTGTCGCGCCGCCGGTAGGCGTCAAGCAGCAGCGAAAGCACCGCTGCCTTCACCTCGCGCATCCGCTGCCGCGCGCCCATCGAACCCGAGGCGTCCACACAGAACAGCACGAGATTGCCTTCCTTACCTTGCCTGCGCGCATAGCGCAGATCGCGTGGCCGCACCGGCAGCGCGTTGCCTGCCCGCTCGCGCATCCGCTGCCGCAGTGCCGCTGCGAGGATCGTGGCGGCCAACCGGGGCGCGCCGGTGCGCACGCCGAGGGGTTGCGTGCCGACGACCCGCCCGGTGTCGGTGACGGCCGCGGAGCGGCGACCGCTGGCGCCCGCTCCGGTGCCGCGCACGGTGAACAACCTCGCGCGGTAGGGACTGCCCGACCCCACGCGCCGCTGCCCACCGCCGCCCGGCTGCTCACCGCCGTCCCCGCCTTCTGGGTGCGAACCGTGCTCACCGGGCGGCATCCGGTCGCTGGTGCGCTGCTCGCCCTCCTCACCCGGTTGCCGCGTTCCCGAGCCCGGGTCGTCGTCGGGCGGGCCCTGCTCCGGTGGATCGGCAAGCGCCCGCTCCAGCTCACCGGGGTCGATGCCCGGCGCGTCGAACGGGTTACGCCTTCGCCGATGCGGCAACGCCAACCCCGCGGCCACCCTGATGTCCTCCACGGTCACCGAGTCCCGGCCACACCATGCCGCGTGCGCACATGCGGTGCGGGCGGTGACGATGTCGGCGCGCATGCCGTCCACCTCGAACTCGGCGCACACCCTGGCGATGCGCAGCAACGCCTCCTCACCGAGCGACACGCGCGGCAGCAGCCCGACCGCGGCGCTGATGTCGTCGGCCAGCGCGGCATCGCAGTCACGGAAGCGGGCCGCGAAGCCGTCCGGGTCGGCCTCGTAGGCGATCCGGCGGCGCACCACCTCGGCTCGCTGCTGGGGTTCGCGGCTGGAGCTCACCTCCACGGTGAGCCCGAAGCGGTCGAGCAGTTGCGGCCGCAGCTCCCCCTCCTCCGGGTTCATGGTGCCGATGAGCACGAACCGCGCGGCGTGCGACACCGAGACGCCCTCCCGCTCGACGGTGGCGCGCCCCATCGCCGCCGCGTCCAGCAGGGTGTCGACAAGGTGGTCCTGCAACAGGTTGACCTCGTCGACGTACAGCAGGCCACGGTGCGCACCCGCCAGCAACCCCGGCTGGAAGTCGGCCGCGCCGTCGCGCAGCGCGCGTTCCAGATCCAGCGAGCCGACCACCCGTTCCTCCGCAGCACCGACGGGCAACTCCACCAGCCTGGCAGGCCTGCTACGACGGGAAACGTCGCGAGGGTGCGGCCCGTCCGGGCAGGCAGGGTCAGGCCGTTGCGGGTCGCAGGAGAACCGGCAGCCGTCGACCACCTCCACCCGTGGCAGCAGCTCGGCGAGCGCACGGACCATTGTGGACTTCGCTGTGCCCTTCTCGCCGCGCACCAGCACCCCACCGATCGCCGGTGAGATCGCCGACAGCAGCAACGCCAGCCGTAGCTGTTCCATCCCGACGACGGCTGTGAAGGGGAACGGCGTCACGAAAAGACTCCTTAGCCACGGGTGGGTGTCCTCGCCCACGTCTCGTCAGCACACCAAGGCGGCCACCGAAGCTCTGACTCCTGGCCGACAGACCAGTCACAGTGGCGGGACCGTCCCGGATTCGCACCGGGTTCCACGACGACCGCGGCCCGATCATCGCACACCACCCGACGAAGCGGGGCGGAGGAAAATCACACGGCTCCCGTGCGGGTGTCGGCGAGCGGGCGCGGCTACGGTTCGGGGTCGTGACGATCGCGGTGGTGGGTATCGGGGCCGACGGCTGGCCCGGCCTGCCTCGGGAAGGCAGGTCCGAGGTCGAGGCGTGTGAGGTGCTGCTCGGTGGGCGAAGGCAGCTCGGTCTCGTGCCGGACGGCGGCTACCGGAAGGTGGCGTGGCCGAGCCCGCTGCTGCCATCGCTGGACGGCGTTCTCGCCGAACACGCGGGTCGCCGGATCTGCGTGCTGGCCAGCGGAGATCCGCTGCTTTCCGGTATCGGCACCACGCTGGTGCGCAGACTCGGCGCGCACCGGGTTCGCATCGTGCCCGGTGTGTCGTCGGTGGCGCTGGCGCGGGCGCGGCTGTGCTGGCCCGCCGAGGAGGTGCAGGTGATCAGCGCGGTCGGCCGCTCGCCGCACCGCGTGTTGCGTGTCGCGGGCGACGGCCGAAGGGCGCTGGTGCTCAGCTCCGACGGCTCCACCCCCACCACGGTGGCGGCACTGCTGACCGAGCACGGGTTCGGCGCGAGCAGGCTCACGGTGCTCGAGGAACTCGGCGGGCCCGGTGAGCGGCGGCTGGAGGGCCGCGCGCTGGACTGGCCGCATCCGACGTGCGCGGCGTTGAACGTGCTCGCCGTCGAGTTCACAGGTCCGCGAGGCTTGCCCGCGCTGCCCGGGTTGCCGGATTCCGTCTTCGAACACGACGGCCAGCTCACCAAGCGGGACGTGCGGGCGAGCGTGCTGGCGCGGCTGGCACCGTTGCCCGGCGAGTTGTTGTGGGACGTCGGCGCGGGCGCGGGAAGCGTCGCCGTGGAGTGGGCTCGCGCGCACCCGGCGAACACCGCGATCGCGGTGGAGTCGAGGCCGGGGCGTGCGGCACGCATTGCCCGCAACGCCGAGCGGCTCGGCGCGCGGGTGGACGTCGTGACCGGTTCGGCACCGGAGGCGCTCGCCGGTCTGCCTGCGCCGGACGCGGTGTTCGTCGGCGGCGGGGTCACCGCACCAGGCGTGCTGCCTGCCTGCTGGGACGCGCTCGGGGAAGGCGGAAGGCTGGTCGCCAACGGCGTGACGGTGCAGGCCGAGCAGGAACTCGCGCGGGCCCACGCCGAGTTCGGCGGCGAGCTGACCAGGTTGGCCATCGAGCACGCCGCACCGCTCGGTGGCTTCACCGGCTGGACGCCCGCGCGCACGGTGACCCAGTGGAGCGTGGTGAAGGAAACCGGGCAAACCAGGGAGGTCCACGCGTGACCGTGCATTTCGTCGGTGCGGGACCGGGTTCGGCCGACCTGATCACCGTGCGCGGGCAGCGGCTGCTCGCTCGCTGCGGGGTCTGCCTCTACCCGGGCAGCCTCACCCCTGCCGACCTGCTGGCGCACTGCCCCGCGGGCGCGAGGTTGGTCGACACCGCGCGGCTGACGCTGGAGGAGATCGTCGACGAGTTGCTGCGCGGCCACCGCGAGGGGCACGAGGTGGTACGGCTGTGCTCGGGCGACCCCTCCATCTACAGCGCCGTGGCCGAGCAGGCGCGGCGGTTGGACGCGGCGGGCGTGCCCTACGACGTGACCCCCGGCGTGCCCGCCTTCGCCGCGGCCGCGGCCGTGCTCGGCAGCGAACTGACCGTGCCCGAGGTAGGGCAGAGCCTCGTCATCACCAGGGCACGGGCACGCTCCACCGCCATGCCACCCGGCGAGGACCTCGCCACGCTCGGCGCGAGCGGCACGACGATGGCGCTGCACCTCGCTGTCAACCGGATCGAGCAGGTAGTGGCCGAACTGCTGCCGCGCTACGGGCCCGACTGCCCGGCGGCGGCGGTCGCGCTGGCCAGCCAACCCGGCGAGGTCGTGGTGCGAGGCACGCTGGCCGACATCGCCGAACAGGTGCGCGAGGCGGGCATCACCCGCGCCGCCGTGATCTTCGTCGGGCGGGTGCTGGCGGCGGCCGACTTCCCGGACAGCTTCCTGTACTCCGCCGCCCGCGAGCGGGCCTGAGCGCTCCGCCTACGGCCCGCAGCGCCCGACGATGACACCGGCGCGGTCGACCACGACCACGTCCACCTCCACGGCGGCACCCGCCAGCACTTCCAGCGCCGTTCGCCGCGCCCGGCTCGCCACCAGGTCGCCCAGCGGCAGGCCGTGCTCGTGCGCCAGTTGTAGCGCGTGCAGCGCGGTGTTGGCACGCTCGATCGGAACGGCTACGTCGGCGTGCCCCGCCTCGCGCGCCAACTGGGCCAGCAGTCCCAGGTCCACCTGTGACCGCTTGGAATGCAGGTCCAGGTAGCCCGCGGCGAGTTTCGACAGCTTCGCGAACCCGCCTGCCAGCGAAAGCCTCGGCACCGGGTTGGCCCGCAGGTACTTCAGCACGGCTCCGGCGAAGTCACCCATGTCCAGCAACGCGGTGTCGGGCAGCTGGTACAGCCGCGCCACGGCCCGCTCCGAGGTGTTGCCGACCGCGCCCGCGACATGCCGATGACCCAGTGCCCTGGCCACGTCCACGCCCCGCCGAATGCTGTCGATCCACGCCGAGCACGAGTAGGGCACCACCACCCCGGTCGTGCCGAGCACCGAAAGCCCGCCGACGATGCCCAGCCTGGGGTTCCAGGTGTGTCGAGCCATGCTTTCGCCGTGCGGGATGGAGATCTCCACCACGACGTCGGCCTGCTGCCCGTGCCGCCGGGCGACCCGCTGCACGGCCGTTGTCATCAGCTCGCGCGGCACCGGGTTGATCGCGGGCTCGCCGACCGGCAACGGCAGCCCCGGCAGCGTGACCGTGCCGACACCCTCCCCCGCCCGAAACACCACGCCGCTGCCCGGCGGCCCCGGCGAAACCGTGGACACGACGAGGGCCCCGTGGGTCACGTCCGGGTCGTCCCCCGCGTCCTTGACCACGCCCGCGGTCGCCGAGCCGTCCCCCAGCCGTTGCGTGGCCAGCGCGAACGCGGGGCGCCTTCCCTTGGGCAGCAGCACCTCGACCGGGTCGGGGAACTCACCGGTCAGCAGCGCGGTGTAGGCGGCGGTGGTCGCGGCGGTGGCGCAGGCACCGGTCGTCCAGCCGTAACGAAGTTCGGTCACACTCTCACCGTGGCAAGTATCGCCCGGCCCGTTCTGATCCTCGGCGGCACCTCCGAAGCTCGCGCGCTGGCCGCTGCCTTGGTGGCCTCCGGAGTGCGCGTGGTGTCCTCACTGGCGGGCAGGGTGGCCTCGCCGAGGCTGCCGGAGGGCGAGGTCCGCATCGGCGGGTTCGGCGGACCGAACGGCCTCGCCGACTGGCTTGCCGCGCACGACGTCGCCGCTGTGGTGGACGCCACACACCCGTTCGCCGAACGCATCGGGGAGTCCGCGGTTCGAGGTACGGCGCTGGCGGGCGTGCCGCTGCTACGGCTGGAACGGCCGGGTTGGGTGCCCGCGCCCGGCGACGACTGGCGCTGGGTCGACACGCTGTCCGAAGCCGCGGCAGTACTGCCTTCCCTGGGGTCCCGCGCGTTCCTGACCAGCGGCCGCCAGGGGCTTTCCGCCTTCGCCGAGGTGGCCGACGTGTGGTTTCTCGCCCGCTGTGTCGATCCGCCGGAGCCACCGCTGCCGCCACGGCTGGAGGTGTTGCTGAGCAGGGGGCCCTACCGGATCGCCGACGAGTTGGCGCTGCTGCGCGAGCACCGGATCGAGGTGCTGGTCACCAAGGACAGCGGTGGATCGCTGACCAGCGCGAAACTCACCGCGGCGAGGCAGCTGCGGGTACCGGTCGTGGTGGTGCGCAGGCCGGCTCGCGCCGTGACCGAGTCGGTGACCAGTGTGGACGCCGCGGAGGCCTGGGTGCTCGATCGGGTGAGGGGCCATCCCCACGCACGGCCTTGACGTGCTGCCCGCTAGCGTGACGCCCGATGCGATCCGCCACATCACTCAACGCGAAGACGCCAGATGGGGTAACGGAACACCCTGTCACGCGCGGAGCGGGGACCGGAAGACGGACCCCGCCATGGCGGCGGCTCGCTGTCGTCTTCGGACTCGTCGCGGCCGCCTGCGCCGTCGCGTTCCCGTTCCTTCCGGTCGTGCAGGAGACCGCGCGCATCACCTGGCCGGTGGGCGAGGACACCACGGCGGTCAACGCGCCACTCGCGGGCTACTGGGCGCAGCAACTGACCGTGGACGTGCCGTGTGACACGGTGCGCTCGCTGGACGCGCGGACGGCGGGAAGGGCACTGGTCTTCTCCACCGTGCCGCCCGCCCGCCTCGACGGCGGCGCGGGCCTGCAACTGCACGTCGACCGGGGAATGCTCATCGCTTCCAATCGCGGTGAGCAGATCGTGCAACAACCACTGCCCGCTTCCGGTTGCGATGTCCGGTTCTTCTCCGACGCCGTCCGCACCACGCTGACGGTCGCGGGCACCGTCGTCCACGACGAGTCTGGGGACGTGCGGCCCCGTGTCATCGGGATCTACTCCGCGATCGAGGCCGGGGCGGACCCCATCGCCGGCCTCGGCGTGTCCATCACGCCCGACACCCGCTACCAGTCGTCGCCGACGGTGTTGAAACTCCTGGTGGGCGCCCTAGGTGTGCTGGCGATGATCGGGTGCCTGATCGCGGTCAACCGCCTTGACGCGGGATTCGCCCGCCGCGCGCCACGCTGGGCGCCCGTGGGCTGGTGGCGGCTCAACGGCCGCGACCTGACCGTGTTCGGCGCACTCGGCGCCTGGGTGTTCATCGGCCCGGTGACCTCCGACGACGGCTACATCCTCACGATGTCGCGCGTTGTGGAGGACGCCGGATATCTCACCAACTACCACCGGTGGTTCGGGGTCGCCGAGGCTCCGTTCGGCTGGTTCTACCACGTCTACGAGGCGATGGCGCAGGTCAGCGTCGCGCCGCCGTGGATAAGGCTGCCGTCGTTCCTGCTGGGTGTGCTCAGTTGGCTGCTGATCACCAGGGAGGTCATGCCGAGGCTGGGCAAGGAGGTCCGCACCAGCCGGGCGGCGGGCTGGGCGGCCGCCACCGTGTTCCTGGTGTGGTGGTTGCCGTTCAACAACGGCGTGCGGCCCGAACCGGTCGCCGCCGTGGGTTCACTGCTGGCGCTGTGCGCCGTGGAACGCGCTCTGGTGACCCGAAGGCTGCTGCCGCTGTGCCTCGGTCTGCTCGCGGCGGCGTTCACGCTCGCGGCCACACCGACAGGGCTGATCGCGGTCGCCCCGTTCCTCGTCGCAGGCAGGCCACTGTTCCACCTGCTGCGACAACGGGCGAGGCAGGGCTGGGCGGCCGTGCTCGCGCCGATACTGGCCTCCGGCGTTCTGGTGCTGTTCGCGGTGTTCGCCGACCAGACGGCCGCGACGGTGTACGAGGCCTCGCGGCTGCGCAACCAGGTCGGACCGAGCCTTTCGTGGTTCCAGGAACTGATGCGCTACCAGTTGCTGTTCAGCCCGACAGCCGACGGCTCGGCCACCCGCCGCTTTCCCGTGCTGCTGCTACTGCTGTGCACGGGAGCCTGCCTCGTGGTGTTGCTACGCCGCGGCCGCATTCCGGGTGCCGCGCTGGGGCCGAGCAGGCGTCTGATCGCCACGGTGGTGTTGTTCTTCCTGCTGCTGGCTCTCACGCCCACCAAATGGACCCACCATTTCGGCGCGTTCGCCGCCGTCGGCGCGGCCATGGCAGCGTTGACCGCACTGGCCACCAGCGGGTCGGTGCTGCGTTCCAAACGCAACCGCGCCGCGTTCGTTTCGGGGCTGCTCGTGGTGGCGGCACTGGCCGTCACCGGTCCGAACGCGTACTGGTTCGTGTCGAAGATGGGCGTGCCCTGGTACAACATGCCGCCACAGCTGGCAGGCATCCAGCTTTCGACGCTGCTGCTCGCGGCCGCGGGGGTGGCCGCGGTGATCGCCTTCATCGAGAACATCCGCGCGCAGCGGCCCGGCGCTCCTCCCCCGCTTCCCGAGCGCAGGGGACTCGCGCTGTGGCGTGGCTCGCTCGCGATCGTGGTGGTGTGCGGGCTGGTGGCGCTGACCGAGTTCGGCAGCATGGTGAAGGCCATCCAGGAGCAGTCCGGCACGTACAGCCTGGGTGCGGCCAACGTCGAGCACCTCACCGGCTCCAGCTGCGGGCTCGGCGACTACGTGATGGTGGAACGCGATCCGGTTTCCAGCATGCTGGTGCCGGTGCCCGCCGCACAGCAACGCACCGTCGATCCGCAGGCCCGGCCGGGACCGTTGCCGCAACCTGTCGACGGCAACCAGGCGGTCCAGACCGGGTTCCACGACCAACCGCTGCTGTCCGGCGATCCGCTGGCGGAGCCGCCGCACGGCTTCACGCCCAGCAACGTGGCGATGTGGAGCAGCTACAGCGAGACCGTCAACCCCACCGGCAGGCTGCGCACCCAGTGGTACGACCTCGCGAGCAGTCCGAAGCAAGGTCAGATAGTGGTGGCCGTCAACTCGCCGAGCGCGAAGGCCACCAGCGTGGCTGTGCAGTACGGCGAGCCGACACCGGAGGGTTTCCGGGTGGTCGGCGACGCGGAGGTACTGGCGCCGGGCGCGGGCTCCGACGAGTGGGCCGACGTCCGGCTCGGCCTCGCCGACGCGCCGGAGGGCGCCACCGCCGCCCGCATCGTGGCCGTCGACGACGACCTCACCGAGGACGGCTGGGTCGCCGTCACCGCGCCGCGCGTGCCGACGTTCACCACGCTCACCGACAAGGTCGGTGACGCGCCGGTGTACATGGACTGGCCCGCCTCGTTCGTCTACCCGTGCCTGACGCCGATGAAGATCACCGACGGCATCGCGGAGGTGCCCGCCTACCACCTGACGGCCGGCTCGCTGGCAAGCGAGGCCGACTGGGCGAGCAGCACGACGGGTGGACCGCTCGGTTACCTGGAGGAGTTGGCCGACCAGCCCGAGGTGCCAAGCTTCCTGCGGGGCGCGCCGGGACAGCCGTGGGGCACGCTGGAGGAGGTGGACCCCTACACCGACGGCAACCCGCCCCATGTCATCCGTGGCGAGGAGGTACGTCCGGGCTGGTGGTCACCCGGTCCTGGCCCGCAACAGCCCGACGGTTCGGCACCCACCCGCTGAGCCGGCTCAGCCCGACTCGTAGTGCCGTGGTGTCCACACCACGCTCGTGCCGTCGGGTTGCTCGCGCACCCGCGTGCGTGACGACCCGACGATGAGCAGGCACCGCATGTCCACGGTGGCCGGATCGAGTTCCGCGAGCGTGTCCACCCGCACGGCCTCCTGCGCACCTCCCACGTCACGCGCCACCACCACCGGGGTGCGCGGGTCACGGTGTGCCAGCAGCACCTCGCGTGCCGAGGCCAGTTGCGTGGTGCGGCTGCGCGAGGCCGGGTTGTAGATCGCGACGACGAGGTCGGCCTCGGCCGCGGCTTTCAGCCTGCGCTCGATGACCTCCCATGGCTTCAACCGGTCCGAAAGCGACAAGACGCAGTAGTCGTGTCCCAGCGGCGCGCCCACCCTGGCCGCCGCCGCCTGCGCCGCCGTCACCCCTGGCAGCACCCGGACCGACACGCCCGCCCAGCGCGGCGACTCGGCCTGCTCCAGCACCGCCGAGGCCATCGCGAACACCCCGGGGTCGCCGGAGGACACCACCGCCACGCTCGCGCCGTCGAGCGCGAGGTCCAACGCCTGCGCCGCGCGGTCGGCCTCCACCCGGTTTCCCGAGGCGTGCCGCCGCTGCCCCGCCCGTTGCGCGACCCTCGCCAGGTAGGGGCCGTACCCCACCAGGTGGTCGGCTCGTGCCAGTGCCTGCTCGGCCTCCGGAGTGGTCCATTCCGGGCCCGATGGCCCGAGCCCGACCACGGTCACCTCGCCACGTGCCTCGCGGGCGCGTGGTTCTCGCTTCGCGCCCGGCTTGCCGCGCGAGTACGCGGGCACCACCGCGACGGAGAAGTAGGGCACGGTCGCGGGATCGACCTCGGCGAACGGCTCCACTCGCTGGCTGCTCCAGGTGGCCCGCTCCACGTAACTGGCGTCGCCGAGCCTGCCGGACTCCTCCAGCGCCTGCCGCACCGAGCCGAACGTGCGGCCGAGCTTGAGCACGGCGGCGGCGTCGGTGTCGGCCAGCCGCCGCGCCAACTCCGGCGCAGGCAGGGTGCCGGGCAGCAGCGTCAGCACCTCGTCACGCTGCACCAACGGTTTGCCGAGCACCGCCGCCGCGGCGCTCACCGAGGTCACTCCTGGCACGACGTGCGCCTCGTAACGGTCGGCGAGCCGCTCGTGCATGTACATGTAGGAGCCGTAGAAGAACGGGTCTCCCTCACACAGCACCACCACGTCGCGCCCCGCGTCGAGGTGCTGTGCTAGCCGCTTGGCCGACAGTTCGTAGAACTCCTCGATGGCGCCCTCGTACCCGCCGGGGTGGTCGGTGGTCTCGGTGGTCACCGGGTACATCAGCCGCTCTTCGAGCTGGCCCTCCCGCAGGTAGGGCTGCGCCACCGAGCGGGCGATGCTGCGGCCGTGCCTGGCGCAGTGGAATGCGATGACGTCGGCCTCGCCGATGAGGCGGGCAGCGCGGATCGTCAGCAGCTCCGGGTCACCGGGTCCGAGACCGACGCCGTACAGCCTGCCCGTGCTCACAGCTCCTCCTCGGTCGCGATGGCGTTCACGGCCGCGACGGCCATGGCGCTGCCGCCCCTGCGACCGCGGACCGCGAGGTAGGGCGCGGGAGCGAGGTCGATGAGCGCCTGCTTGGACTCCGCCGCGCCGACGAAGCCCACCGGCGTGCCGATGATCGCCGCGGGCGCGCCGACCCCCTCGTCGAGCAGTTCGAGCAGTCGGAACAGCGCGGTGGGCGCGTTGCCGATGGCCACGACCGAACCGGGCAGCGCGTCGCGCCACAGCTCGAGCGCGGCGGCGGAGCGGGTGGTGCCCATCCGCTCGGCCAGGCCGGGCACTCGCTCGTCGGAAAGGGTGCACACCACGTCGTTGCCCGAGGGCAGTCGCCTTCGCGTGATGCCGCTGGCGATCATCTCCGCGTCGCACAGCACCGGAGCACCGTCGCGCAGTGCCTGCCTGCCCGCCTCGACCACCTCAAGGGTGTAGGCAAGATCGTCGACCAGATCGACCATGCCGCAGGAGTGGATCATCCGCACCGCCACCGTGGCGATGTCGTCGGGCAGGATCGCCAGATCCGCCTCCTCGCGGATCGTGGCGAAGGAGTGCCGGTAGATCTCGGCGCCGTCGCGGATGTAGTCGATCACAGCCGTCCTTTCAGTGCGTTGCCGAGTTCGGCGGTGGGTACGAGGTTTCCTTCGACGCGGTAGCCGCCTTCGTCGGCCAGCACATCGACGTGCGGTTCACGCGGTCTGCCGCAGCGGCGTTCGCAGCCGGAGAAGTGTGCCCTCACACCGAGGTCCAGCACGGCCGTGGCGTCGGCTCGCACGTCGGAGCGCGACTTGGCGCAGCCGGGCGAGCCGATGCACGCGCTCACTCGCAGCGAGGGCGCTTCCGGGTCGACCACGAGCCCCATGTCCGCCAGCCGCTGACCGGCCACGCCGGTGACCACCAGCGTGCGCCACGGGGTGACCACAAGCTCGCCGAGGGACCGCAACACCGTGGCGCGAAGCCGGCCGAAGGGTGCGGCGGCCACCACGACACGGCCGTACGTACCGACCGGCGGCGGGCCACTCAAGGGCAACCGTGCGGGTTCGACTCGGCGCGCGAGTGGCCGCGCCGAATCGAGCACAGCGGCCCTGCCTTCGTCGTCGAGTTCACCGACTCGCCATGCGCGCCCGCGTACGCGCTGGAACGCCAGTGCCAGCTCCACCAGCGCCGAGGCCGCAGCGGACGCGGGCACGCGCAGCCCGGTGTCGGCGCCGTCGAGCAGCAGCGCACCCTCCAGCGGGCTCGTCGCCCGCCAGCACGCGTCGGCGCCCTCGCAGGCGACGTCGCCCCTGCCGTCGTCGACAGCCAGCAGGAACCGGCCGGGCAAGTCGGCAAGCTCGTCACTGCTGCGTACGGCTTCGTCCAGGGCGGCAACCAGTGGGCGGACGTCGGCCGACCCGCCGTGCAGGCCGCTGAGCGGGGACGCCAACACGTTGCGAACCCGGTCGTGCCCGGCCGAGGGCAGCAGTCCGGCGTGGCTGAGGCGCTCTGCCAACTCCTCGGTGTCGCGCACGGCCCGCAGCTGCAGGTTGCCCCTGGACGTGAGGTGAACGGCGCCGTCACCGAGTTCGTCGGCGCAGTCGGCGAGCAGCCGCCCCTGCTCGGCCCGCAACCGCCCACCGGGCAGCCGGACCCTGGCGAGCGGGCCGTCGGCGGCCTCATGGGTGGCGAGCACCCCTGGGCAGGCGTCGGGACGGGTACGGCTTGGCACGCGCCCACTGTAGGAGCCGCACGGTGCCCTCGGCGTGCGAGCCTCACCACGCGCACGGCGACGACGCGGAGATCACCTTGACGGCATGGGGTCATGGACTCGACAGTGAACCGTCAAGGAGGGCTCTTCCGTGATCTTGCTGCTGTCCACCTCGGACACCGACCTGCTCAGTGCCCGCACGAGCGGTGCCGAGTACCGCATGGCCAACCCCGCCAGGCTCGACCTGGCCGAACTGCCCGGTCTGCTGCGGGACGCACCGATCGTCGTGGTGCGCATCCTCGGCACCGAACGCACCTGGCCGGAAGGGCTCGCGCAGGTGCGGGAAAGCGGCGCGCACGTCGTGGTGCTCGGCGGCGAGCAGTCGCCGGACGCCGAACTGATGGCGCTTTCCACCGTGCCCGCGGGTATCGCCACCGAGGCCCACACCTACCTCGCGCACGGTGGCCCCGAAAACCTGGCGCAACTGCACCGGTTCCTCTCCGACACGCTGCTGCTGACCGGCGACGGGTTCGACCCGCCCGTCGAGCAACCGTCCTGGGGTGTGCTGCCGCGACCCGAGCGCGACGGCCCGGTGGTGGCGATCCTGTACTACCGGGCTCATCACCTCGCCGGGAACACCGCCTTCGTGGAAACGCTGGCCGACGAGGTCGAAGCCGCGGGCGGGCGGGCGCTGCCGATCTACTGCGCGTCGCTTCGCCGCACCGAACCCGAACTGCTGGACCGGCTACGCGAGGCCGACGTGCTCGTGGTGACCGTTCTCGCGGCAGGAGGCACCCGGCCCGCCGAGGCAGGCGCGGGCGGCGACGACGAGTCGTGGAGCGTGGCCGAACTCGCCGCGCTGGACGTGCCGATGTTGCAGGCGTTGTGCCTGACCAGCGACCGGCGGACCTGGCAGGACAACGACGAGGGGCTCTCCCCGATGGACGCGGGCAACCAGATGGCGGTGCCCGAGTTCGACGGCAGGATCATCACGGTGCCGTTCTCCTTCAAGGAAGTCGACGCCGACGGACTGCCCCGCTACGTGCCCGACCGGGAGCGGGCCGCGCGCGTGGCGGGGATCGCGCTCTCCCACGCCCGGCTGCGGCACACGCCCGCGCGGGAGCGTCGCGTCGCGTTGCTGCTGTCGGCCTACCCGACGAAGCATTCCCGCGTGGGAAACGCGGTGGGGCTGGACACCCCGGCCTCGGCGGTTCGGTTGCTGCGGCTGCTGCGTGAGGGTGGCTACGACCTCGGCCCGGACGCCTTCCCGGGTGTCGACCCGACCGGGACCGACGTTCCCGACGGTGACGCGCTCATCCACGCGCTCATCGCCGCGGGAGGCCAGGACCCCGAGTGGCTCACCGAGGAGCAGCTCTGCGGCAACCCGATCCGGGTGCCGCTCGCCCGCTACCGCGAATGGTTCGCCCGGCTGCCCGGGCAGTTGCGCTCGGACATGATCGAGCACTGGGGCGAGCCGCCCGGTGAGCTGTACGTTGACGGCGGCGACATCGTGCTCGCATCGCTGCGGGCGGGCAACGTGGTGCTGATGATCCAGCCTCCACGCGGCTTCGGGGAGAACCCGGTCGCCATCTACCACAACCCCGACCTGCCGCCGAGCCATCACTACCTGGCGGCCTACCGGTGGCTGGAGGAGGAGTTCGGCGCGCACGCCGTGGTGCACCTGGGCAAGCACGGGTCGCTGGAGTGGCTGCCAGGCAAGAACGCCGGGCTCTCGGCTGCCTGCGCCCCCGACGCCGTGCTGGGAAACCTGCCGCTGATCTACCCGTTCCTCGTCAACGATCCCGGTGAGGGAGCGCAGGCCAAACGCAGGGCGCACGCCACCATCGTGGATCACCTGGTGCCACCGATGGCTCGTGCGGAAAGCTACGGCGACCTCGCCAAGCTGGAGCAGTTGCTGGACGAGCACGCCAACATCGCCGCGATGGACCCGGCGAAGCTGCCCGCGATCCGCCAGCAGATCTGGACGCTCATCCAGGCGGCGAAGCTCGACCACGACCTCGGCGTGTCGCAGCGGCCGCACGACGCGGAGTTCGACGACTTCCTGCTGCACCTCGACGGCTGGCTGTGCGAGGTCAAGGACGCCCAGATCCGCGACGGGCTGCACGTTCTGGGCGAGGCACCCGTCGGTGAGGCGCGAGTCAACCTCGTGCTGGCGATGCTGCGCGCGCAGCAGGTGTGGGGTGGTACGAGGGGCGCGATACCGGGGTTGCGTACCGCGCTCGGCCTCACCGAGGACTCCCCGATGTCCGAAGTGGACGATATTGAGCGGCAGGCACGCGAGCTGGTCGAGGCCATGGAGGAGCGTGGCTGGGCGAGCGAGGCCGTGGAAACCGTGTGCCGGGGCAGGGCGGGCTCGGTGGCCGAGGTGCTGCGGTTCGCGGCGACCGAGATCGTGCCCCGGCTCGCGGGAACGGGTGCGGAGTTGGACGCGGTGTTGCACGCGCTCGACGGCGGCTACGTGCCCGCCGGGCCGAGTGGCTCACCGCTGCGCGGGCTGGTGAACGTGTTGCCCACCGGGCGCAACTTCTACACCGTCGACCCGAAGGCGGTGCCCAGCAGGCTCGCGTGGGAGACCGGCCAGGCGCTGGCCGACTCGCTGCTGCGCCGCTACCGCACCGAGACTGGTGAGTGGCCGCGCTCGGTGGGGCTGTCGGTGTGGGGCACCTCCGCGATGCGCACCTCCGGCGACGACGCCGCCGAAGTGCTCGCCCTGCTCGGGGTGCAGCCGGTGTGGGACGAGGCTTCGCGCCGTGTCGTCGGGATCGAGCCCATCCCGCTCGCCGAACTCGGCAGGCCCAGGATCGATGTGACGGTTCGTATCAGCGGCTTCTTCCGCGATGCCTTCCCGCACGTGATCGACCTGCTCGACGACGCGGTGCGGCTGGTGGCCGGTCTGGACGAGCCGGAGCGGGACAACTTCGTCGCCGCGCACGTGAAGGCCGACCTCGCCGCCCACGGCGACGAGCGACGCGCCACCGCGCGGATCTTCGGCTCGAAGCCAGGTGCCTACGGCGCGGGGCTGCTGCCGTTGATCGACTCGGGGAACTGGCGCGACGACTCCGACCTCGCCGAGGTGTACGCGGTGTGGGGTGGCTACGCCTACGGCAGGGGGCTGGACGGCGCGCCCGCCCGCGACGACATGGAACGCTCCTACCGGCGGATTCAGGTGGCGGCGAAGAACACCGACACCAGGGAACACGACATCGCCGACTCCGACGACTACTTCCAGTACCACGGCGGCATGATCGCGACGGTGCGGGCACTCACGGGTTCTGCCCCCGCCTCCTACGTCGGCGACAGCACGGCGCCGGACGCGGTGCGCACGCGCACGCTGACCGAGGAGACCGCACGCGTGTTCCGAGCTAGGGTGGTCAACCCGCGCTGGCTGGCCGCGATGCGGCGGCACGGCTACAAGGGCGCGTTCGAGCTCGCGGCCACCGTGGACTACCTGTTCGGCTTCGACGCCACCGCCGGGGTGGTGGGCGACTGGATGTACGAGCGGCTGGCCGAGTCCTACGTGCTGGACAAGCAGAACCAGGACTTCCTCACGCAGTCCAACCCGTGGGCGCTTCGGGGCATCATCGAGCGGCTGAACGAGGCGGCCGACCGCGGCTTGTGGGAGCAGCCGGACCCGGAGTTGCTGGACCGTATGCGGGAGATCTACCTACGCGTGGAAGGCGACCTGGAAGACGAAGGAGCGTGAACCCCGCGAGTCCCCCACTCCTGCCCGCGATCTCTGCACTCCAGACGACGAGTTCTGCACTCTCGCCCGCGAACTCTGCACTCCGGACCGCGAGTCCTGCACTTCGGACCGCGAGTCCTGCGCTCCAGAGCCCGAGTTCTGCACTCCGGTCGGGGTCGGTCCCCGCACTCGCGTCGGCCACAGACTGCCGCAAGATCTCCTCGAACGCCCAACTCGCGGGCCCGAACGCAGCACTCGCGGGCCCGAACGCAGCACTCGCGGGCCCGAACGCAGCACTCGCGGGCCCGAACGCAGGACTCGCGGGCCTGGGCGGGGGACTCGCGGGCGTCAGACGGGGATGTGTGCCCCGCTGACCACCCCGGAGGCGTCACCGCACAGGAAGGCGATCACCTCCGCGATCTTCTCCGGTGGGGTCCAACCGCTGGGGTCGGCGTCTGGCTGCGCGGCCCGATTCCCCGGCGTGTCGATCATGGTCGGCAGTACCGCGTTGACCCGCACACCATCGCTCGCGTACTCGGCGTCCAGCGCGTCCACCAGCGCCAGCACGGCCGCTTTGGAGGTCACATAACCCGAGGCACCGGGGAACGGGCGCAACGCCGCCTGGCTCGACACGCAGACGATCGAACCGCCACCCGCCTCGAGCAGGCGCGGCAGAGCCGCCTGGCTGACCAGGTAGGTGGGCCGTAGGTTCAGCCGCAGCAGCCGCTCGAACTCCTCGACAGGTGTCTGGTGCACCTTCTGCCCGACCGCGAACCCACCGACCAGGTTGGCCACCGCTCGAAACGGCGCGGAGTGCTTGCTCGCGGCGAGTTCGGCACACCGAGCCGCGTCATCGGGGTCGAACAGGTCCGCGCGCACCAACTCCAGGTTCTCCGCCGCGTCGAGCCGGTCCAACTCGGACTCCTCGATCCACGGAACCACCACCCGCCAGCCCTGTGCGAGCAGAGCCTTGGTCACGGCGGTGCCCAGACCACCGGTGCCTCCGGTAACCAGCGCGGTCGCCTTCACGAGCACACCGTCCCTTCACGAGCGGAATCGCCGACGCCCTCAAGTGTGGCGCACGTCATGTCGAACCCCCAGTACGGGGTGAAACAGTGCCGGGCTATGAGTGTGCACCAGTTCCGCGTCCTCACCGCCGACGGCGAGATCCGTTCGCTGGCCGAGTACAAGGGCCGCGTCCTGTTGATCGTGAACGTGGCCAGCAAGTGTGGCCTGACACCGCAGTACGAAGGCCTCGAGGAGATGTACCGGACCTGCAAGGATCGCGGTCTGGAGATCCTCGCCTTCCCCTGCAACCAGTTCGGCGGTCAGGAACCCGGCACCAACGACGAGATCCAGCGATTCTGCTCCACCACCTACGACGTCACCTTCCCCGTCTTCGCCAAGGTCGATGTCAACGGCACCACGGCGGACCCGCTGTTCGCCTATCTACGCGAGCAGGCTCCCGGCGACTTCGGCCCCGATTCCGGGCCGCTGTACGAGCACGTCAAGAACTCACGGCCCGAGGCGATCGGCACCGACGAGGTGAAGTGGAACTTCACGAAGTTCCTCGTCGACCGCGACGGCGCCGTGGTTCGCCGCTTCGAGCCCACCGTCTCGCCAGGGCAGGTCCAGACCGAGATCGCTGCACTGCTGGCCTGAGCCCCACCCGCACGAGTAGCCGAGGCGCGGGCGGCGTCAGGAGCAGACGGCGCCCCGCGCGGCCGTGCCGACCAGTTGGGCGTACTTGCGCAACACCCCGGATCGGCTGGTGACCGGCGGCAGCTGCCACCCCTCGCGCCTGCGCTCCAGTTCGTCCTCACTGATCCCGAGGTCGAGCGTGCGATTCGTCATGTCCAGCACGATCGGGTCACCGTCGCGGACGAACGCGATCGGGCCACCGTGCGCGGCCTCGGGCGCCACGTGGCCGACGCACAGGCCGGTGGTTCCGCCCGAGAACCGGCCGTCGGTGAGCAGCAGCACGTCCTTGCCCAGCCCGGCTCCCTTGATCGCACCGGTCACCGCCAGCATTTCCCGCATGCCGGGCCCGCCTCGCGGGCCCTCCTGGCGGATCACCACCACGTCGCCCGCCTTCAGTTCACCGAGCGCGTCCATGGCGGCCTGCTCGCCGTCGAACACCCGCGCCGTCCCCTCGAATCTGGCGGTGTCGAAGCCCGCGCTCTTCACCACCGCACCCTCGGGTGCCAGGCTGCCGTGCAGGATCGTCAGTCCGCCGGTCGGGTGAATCGGGTCGGCGAGCGAGCGGATCACTTCGCCGTCGAGTTCGGGCGGGGTCAGTTCGGCGAGGTTCTCCGCCAGTGTCTTCCCCGTCACCGTGAGGCAGTCGCCGTGCAGCAACCCGGCGTCAAGCAGTGCCTTCATCACCACCGGCACGCCGCCGACCCGATCGACCGCCGTCATCACGTGCCTGCCGAACGGTTTGACGTCGGCAAGGTGCGGCACCCGGTCGCCGACGCGGGAGAAGTCGTCCAGGCTCAGCGGTACTCCCGCCTCGTGGGCGATCGCGAGCAGGTGCAGCACCGCGTTCGTGGAACCGCCCAGCGCCATCACCACCGCGATCGCGTTCTCGAACGCCTCCCTGGTGAGGATGTCGCGCGCGGTGATGCCGTGCCGCAGCAGTTCGACCACCGCCTCGCCGCTGGCCCTCGCGAGCCGGTCGCGACGCCGGTCCACCGATGGCGGGCTCGCGGAACCGGGCAGCGACATGCCCAGCGCCTCGGCTGCGCAGGCCATGGTGTTGGCCGTGTACATGCCGCCGCACGCACCCTCGCCGGGACAGATGGCCCGCTCGATGCGGTCGACCTCCTCTCGGCTGATGAGGCCCCGGGCGCAGGCCCCCACCGCCTCGAACGCGTCGATGATCGTCACCTCGCGGTCGTCGACGCGGCCGGGCAGGATCGAACCCGCGTAGACGAACACAGCGGCGACATCCAGCCGCGCGGCAGCCATCAACATGCCGGGCAGGCTCTTGTCGCACCCGGCGAGCAACACGGTGCCGTCAAGCCGCTCGGCCTCCATGACCGTCTCCACCGAATCGGCGATGATCTCGCGTGACACCAGCGAGAAGTGCATCCCCTCATGCCCCATGGAGATGCCGTCGCTGACCGAGATCGTGCCGAATTCCAGCGGGAACCCGCCTTCGGCGTGCACACCCTGCTTGCTGGCCTCGGCCAGCCGTTTCAGCGACAGGTTGCAGGGGGTGATCTCGTTCCACGACGAGGCGATGCCGATCTGTGGCTTGGCGAAGTCGTCGTCACCCATGCCCACGGCGCGCAGCATCCCCCGCGCGGCGGCCCGCTCGAGGCCGTCGGTCACTTCGCGACTGCGTGGCTTGAGGTCGTGTTCGGCCATGGGCAGATCATGCCTCATATCGAGCAGGGCACAATGCCCGTCGTGGCTGAGATGGTGTCCATTCATCGAAAGATCGCCGAAGAGCTCGGCGCCCGCCCCGCCCAGGTGCAGGCAGCGGTGACCCTGCTCGACGAAGGGTCGACGGTGCCCTTCATCGCGCGCTACCGCAAGGAGGTGACCGGCGGGCTCGACGACGGCCAGCTTCGCACCCTGCAGGAACGCCTTCGTTACCTGCGCGAACTCGAGGAGCGACGCACCGCGATCCTGGATTCGGTGCAGGCACAGGGCAAGCTTGACGACGAGTTGCGAGCCCGCATCATGGCTGCCGACTCCAAGGCTCGGCTGGAGGACATCTACCTGCCCTACAAGCCCAAGCGCAGGACGAAGGCGCAGGTGGCGCGGGAGGCCGGGCTCGAACCGCTCGCCGACGGCCTGCTCGGCGACCCCACCAAGGACCCGAAGGCCGCCGCGGCGCTGTTCGTCGACGCCGACAAGGGTGTCGCCGACGCGGCCGCGGCGCTGGACGGCGCACGCGCGATCCTCGTCGAACGCTTCGCCGAGGACGCCGACCTCATCGGCGAACTCCGTGAACGCATGTGGTCACGCGGTTGGGTGACATCGAAGGTTCGGGAAGGCAAGGAAACCAAGGGGGCCAAGTTCTCCGACTACTTCGACTTCGCCGAGCCGTTCACCAAGCTGCCCTCGCACCGCGTCCTCGCGCTGTTTCGCGGAGAGAAGGAGGAGGTGCTCGACCTGAGCACCGAACCCGACGAGCCGGGCGCGGAGGCCGGTGACTACGAAACCCGCATCGCGCAGCGGTTCGGCATCAGCGACGAGGGCAGGCCCGCCGACCGGTGGCTGTGCGACACCGTCCGCTGGGCATGGCGCACCAAGATCCTGCTGCACCTCGGCATCGACCTGCGCATGCGGCTGCGGCAAGCGGCCGAGGACGAGGCCGTGCGGGTGTTCGCCGCCAACCTGCGCGACCTGTTGCTGGCCGCGCCTGCGGGGGGAAGGCCCACGATGGGACTCGACCCCGGCTACCGCACGGGGGTGAAGGTGGCCGTGGTCGACGGCACCGGCAAGGTCGTCGCCACCGACACGATCTACCCGCACAAGCCGCAGTCGCGCTGGAACGACGCGCTGGTGACGCTGGAGAAGCTCGCCCGCGAGCACGGCGTGCAACTCGTCGCCATCGGCAACGGCACGGCTTCCAGGGAGACCGACAAGCTCGCCGGTGAGCTGGTCAAGCTGGCACCGGAACTGAAGCTGACCAAGATCGTGGTGTCCGAGGCGGGGGCGTCGGTGTACTCGGCTTCGGCCTACGCGGCACAGGAACTGCCCGAGCTCGACGTGTCGCTGCGTGGCGCGGTCTCCATCGCCAGGAGGTTGCAGGACCCGCTCGCCGAACTGGTGAAGATCGATCCCAAGTCGATCGGAGTCGGCCAGTACCAGCACGATCTGGCGGAGTCGAAGCTGTCGCGGTCACTGGACGCGGTGGTGGAGGACTGCGTGAACGCCGTGGGTGTCGACGTCAACACGGCATCGGCGCCGTTGCTGAGCCGGGTGTCGGGCATCGGTTCCGGGCTGGCGGAGAACATCGTCGAGCATCGCGACAGCAACGGCCCGTTCCGCACCAGGGACGCGCTCAAGAGCGTCCCCCGGCTCGGGCCGAAGGCGTTCGAGCAGTGCGCGGGCTTCCTGCGCATCCCGAGCGGGGACGACCCGCTGGACTCCTCCAGCGTCCACCCGGAGGCATATCCGGTGGTCAGGCGGATCGTGGACCGGACGGGCATCGGCATCGCCGAGCTCATCGGCGACTCCAGGACACTGCGCAAGCTGTCACCGCAGGAGTTCGTCGACGACACCTTTGGGTTGCCCACGGTCACCGACATCCTCGCCGAGTTGGAGAAGCCCGGGCGTGACCCGCGTCCGGAGTTCAAGACGGCCAGCTTCGCCGAAGGCGTTGAGACAATGGCGGATCTGAAGCCTGGCATGACCCTGGAGGGCGTGGTCACCAACGTGGCGGCGTTCGGCGCCTTCGTCGACGTCGGCGTGCACCAGGACGGCCTCGTGCATGTCTCGGCGATGTCGCGCGATTTCGTGAAGGACCCGCGCGAGATCGTCAAGCCGGGTGACGTGGTGCGCGTGAAGGTGCTGGACGTGGACGTGGCACGAAAGCGGATTTCGCTGACGCTGCGACTGGACGACGAGGCCACCCCCGGTGAGCGCGGGCCCCAGGGCGGCAAGCGCGAGCGCAGGCAGGGCAAGCCTGGCAACCAGGGCGGCGGGGGTCAGCGCGCCCGCAAGGGAGGTGACCGGGGAGCGGCCGCGGGTGGCGCGATGGCGGAGGCGTTACGCAAGGCGGGTTACGGCCGCTGATCAATCACATGGCGAGCCTGGCGCTCAACCCTGACAATGGACGAATGACGTCGACCGGAGGCTTGAGCCCGGCCACCCGTGCCAGGCTGGAGCGTGAGCTCGAACAGCTACGTGAGCAGAGGGAGGCGCTGGCGCCGCGGCTCGGTGACGACCCGCTCGGCGACAGCGCCGACCAGGCCGACTTGCTCGAACGCGCCGAGGTGGTGTCAAGGCTCGACCAGCGGATCAGCCAGATCAGCGACCTGCTGCACGGCGGGCCGGTGGGTGAGCAGGACTCGGGACTGCCTTCCGGGACCAAGGTGACGCTGAAGTTCGGCGACGGAAGTGTCGAGGACATGGTCGTCGTCGGGATCGCCGACGAGGCGGAGGAGGACGACGTGTCCTCGCTGACCGCAGACAGCCCACTTGGCCGCGCCATCGAGGGGCACAAGCAGGGCGACAAGATCACCTACCGCACCCCGCAGGGTGAGGCTTCGGCGGAGATCCTGAAGCTCGAGCTGCCGAGCTGACCGCTCCCACCCGCGAGTCCCACACTCTCGCCCGCGAGTTCTGCACTCCGGGCGGCGAGTCCTGCACTCTCGCCCGCGAGTTCTGCACTCCGGGCGGCGAGTCCGACGCTCCGGTGCTCGTGGGCGCGCGCGGGCGCACACCACCTGAACGCGGAACTCGCGACCGCCAACGCAGAACTCGCGGGCATGGGCGCAGAACTCGCGGGCATGGGCGGGGGACTCGCGGGGTGGGGGCTCCGGTCAGTCGTTGCCGAAGCCCTGCGCCAGTGCTGCCATGGCGGTGTCGAGCAGTTCGCACAGCTCCACGTCGGTGCGGGCCAGCCAGTGCTCGTAGGCGGCCAGCGCGACGCCAAGCGCCGCGTAGGCAATGGCCTGCGGCAGCAGTTCCCTCGGCGACACCCCGAGGCGCAGCGCCGCGAACTCGGCCACCACCGCCCGCCACTCGGCGTAACGCAGCGTCGAGTGCGCCTGCAACGCCGGTACCCGCAGGATCAGCTCCATCCGCCTGCGGTGCCGGGGCACCTCGGCGGCATCGACGCGGTTGAAGTCCACGACGACGGTGCGCACCGCGTCCATGAGCGGCTCGTCGTCGGGCCGGTCGCGGAACCGGTCACGCATCCGTTGCAACTGGTCGCTGAACGCACCCCAGACCACGTCGTTCTTCGAGTCGAAGTACCGGAAGAAGGTCCGCCTTCCGATGCCCGCGCTCCTGGCGATGTCGTCGACGGTGGTCGCCTCGAAGCCGTGGCGTTCGAAGAGTTCGAACGCCACGCGCTCCAACTCGTACTGGCTGGTCGAACGGCGCCTACCTGGCCGGACGGGTGGATCTGACGGCTCCTTCGCCATGACCCCTTCCATTTGACACCGGGTGCCATTACTCTCGTTTTCGGTCTTACCACTGCTCAGCGAGGAGTAGCTTGCCATGAACGAGTCGCAGACCCACGAGGACGCCGTCGTCGAGGACGACATGCTCGTCGAAGAAGTCTCGATCGACGGCATGTGCGGTGTCTACTGACGCCCCTGCTTCCCACCGAACAGCCGTGAGCGCCGGTTCGTTCGAACCGGACCGGCCTTACCGGCTCAGTTCCAGTGTCGCGCTGCGACCGGAACCGTTCGGTGCACTCGTATACGACTTCACCACCAGGAAACTGTCCTTCCTCAAGACCCGCCTGCTCGTCGATGTCGTCCGGGAGCTGGAAAACCAGCCGGACGCGCGGTCGGCGCTGGAATCGGCGGGCGTCCCGCGTGCCGAGCACCCGCGCTATCTCGACGCGCTCGCCGGGCTGGCCTCGGCCGGAACCATCGTGAGTGCCCAGCGGTAACAGCGGCACCAGCGGCACCGGCACCGGCCACGCGGCCTTCGAAGGGAGACCCATGAAGCTTGTCGAGCACTTCCAGCACGGCCTCGACGCTCCCATCTGTCTGACCTGGGAGCTGACCTACGCGTGCAACCTCTCGTGCATGCACTGCCTTTCGTCGTCGGGACGGCGGGACCCACGTGAACTGTCCACAGCGGAATGCAAGGCGGTCATCGACGAGCTGCAGCGACTGCAGGTGTTCTACGTCAACATCGGCGGCGGCGAGCCCACCGTGCGCGGCGACTTCTGGGAGATCGTGGAGTATGCCGTCGATCACCAGGTCGGGGTGAAGTTCTCCACCAACGGTGTACGCATCACACCCGAGCGCGCCCGCTGGTTGGCGAGCACCGACTACGTGGACGTGCAACTGTCGCTCGACGGCGCGACCGCGGAGGTCAACGACCATGTGCGCGGGCCAGGGTCCTACGACACCGCACTGCGCGCCATGGAGAACCTGCGGGACGCGGGCTTCGCGAACTTCAAGATCAGCGTCGTGATGACCCGGCACAACGTGGACCAGCTCGACGAGTTCAAGAGGCTCGCCGACTCCTACGGTGCCCAGCTACGCATCACCCGGCTACGGCCGTCCGGGCGAGGGGCCGACACCTGGGACGAACTGCATCCCACCGCCGAGCAACAGCTGCGGCTGTACGAATGGCTCGTGGCCAGCGGCGAGAACGTGCTGACCGGCGACTCGTTCTTCCACCTCAACGCGCTCGGCTCGACCCCGCTGCCGGGACTGAACCTGTGTGGCGCGGGGCGCGTTGTCTGCCTCATCGACCCGGTGGGCGACGTGTACGCGTGCCCCTTCGCTATCCACGACGAGTTCCTGGCGGGCAACGTGCGCGACGAGGGCGGCTTCACCTCCGTGTGGCGCGAGTCGGAGCTGTTCGCGCGGTTGCGGACGCCGCAGACCGGCGGCGCCTGCTCGTCCTGCTCGGCATACGACTCCTGCCAGGGCGGTTGCATGGCGGCGAAGTTCTTCACCGGGCTGCCGCTCGACGGGCCCGACCCCGAGTGCGTCAAGGGCAACGGCGAGCGCGCGCTCGCGACGGTCGGTGGCGGCGAGAAGCCGAGGCCGGACAAGGACCACTCGCGCCGGGGCCGCAAGCGTGTCGCCGTTCCGATCGGCTGGGGTCCCCCCGAGCCGGACCGGTTGCCGGACCGGGCCTGTGACACCAGCCCGCTCGCCGGCTTCCGCCCGTGAGTGAACCGCTCACCGAACCGATCACCCTCGCAGCCAGGACCGCCCCGTCCAGGGTGATGTTCGGTCCACACGAGACAAACCTGGCACGGGGCAGGGCGCTTTCGAAGGCGCACGTGGCCTACTACGAGCGGCGGGCGGCCGGTGGTGCCGGGCTGGTCGTCACCGAGACGGCGAGCGTGCACGACTCCGACTGGCCCTACGAGCGCGCGCCGCTGGCGCAGCAGTGCGGAACCGGCTGGTCCCTGGTCGCCGACGCCTGCCGTCCGCACGGGACACTCGTGCTCGCAGGGCTGGGCCACGCCGGGTCGCAGGGCTCTTCGGCCTACTCGCAGCGTCCGCTGTGGGCGCCTTCGCGGGTGCCGGACGTGGCCGGCCGGGAGATGCCGATGGAGATGGAGGCCGCCGAGATCAGGGCGGTCGTCGCGGGTTTCGCCCTCGGCGCGGAGCTCGCCGCCGAGTCCGGCCTGCACGGTGTCGAGGTGGACGCGGGGCAGTTCTCGCTGCTGCGGCAGTTCCTTTCCGGGCTCACCAACCAGCGCGGCGACGCCTACGGCGAGGATCGGCTGCTGCTGTTGCGGGAGGTACTGGCCGCGGTGCGTGCCCGCATCGGTGCCGACCGCGTGCTCGGGCTTCGGCTTTCGTGCGACGAGCTGGCACCGTGGGCCGGAATCACACCGGAGCAGGCCGAGCACATCGCCCGCGAGGTGGCGGCCAAGGTGGACTATCTCGTGGTCGTACGTGGTTCGGCGATGGGGACATCGGCGACCCGGCCCGATTCACACACCGAACCCGGCTTCAATGCCGAGTTGAGCCGCCGCGTGCGGCAGGTGGCGGCCGGTGCCACCCGGGTGGTGCTGCAGGGTTCGGTCGTCGAACCGGAACAGGCACGGTGGGCACTCACCGACGGCGTGGCCGACCTGGTGGAGCTGACCCGTGCGCAGATAGCCGACGCCGAGTTCGTGGCCAAGCTGTCGCAGCCCGAACGCATCCGGCCGTGCACACTCACCAACCAGAAGTGCCGCGTGCGGGACAACCGGAACCCGGTGGTCAGCTGCATCGGCGACCCCCGCAGCGGGCACGAGACCACCGACCCCGCCGAAACCGCGACGGGGCAGCACTGGGCAGGCCCCGTGCTCGTGGTCGGCGGCGGGCCCGCCGGAATGGAGGCCGCGAGGGTGCTGGCGCTGCGCGGGCACCGGGTGCGGCTGGTGGAACGCGAACCTCGACTCGGCGGGATGCTGACACTGGCGGCGACGCTGCCGGGGCGCGATCGGCTGGGAAGGCTCGCCGACTGGCTGGAAGCCGAGGTGCGCAGGCTCGGCGTCGAGGTCGTCACCGGAAGCGAGGACACCGTGGCCAGGCCGGGCGAAAGCGTCATAGCCGCCACCGGTTCCCGCCCCGGGCCGCGGTCCTACGGCGCGCACGAAGGCGCTCGCGTGGTGGACGTCGTTGACCTGCTGCGCGAACCGGACTCGCTGCCGCAGGGCACGGTCACGGTGTTCGACCCGGTCGGCGATGCAGTCGGCGTGGCGGTGGCGGAACTGCTCGCCGCGCGGCAACACGCCGTCACCATCGTCACCCACGATCAGGTGGTCGGCACCCAGCTGGCGATCACCGGCGACCTCGCCGACGCCAACGCCAGGTTGCAGCGTGCGGGCGTGCGGCTGGCCAAGCGCAGCGTGCTGCGTGAGGTGTATCCCGACCGCGTCGTGGTCGAGGACGTCTTCACCGGCGCGGCCACCGAGTTGGAGTCGGCGGTGCTGGTGCACTGTGGACACCGGCTGCCCGGCACACCGCCGCTCGTCGACGGTGCCGTCCCCGCAGGTGATCTCGTCGCTCCCAGAACGGTCCACGAGGCCGTGCTGGAGGGGCGAAGGGCCGCAGTGGCCGTCTCCACCGCCCGGCAGGTGGTGCCCGCATGAACAGCCGCTACCGCTACCTGTTCTCGCCACTTCGGATCGGGCCGGTGACGCTCGCGAACCGGGTGGTGTTCTCCGCGCACCTCACCAACTACGCGACCGACGGCATGCCGAGCGCCCAGCACGCCGCCTACTACGCGGCCCGCGCGGCGGGTGGGGCCGGGTTGATCATCACCGAGGAGCACTCCACCCACCCGACGGACTGGCCCTACGAAAAGCTCATCCACGGCTTCCACCCCGAGGTGGTCGCGGGCTACCGGCGCATCACCGAGGCGGTGCACGCACACGGCGTGCCGATCTTCGCCCAGCTCAACCACAACGGTGGCCAGGCCTCCAGCATGTACTCCCGGCTTCCGGTGTGGGCACCGTCGCCGGTGCCCGACCCGCTGTTTCGCGAGGTCCCCAAGGCGGTCTCGGTCACGGAGATCGACGAGATCGTCGCGGGCTACGCCAAGGTGGCCACACATTGCAGGCAGGGCGGCTTCGACGGTGTGGAACTGCAGTGCTCGCACTCCTCCATCGTGCGAGGGTTCCTCTCCCCCGCGACGAACCGGCGCGACGACGACTACGGCGGTCCGCTGGAGAACCGGGCTCGGCTGCTGCTGCGCCTGGTGGCTGCGGTGCGGGAGGCGATCGGGCCGGGCATGGCGCTCGGCGTACGGTTGTGCGGCGACGAGTTGATCGAGGGCGGCACCACCATCGACGAGGCGGTCGAGGTGGCGCGTTGGGTGGAGGCCACGGGCGACGTCGACTACATCAACACCTCGATCGGTGTGGCCACGTCCACGCTGTACATGATCGAGGCTTCGATGAGCATCCCGCCCGGGTACGCGATGTTCATCCCCAGCGCCATCCGCAAGGCGGTCGACCTGCCCGTGGTGGGGGTCGGCAGGTTCAAGGACCCGCTGCAGGCCGACCGAGCGCTCGCCGAGGGACACGCCGACCTCATCGGCGTGGTGCGCGGGCAGATCGCCGACGCCGATTTCGTCGCGAAGGCACGCGCGGGGCAGGCGGCCGAGATCCGCACCTGCCTTTCCTGCAACCAGGAATGTGTCGGGCGTATGGGGCTCAACCGCTGGCTCGGTTGTATCGAGAACCCCCGAACCGGCAAGGAAAGCGTGCCGCTTCCCGACCCGGTCCGACGCGGCCGCAGGGTCGTGGTGGTCGGCGGCGGCCCCGCCGGGCTGCAGGCGGCGGCCACGGCCGCGCAACGCGGACACGACGTGGTGCTGCTCGAACGGCAACCCACCACAGGGGGCCAGGTGAGCGTGGCGGCGAGCGTGCCCAGCCGCGCGGAGTTCCTCGACGTGGTACGCAACGCGCTCGCTGAGTGCCACCGCCACGGCGTGGACGTGCGCACCGGTGTCACGGCCACGGCCGAGCAGATCGCGGCACTTCGCCCGGAGGCCGTCGTGCTCGCCACCGGGGCCAGGCCCGCGCCACCGCACTGGGCCGGTGGGCTCGACCGCGTCGTCGACGTGCGAGACGTGCTGGAAGGCCGCGCCGCACCGCAGGGCGAGGTGTGTGTCATCGACGATCTCGGTTTCCATCAGGCCACGTCGGTCGCGGAACTGCTGGCCGACCGCGGCTGCTCGGTGCGGATCTCCACCTCCGGCATGGTGGTGGGCCAGGACCTGGGCGTCACGCTGGACATGGAGACGTTCAACGTGCGTGCCGCGGCGAAGGGCATCACGCAGACCACCGACGAGGTGGTGCTGGAAGCCGCGGCGGACCCCGAGACCTCGGGCGTGGCGCTGCGAATGCTGAAGCACACCACCGGCGTCACCGCCGAGGAGCGGTTCGACTGGGTGGTGTGCGCGACACACCAGGCGCCCGAGGACGACCTGTGGCGGGAGCTGTCCGGCACGGCCGACTTCGAGGTGCACAGGGTGGGCGACTGCGTGGCGCCGCGCAGGGCACACGCGGCCGTCGTCGAAGGACACCGGGTGGCGGTGGCACTGTGACGGCGACCGAAAGCCCGCTGGCCTGCTGCGACTCGCTGGCCGTGTTGGTGATCCGGGAAGGAATGGCTCCGCTCGGCGCGGACGAGGCGGTCGCCGAGGCCTGCGGCACGGCGCTGCTCGCGGGCTCGGGCTGCCGGGAGGCGGTGGACCAGCTTCCACCGCTTCGCCGTGCCTGGTGCGCCGAACTCGGCGAGTTCGCGCCGTCGGCGTGGGCGCGGGCGCTGGCGCGGCCGCTGCGTGACGTGCCGAGGGTGGTGCTGCCGGCCTCCCCCGACGGCCGCGACCTCGCACCCCGGCTGTCCGCCGAGTTGGCGAGGCCGCTGCTGGCCGGTGCCGTGCGGGTCGGTGAGACCTCGGCCGAGTTGGCAAGGTGGGATTCCCGAGTGGCGGTGACCGTCGAGGTGAGCGGGCCGTTCGTGGCGACACTGCTGCCGAGTGTGCGCGGCTGCCTGCCCTTCGACGGCTCGCCGGAGCTTGCCGATCTCGACGTGGAGGTGAGCCCCGCGGCTGACGCAGAGGTGCTGGAGGTGCTCGACCCCGACCCCGCGACCGCCGACCTCGCCGAGGCACCACGCATCCTCGGTGCGGGCGCAGGGCTCGCCTCCGGCGAACTGTCCGGTCCCGACGCCGTGGCGCTGCTCGGCAAGGTGGCGGCGGCGCTGGGGGCTTCGGTGGGCGCGACCAGGGTCGTCACGGACGCGGGCTGGGCGCCCTACGAGCGGCAGATCGGCACCACCGGCGTGATCGTGGACCCGGACCTCTACGTGGCCTTCGGGGTGTCCGGTGCCACCCAGCACACCGGTGGGCTCGGCGCGCCACGGCACGTGGTGTCGGTGAACACCGACGCCAGTTCACCGATGACGGCGATGGCCGATCTCGGGCTGGTCACCGACGCGCAGGCACTGCTTCGGGAACTGGCCCGCCGACTGAGTGGGAGCGATGATGCGTGACAGGGCAGGCCCTGCAGGGGCGGCCGTCACCGTGGAACCACCGGCCACCACCGACTTCGACGCGATCGTGGTGGGCGCTGGGCCCGCGGGCTCGGCCGCGGCGCTGGAGCTGGCCAGGGCGGGCCACTCCGTCGCGCTGCTTGAGCGTGGCCCGTTCCCCGGCTCGAAGAACGTCTACGGCGGTGTGGTGTACGGCCGGGTGCTCGACGAGCTGGTCCCCGGCTGGTTCGAACGGGTTCCGGTGCAACGCTGGATCACCAGGCGGCAGACGATGCTGCTGTCCGGCGAGCGTTCGCTGACCGTCGACTTCCGCAGCCAGAACTGGGGCAGCGCGCCCTACAACGGCGCCACCACCTACCGCGCCGAGTTCGACAGCTGGCTCGCCGACCACGCGCGGCAGGCAGGTGCCGTGCTCGTGCCGTCCACAGTGGCCACCTCGCTGCTTCGCACGAGCGGCGGGCGGGTGGTCGGCGTGCGCACCGACCGCGAGCAGGGTGACCTCACGGCCAGGGTGGTCATCGCCTGCGACGGGGTGAACTCCTTCCTCGCCAAGCAGGCCGGGCTCTACCCCGGCGAGCAGGCCGAGCACACCACGCTCGGTGTGAAGGAAACCCTGGCGCTGCCCAAGGAGATCATCGACGAACGCTTCGGCGTGAGCGGGTCCGACGGTGTGGACATCGAGATACTCGGCGGCACCGGTGGCGTTCCCGGCGGCGGGTTCGTCTACACCAACCACGACACGCTCAGCGTCGGTCTCGTGCTCGGCCTGCCCGGTCTTGCGAAGGCGGGACTGCGACCGGAGGAGATCCTCGCCGGGTTGAAGCGGCACCCTTCGATCCGGCCACTGGTGCGTGGAGCCGAGTTGGTGGAGTACTCCGCGCACCTGATTCCCGAGGGCGGCTACCGGACGATGCCACGACTCGTCGGCGACGGGCTGCTGGTGGCGGGCGACGCGGCGGCGATGTGCCTTGCCGCCGGGATCTGGCTGGAGGGCGTCAACTTCGCGCTCGGCTCGGGCATGTACGCGGGCCGCGCGGCGGCACGTGCGCTGAGCGCCGACGATCCGAAACTGCTGCGGCAGTACCGGACGCTGCTGGCGGACTCGTTCGTACTCGCCGACCACAAGAAGCTGCGCAACGCGCCCGCGCTGGTGCTTTCCGACCGCGTGCAGCAGCGCTATCCGGGCCTGGTGTGCGACCTGGTGGAGGGCATGTTCACGGTGGACAACCCCGCCCCGAAGCCGGGCCTTCGCAGGCTGCTGCGCCGCTCGGCCAGACGTAACGGCGTGGGCCTGCACCAACTGGCAAGGGACGCGCTGACCGGCCTGCGCTCGTTCGGATGAGGAGCACCAGATGACCCAGCGATACGCCGACGTCGCCTTCGACGACCGGATGGCGCGCGTCGACTTCCGCGTGGCGGCGAACGCGCACATCGTGGTCGACACCGACGTCTGCCGCTCGTGCACCACCAAGGCCTGCGTGCACGCCTGCCCCGCCAACCTGTTCGTGCCCACCGACGACGGTGGGATCCTGTTCAACTACGAGCAGTGCTTCGAGTGCGGCACGTGCTACCTGGTGTGCGACGGCGGCAACGCCATCAGCTGGAGCTATCCCGACGGCGGGCAGGGCGTGGTGTTCCGCCATGGCTGACCACGGTTCGGGGCCGCTCGTCGTGGTGGCCATGCGCTGGGTGGACTCGCACGCCCGCGTCGACGCGCTGACGGGCCGGGTGAGCACCGACGCGCGTGGTGCGGGTCCCGGCGAGGCCGACCGCTGCGCGCTGGAACACGGTCTGCGCATCGCGCGGGCGGTTGCCGGGCGGTGCGTGGCCGTTTCGCTCGCACCCGAACCCGCCACCGAGATGCTGCGTGACGCCCTCGCCTGCGGCGCGCACGCGGTACTGCGGGTGGACCCGGGGCACGCCACCGGCGCCGAGCACACCGGCAACGGGGCCGACTCCGGCGCGACAACGGCGCAAGCGCTTGCGCGGGCGGTGCGTGAGGAGCTGGGGCACCCTGACCTGGTGCTCACCGGTGACCGCTCCGCCGACCGAGGAACCGGGGCCACCCCTGCGTTTCTCGCCGCCGAACTCGGCTGCGCGCAGGCCCTCGGACTCGTCGAGTTGAGCTACACCGGCGGGCGTCTGGTCGGGCTGCGCAGGCTCGACCGGGGCCGCAGGGAACGGCTCGCGATTCCGCTTCCCGCCGTCTGTTCCGTCGAACCGGCTGGAGTCCGGCTGCGCAGGGCGAACCTGCGCGCCACGCTCGCGGCGCGCACGGCCACCATCCCGGTCGTGCCCTCGGACCCCACCGCGCTCGCGGCGCCACCGGTCGCGGTGCGCTCGGTGCGCCCCTACCGTCCGCGTGCCAAGGAACTACCACCACCGCAGGGCGCCGATCCCCGGCAGCGGCTGCTGCGGCTGACCGGGGCACACGAACAGCGCGAGCCACCCAGGGTGGTCGTCACCGACGACGCGGGCCGCGCCGCCGACGAGTTGCTGAACTACCTACGCGGCAAGGGCTATCTGGCATGACGCGGCAGACCACGGACGGCGGACGGGTCGCGCTGGTCACCGGAGCGGGCCGCGGCATCGGCGCGGCGGTGGTGCACCGCATGGCCCGTTCCGGCTGGAACGTCGTGGCCACCGACCGCTGCGCCGACGATCCCCGCGTGCCATACCCGCTCGCAGGCCGCGAGCAGCTGGCCGCCGTCGCCGCGCAACACCCCGACAAGGTCGTCGACGTCGTCGCCGACGTGCAGGATCTTGCCGCGCTGCGGCGCGCGGTCGACATCGCACGGGACCGGTTCGGCGGCCTTGACGCCGCGGTCGCGGGTGCCGGGCTCATCGCGGGAGGAAAACCGCTGTGGGAAACCGGCGAGTCCGAGTGGGAGGCCGAGTGGGAGGCACTGTTCTCCGTCGGGGTCAACGGCGTGGCCAACCTCGCGCGTGCCGCCGTTCCCGCGCTGCTGGAGCGCCCCCGGCCGCGTAACGGGCGGTTCGTCGCGCTGGCCTCGGCGGCCGCGCACCACGGACTGTGGCACCTTGCCGGGTACAACGCCGCGAAACACGCGGTCGTGGGCCTGGTCAAGGGGCTTGCCCACGACCTGCGCGGCACCGGGATCTGCGCCACCGCGGTCTCCCCCGGCTCGACGCGCACCGACATGCTCGAGGCCACGGCCCGGCTGTACGGCCTCGACGACGTCGAGGAGTTCGCCACGCACCAGTTGGTGGACCGGCTGCTCGACCCCGACGAGGTCGCGGCCGCCGTTTGCTTCCTGTGCTCACCGGAATCGAGCGCGGTCACCGGCACCGTTGTGCACGCCGACGGTGGTTTCACATCGTGAAGGCAGGCACCCGGCTCACTCTCGACGCATCGGTGCGGCGCAGGGGCACGCTGCTGATCGGCGGGTCCCCGCTTCGGCTGGTTCGGCTGGGCGGTGCCGGGGCTCGGCTGCTGGAGCGCTGGTCGTCCGGAGAACCGGTGGGCGAGGGCGAGCGAGAGCGGGAACTGGCCCGTCGCCTGGTGCGGGCCGGGTTGCTGCACCCGAGGCCGCCATCGGGACCGGCACCCAGCGACGTGACGCTCGTGGTGCCGGTCAAGGACAACGCGGCGGGCGTACGGCGGCTGCTCGATGCGACCAAAGAGCTGGCCGACCGCGTCGTCGTCGACGACGGCTCGGCCGTCCCGCTGGCAGAGGCCACCGTGCGACACGACCGCGCCATGGGGCCCGCCGCCGCCCGCAACGCGGGTTGGGCGCTGGCCTCGACACCGCTGGTGGCGTTCCTCGACGCCGACACCGTGCCCCAGCCGGGGTGGCTGGAAGCGGTGCTGGCCCAGTTCGGCGACGACGACGTGGTGGCGGTGGCTCCGCGCGTCGTCGGCGCGCCCGGCAGCGGCGTGCTGGCAAGGTACGAGGCGCACCGCTCGAGCCTGGACCTGGGGCCGCACCCGGCCCCGGTACGCCCGATGAGCCGGGTCAGCTACGTTCCCAGCGCGGCGCTCGTCGTGCGCAGGGACGCGCTGGCCGCCGTTGCCGGGTTCGACACCGGGCTTCGATTCGGTGAGGACGTGGACCTCGTGTGGCGGCTGCTGCGGATCGGCTCGGTGCGCTACGAGCCGTCGGCGAGGGTGACCCACGAGCCGCGCCCCGCGCTGTTGCCGTGGTTGCGGCAGCGCTTCGAGTACGGCACGTCGGCCGCCCCACTCTCTCGCAAACACCCGGGGCTGCTCAGTTGCGCGAGGCTTTCGGTATGGAGCGCGGTCTCGTGGGCGCTGCTGGCCGCAGGCAGACCGCTGCCCGCGCTCGGGCTCGCCGCCGCGACGGCGGCGCTGCTGCCGCGCAAACTGCGTGGCCGTGGTGTTCCGGCGAGCGAGTCGCTTCGGCTGGCCGGACTCGGCCATCTCGGCGCGGGACGGCTGCTCGCCGAGGCGACCCGCAGGGCTTGGTGGCCTGCGGCACTGCTCAGCGGGCGTGGCCGCACGGCGTTGCTCGCCTCGCTACTGCCGTGCGTGGTGGATTCGGTGGGCCGTTCCCCGGCGTGGCTGGCGCTGCGGGTGGCCGACGATCTCGCCTACGGCGCCGGAGTGTGGGCCGGTTGCGTGCGCCACCGCACGCCTGCGCCACTGCTGCCGCGGTTCACCGAGGCTGGGTTGCGGTGACCGAACTCGGCGCGCTGCGTTCGCCGGAGGTCCCACGGGCGGTACTCGCCGTTCCGCTCGGCGCGACCGAGCAGCACGGCCCACACCTTCCGTTGCACACCGACACCGCGATCGCGGTGGAGTTGAGCGAGCGCCTGGCCGCGAGGGTCGCCGGAGTCGTCGTCGCCCCACCGCTGCCGTTCGGGTCGAGCGGTGAGCACGCCGGTTTCGCAGGCACCCTGTCCATCGGCGGCCCCGCGCTGGAGCTGGTAGTGCTGGAACTCGTCCGCTCCGCCGACCACTTCGCCGCGGCGGTGCTGGTCAACGGGCACGGAGGCAACGCGGCACCGTTGGCCAGAGCCGTTCGCACGCTGCGGGAGGAGGGCCGCGAGGTGCTGTCGTGGGCACCGAGCGGACGCGCGGACGACTCCCACGCGGGCCGTACCGAGACCTCGGTGATGCTCGCGCTTCGCCCCTCCGAGGTCCGGCTTTCGGCGGCGAGGGCGGGCAATACCGAGCCGCTACCACGGTTGTGGGACCGCTTGCGGCAAGGTGGTGTACGCACCGTGAGCGGCAACGGGGTGCTCGGCGACCCCGAGGGTGCCTCCGCCGTCGAGGGCGAGGAACTGCTGGCGACCTGGTCGGATGCACTGGTCAGCACCGTGCGCGATTGGTTGGGGCAGTAGCGTTACGCTGCTGGGAGCCCGATCAAAGACGAGAGTGGTGACACATGGTGACATCAGCCGGGCAACGACGCGGCAAGCCGGTGGTCAGCAGGCGCCGCGAGGTGAGCCACACCAGCGCGCGCTCGCTGCTGATGACACTGCTCGGCGAGTTCGTACTCCCGCGTGGTCGTCCGGTGTGGACGTCGGTGCTGGTCGACGCGCTCGCGATGTTCGAGGTGGAGGAGAAGTCGGCGAGGCAGGCGCTGGCCCGCACCGCTGCGGAGGGCTGGCTGGAGTCGGAGCGCGTCGGCAGGCGGGTGCGCTGGTCGCTGACATCGCAGGGCCGCAAGCTGCTCACCGAAGGCGCGCAGCGCATCTACGACTTCGGCAGCCGCGAGCGCAGCTGGGACGGGCAGTGGCTGCTGGTACTGGTGTCGGTTCCCGAGCCCAAACGCGACCTGCGCCACCGGTTGCGCACCAAGCTCACTTGGGCGGGCTTCGGCTCGCCCGACCCCGGTGTGTGGATAACGCCGCATGTCGACAGGGAGCCCGAAGCGGTCGGCATCGTGGCCGAGCTCGCGTTGGAGAACGCGATGTCCTTCGTCGGGCCCTACGGTGCGATCGGAGACGAGGCAACGATGGTCGCACGGGCCTGGGACCTGCGGGAACTCGACGCGCGGTACGAGGCGTTCATCGACGAGTTCGCCTCGCTGGACCCGCGAGGCGGCGATGCCGTGCTGCACGCGCAGACCCGGCTGGTGCACGAATGGCGCCGGTTTCCGTTCCTCGACCCGCAGTTGCCGGAGCAGCTGCTGCCCGAGGACTGGAGCGGCAGCCAGGCTGCCGAGATCTTCCACCGCAGGCACGCCGAGTGGCGTCCCGCCGCCCAGCGGCGTTGGGAGGAACGCCTGGCGGGCGAGGAAGCCGCCTAGCCTCACAACCCGCGAGTCCCCCTTCTCGCCCGCGAGTCCCGCGTTCCCACCCGCGAGTTCTGCGTTCCCACCCGCGAGTTCTGCGTTCCTGCCCGCGAGTTCTGCGTTCGGTGAGCCTGGGACCGCCCGCCTCAGCGAGCGGGTTCGGCCAGGCGGGTGCGGGCAAGGCCTGTCAACCGCGACGCGGCGTGCGGCATCCTCGGACCCGAGTGCAGGACTCGCGGGCCCGAGGGCAGAACTCGCCGACCCGAGTGCAGGACTCGCCGACCCGAGTGCAGGACTCGCGGACCCGAGTGCAGGACTCGCGGGCATGGGCGGGGGACTCGCGGTCAGTAGAGCTTGTCGGCGTTTCCCGCCAGCACGTCCGCGAGCACATCGCGCTCCAGACCGAGTTCGACCAGCGCACGCACGTTGCGGGCGGCGCCGGGCACGCCCGGCCAGTCGGTGCCGAACACAAACTTGCGCGCCAGCCGGGAAAGGTCGAAGCGTGCGTAGTACTCCGGCAGCTTCCTCGGCGGCAGCCCCGCGAGGTCGAGCCACACGTTGTCCTTGCTCAGCGCCAGAAACGCCGCCACGTCGTACCACCAGCCGCGCCCGCCGTGCGCGAAGACGAAGGGCAGTTCCGGGAAGTCCTCGACGACGTCGACGAGCAGTTCCGGATTGCCGTACCTGGCACGCGCCCCGGGAAAGCTGCTTGTGCCGGAGTGCAGGATCACCGGCGTCCCACGCTCGGCGCACAACTGGTACGTGGGGTACAACTCCTTGTCGGCCGGGGAGAAACCGGCATGAACCGGGTGCAGCTTCAGCGCGACCGCCCCCAGGCCCAGCTGCCTGCGCACCTCTGCGACCACCGGGTAGTGCAGGTGCGGATTGACGTTGGCGACGAGTCGAAACCGCGCGGGGTTGTACTCGACGAACGGGAGGTTGTCCTCGATCGGCTGGATGCCGGTCGCGCGCGGGCTGTACTCGCAGAACAACAGCGCCCTGTCGACACCCTCCTGCTCGAACAACTCGTCCAACCGCCTCGGCACCGGGTTACCCGCCTCGTCGTACACCGACCGCCACGGATGCGGGCCGCAGAACCGGTCGGCCCACTCCAGCCAGGAGGGTTTCACCGTCGCCAGCGCGGGGACGTGCACGTGCGCGTCGACGACCTCGTATCCGTCGATCACGATGTGACGGCAGCGGGTTCGGTGGGCTCGGCGGACTCGGCGGACTCGGCGGCGTCGCCGGACCGCGCGACCATGGCGCGCAGCACGTTGCGCCGGATCTTGCCGGTCGCCGTCTTGGGCAACTCGGCCAACTCCACCACCGCCCTCGGGCGTTTGAACGCGGCCAGCGTTTCGCGGCACCACTGGATCAACTCGTCACCGTCGATGTGCCTGCCGGGCATCGGCACGACACAGGCGACCGGCCGGTCCAACTCGTCGGAGTCGGGAACGCCGACCACCACCGCCTCGGCGACATCGGGGTGTTCCAGCAGCCTGTCCTCCACCTCGCTCGGCGTCACCCAGATGCCACCCGCCTTGATCATGTCGTTGAACCGCCCGAGGCAGGTGTAGGTGCCGTCGGTGTTGCGCACATAGGTGTCGCCGGTGCGGGTCCATTCGCCGAGGAACACCTGCCGCGACGTCGCCGCACGGCACCAGTAGCCGATGGCGGCGCTGTCGCCGCGCACGTACAACTCCCCCGCCCTGTCCACCTCCTCGATCACACCGCCCTGCTCGTCGCGGAGCTGCACCTCGTAGCCGGGCACGGGTGTCCCCGACGACGACGGCCTTGCGCTACCCGGCCGGTTGGAGATGAAGATGTGCAGCATCTCGGTGGAGCCGATGCCGTCGAGCACCTCGACGCCGAACCGGTCGCGCATCCCGTGCAGCATCCGAGCGGGCAGCGCCTCTCCCGCCGAGATGCCCTGCCGCACCGAGCCGAACGTGTCGTCGGCGATGTCGCTGGCCAGCAGCGGGCCCCAGAAGCTGGGCGTGCCGAACAGCAACGTCGCCCCGTCGGCTTTCGCGCGCTGCGCCACCAGCTGCGGCGTCGGCCTCGCCGGTTCGAGCAATGCCGTGGCACCCACCGAGAGCGGGAAGAACATGGAGTTGCCGATGCCGTAGGCGAAGAACAGCTTGGCGACCGAAAGGCAGCGGTCTTCGGCCGTGATCCCGAGTACCCGCTGCCCGTAGTTCCGCGCGACGAATCGGATGTCGGCGTGCCGGTGCATCGCCGCCTTGGGCATGCCGGTGGTTCCCGAGGTGTACAGCCACAGCGCGGGTGAGTCCTCCCAGGTCGGGTAGGGCCGCTCCAGCTCACCCGCCTCGCGCAACCGCTGCCATTCGTCGGTGAACACGACCGTCTCGACGTCCGGGGCAGCCTCGACGCCGGTGCGGGCGGCGTCGGCGAACTCGGTGGAGCCGAGCACCACCCGGGCGCGGGAGTCGGCGACCAGCTTGCCCAGTTCGCCTCCGGTGAGCATGGTGGAGCACGGCACGGCTACCGCGCCGAGGTACATGGCGCCGAGGATCGCGCTGAACAGCTCCACCTCGTCGGTCATGCACATCAGCACGCGTTCCTCGGGTCGAACCCCCAGCGCGCGCAGCCCCGCCGCCACTCGGCGGACCTCGGCGGCGAGTTCGGTGTAGCTCAACGTGCGGCTCGCCGAAACCACCGCCGTGCGCTCGCCGGCTCCCCGCGCGACGTGCCTTTCGACGAGGTACTCGGCGGCGTTGAACCCGGCCGGGGCCGCGGAGCCCGCCACCGGCGAGGTGGCTCGGGGTGTGCTCGTGGCGGGGCTCGACTCGGTCATGTGCTCATCTCCCGCTGCTCCGCGTCCTGGCCGACCTGGGCGTCGGTCAGGTCAGGTAGACGTAGGTGTAGTCGAACGGTTTGCCGTTGATGCCGTTGCTGGGAGGCGCGACCCAGCTCGCGATCTTGCCGCGTTCGTACACGGGTTTCATCAACGAGCGCACGAAGGTCAGGTCCTCGCTGGTGGGTAGCCAGTTCTTCTTGCCGTGCTGCCAGGTCTGCTCGTCGACAATAGTGCCGTCGGGCGTGATGTGGTAGCCGGAATTGGTGCCGACGGCGCGGTTGAATCCGGGATGGGGCAGCCGGAAGGTGTAGTCGATACCGTTGTCGGCGAGGATCTTGTTCCAGCGTTTGATGCCGGTGTGGCAGTCGGCGATGTACTCGCCGCGCAGATCGAGGTTCAGGGCGAGTATCGCCTGGATCTCCTCGGTCTCCCAGGTGCCGTCCTCACGCGGCTTTTCCAGCGTGATGCTGTCGTCGGTGAGCTGGTGGTCGTCCTTGCGGCGGGTCTCCTGCCAGCGTCCCTTGAGACCGGACGTGTAGTAGTTCGCCGCGTTGGTCGAGGTCTCACTGCCGAAGAGGTCCAGCGAAACGCTGTAGTGGAAGTTGATGTAGCGCTGGATGATGTCGAGCGGGATGCCGCCGTGTGCGGCGATGTCAAGGGTGTCGTGCTCGCGGATCAGTTCCGCCGACCGCTTCACGACACGATCGACCCCGGTCGTGCCCACGAACATGTGGTGGGCCTCTTCCTTCAGCATGAACTCGCAGGTCCGCGAAAGCGGGTCGAAGGCCGACTCCTTGAGCGTGCCGAGTTGGTACTTGCCGTCGCGGTCGGTGAAGTAGGTGAACATGTAGAAGGCCAGCCAGTCGGCCGTCTCCTCGTTGAACGCGCCGAGGATGCGGGGACTGTCCGGGCTGCCGGAGTTGCGGTACAGCAACGCTTCCGCTTCCTCCCTGCCCTCCTTGCCGAAGTAGGCGTGCAGCAGGTACACCATCGCCCACAGGTGCCTGCCTTCCTCGACGTTGACCTGGAACAGGTTGCGCAGGTCGTACAGGCTGGGCGCGGTGAGCCCGAGCAGCCGCTGCTGCTCAACCGAAGCGGGCTCGGTGTCGCCCTGGATGACGATGAGTCGCTGCAGGTCGGCGCGGTACTCACCGGGTACCTGCTGCCACACGGGTTCGCCCTTGTGCTGACCGAACGCGATGCGCCGATCGGGTTCGCGTTCGGCGAGGAAGATGCCCCAACGGTAGTCCTGCGGCACCACGTGGTCGAAGTGCGCCCAACCCTCGCGGCCGACGCTCACCGCCGTGCGCAGGTACACACCGTGGGTTTCCAGCGTGGGCCCCATCTCGGCCCACCAGTTCATGAACTTGGGCTGCCAGCCTTCCAGCGCCCGTTGCAGCCGCCGGTTGGACGACAGGTCCACGTTGTTGGGGATCTTGGCGTCGTAGTCGATCCTGGTCGGCATCGTCCCTACACTCGCTTCCTGTCGAAGACCGCTTGCCGCC
Organism: Saccharomonospora marina XMU15; assembly: GCF_000244955.1. Classification (GTDB taxonomy): domain Bacteria; phylum Actinomycetota; class Actinomycetes; order Mycobacteriales; family Pseudonocardiaceae; genus Saccharomonospora_A; species Saccharomonospora_A marina. The sequence continues at coordinate 1,222,320 of NZ_CM001439.1, read as the reverse complement.
CCGTGCCGTAGCGGCGCAGCGCGCCGTCGGGCCCGGACGCGTTGGGGCGGTTGAAGATCCAGTTCTGCCATGCCGAGAGTCGACCGAAGATCTTCGTCTCGATGGTCTCCGGACCGACGAAGCGGTGGTTGGCCTCCATCCCCGTCAGCGCGTCCGGCGAGAGCGAGCGCCTGCCCTCGATCACCAGACGGATCTCGTCCTCCCAGTCGATGTCGTCGGGGGCGTCGGTGACCAGCCCCAACTCAACGGCCGCTGCCGGTGAGAGGTCCCGGCCGGACTCGGGAAGCAACCGGTCGAGGTGGTCGGCCTCGCCGTAGAACCGGGACCGCAGCCGCGACAACTCGTTGCCCATCGGGAAGGTTCCGAAGTTGGCTTCGGTCAACCGGATCGTGGCGCGCTCGTCACTGTCCTCGTCCTCGATGGGTGGACCGTCCAACATGTACTGCCGGTCGCAGGCGAGCGCCAGTTCCAGCAGCATCCCGGCGAAGCAACTGCCCGGCTCGATCAGTGCGAAGAGGCTGCGGCTGGTCACGTCGAGCCGCTTCAGTACCCGCTTGTAGTAGTGGACGATCTCGCGGCAAAGCCAGTCGGTTTCCGCGTGCTCCAGCAGTACCGACTCGTGCGCGACGACGCGGTCGAGGTCGCCCTCCGTGCGCAGCACCCAGGTGCCCAGTTCGGGTTCGTTGGTGCGCAGTCGCAGAATGGCGTCGTCCAGTTCGCGGGCCACCGCCAGCGGCCAGAATGCGGCTCCCCGCCGATGCACTTCCTCGGTGCCCGCAGGAGCGTCGTCCCGCGGGCCGCGCACGGTGATCTCGACGGTGCCCGCGGCGCGGTCGTAGCGCACACCGAGATTCCGGTACTCCAGGCCGGCTGCGGTTTCGACCCTTTCCAGCGGGGTCAACTCGATCCCGCTTGGCTCACCCGGCCGGTCGCCGCGCTCGGCGAGCAGCAGCGCACGCCTGCGCACCGTTTCGGCGAAGTCACGGCGGGAGGCCAGTTCGTCCACCAATCCCCAGCTTGCGGCCACGGCACCTTTGAGCCCGTCGCTGCGGGTGGCGAACACGTCGGCGCGGTCCTTGCGCACCCCGCGCTTGTCGACCACCCTGGTCAACCCGCCGGTGCCGGGCAGCACCCCCAGCAGCGGCACCTCCGGTAGCGCCACGGTCGAGGAGTTGTCGTCGACCAGCACGATGTGCTCGCAGGCGAGCGCGAGTTCGTAGCCGCCGCCCGCGCAGGACCCGTTCACCGCCGCCAGGTAGGTCTGCCCGCAGTGGCGAGAAGCGTCTTCCATCGCGTTACGGGTTTCGTTGGTGAACTTGCAGAAGTTCACCTTCCACTCGTGGGAGGACGCCGCGAGCATGCGGATGTTCGCTCCCGCGCAGAAGACGCCGTCCTTGCCGCTGGTGATCACGACCGTGCGCACCTCAGGGTGCTCGAACCGAAGCCGTTGCGTGGCGTCGTACAGTTCGATGTCCACGCCGAGGTCGTATGAGTTGAGCTTCAGCTCGTACCCGGGTACCAGCCCGCCCTCGGGGTCCACGTCCAGTTCCAGCCACGCCACCGGCTGCTCGACCCGCAGCCGCCAGTGGCGGTAGGAATCAGGGTGCCTGTCGAACGAGACGGCGGGCCGGTCGGTGTCGACGTCGATGGCGGTCACCCGTTGATTTTCTACGCACGACCCAACAAACGTCAAGGTTCTGTAGAACCAGCGCAGCGCGGTGCCCGCCGACCCTCGCACAGTCGGTGCCGAGAGTACCCGCGCCGTCGGCGAGCGGCCGCCGATCAGCCGCCCACTGCGGACCTGCCCGCGGCCTCCTCGAAAGCCCCGCGCGGCTCCTCGCGTGAACCGAAGTCCACGACGTCGTGGCCGAAGGGCATCCCGACCAGCCAGTCGCCGAGCACCCGGATGGTCCGGTTCCAGGTCGGGATCTGGGTCGCGTAGTAGGCGCGCCGCAACGTCCAGGCGAGCGCGCCGTCGAACTCCCGGCCGAACGCCTCCCCCACGGCCTTGTTCTTGCCGAGGGTGACGAACTCGCCCCGGCTGCGGTATTTGAACGGCCGTGGCCACTCGCCTCGCATGGTGGCGACCAGGTTGTCGCCCAGCTGCTCCGCCTGGCGCACCGCGTGTTGCGCGGTCGGCGGCGAAACCCCGCCTGCCTCGCGATCCGGCACGGCCGCGCAGTCGCCAGCGGCCCAGATACCGGGATGCCCCTCCACCCGCATGGCCTGATCGACCACGAGCCTGCCCCTGCCGTCCACCGGCAGGCCCAGTTCGCCGACGATGGACTGCGGGCGGGTGCCCGCGACCCACACCAGCGTGTCGGAGAAGAACTTCGAGCCGTCGGAAAGCCTCAGCTCGCCTTCCTCGACCGACTCGAGCTGGGTGCCGAGCCTGATGTCGATGCCGCGCCCGGTCAGCTCGGTCATCGCACGATCGGCGAGTTCGCGGCTCACCGTCGTGAGGATGCGATCCATCGCCTCGACCAGCACCCAGCGCATCTCACTGGCGTCCAGTTCGGGGTAGCCCTCGAGCACATCGATGGCCATGTCCTGCAACTCCGCGATCGCCTCGACACCGGTGTAGCCACCGCCGACGAACACGAAGGTCAGCGCCCGCTTGCGCAGTTCGGTGTCGGTGGTCGCCGAGGCGATTTCCAGTTGCCGCAGCACGTGGTCGCGCAGGTGGGCCGCCTCGGCCAGGGAGTTGAACCCGATTCCCGCCTCCGCGAGCCCGGGCACCGGCACCAGCTTGGAGGTGGCCCCGAGCCCGATCACGAGTTCGTCGTAGTCCAGGTCCAGCCACGGGCCCGCCGTCGGTGCCACGGAGGCGACCTTGCGTTCGGCGTCGATGCCGGTGAGCCTGCCCGCGATGAACCGGCTGCCGCGCAGCACGGCCCGCAACGGCACGACGGCGTGGCGGGGTTCGAGCGTCCCGGACGCCACCTCCGGCAACAGCGGCCGGTACACCATGTAGTTCTCCGGGTTGACGACCGTGACCTCGGCCTCGCCTCGCCGCAGCCGCCGCTGCAACCGCAGCGCTGTGTACAGGCCGACGTAGCCGCCGCCCGCGATCAGTATCCGTGTTGCCACAAAATGCTCCTGAGACTCCTGCGTTGCCTCGGCTACCCGCCGCTGAGATAGATCACCGCGTAGGCCATGAGGAAACCGGCGACCAGCACGATGGCCACTCCGATCGTCAACGGCCAGGCCACCGGCAACTCCCTGGAGCCGCGCGATCGCGCTGCTGAACTGTTCGCTGGTTCGCGCTCCGGTGGCTGCGCGGTCATGCGCTCTCCCGTGCCGATTGGGATCGGATCACCCGTCGGGTACCCAACCGCGCGATGGCAAACCCGCGTTTCGCGGCCATAACGCCGGGGTAGGTCACCCGAAGCCACCCGAAAGGAGGCTGTCATGCAGCAGCGCGAAAGCGACCGGCACGGGCCCCGCGAGGACGACCAGCTCAAGTCGGAGCTTCAGGGCATGCTGAAGGGCAACCGCCCGAGCCGGGCAGAGGAGTGGCGCGACCCGGAGCCACCGGCCGACGACGATCCTGCCGTGCCGCCGATCGACGAACGCGAGCAGCGCTGACTCGCGAGTCCCCCGCTCTCGCCCGCGAGTCCTGCGTTGCGGCCGGCGAGTTCTGCACTCCGGCCCGCGAATCCTGCACTCCGGCCCGCGAGTTGCGCTTTCCGGCCCGCGAGTCCTGCGTTGCAGCCGGTGAGTGTTGCGTTGACAGGTCAGCCAGCCCGGCGAAACCCGAATCCGGTGGCGCGCTCGGCTTCCGCGATACCGGCCTTCACCTCGGCCTCGTGGTCGCGTGCCCTGTACAGCGGCCCACCGAGGTCGGCGGGAAAGCCGTAACCGTTGACGAGCACGAGATCGATGTCCGAGGCCCGCTCGGCGATGCCTTCGGCAAGGATCAACTCCGCCTCGTTGACGATCGTGCCGAGCGCACGCCGGACGATCTCGTCGTCGGTGAACGGGCGCCTGGTCAGGCCGAGTTCTCGGGACACCTGCCTGATGGTCTCGTGTACCCCGGGGTCGACTTCGCCGTGGCGCTGCCCTTCGGGGTAGCGGTACCAACCCGCGCCGGTCTTGCGGCCGAGCCGCCCCGCGGCGCACAACCGCTGCAGTACCTCGGGCACCCGCTCCCTGGGGTCTCGCGTCGGCGCCAGGCGCTCGCGGTTGGCCAGCGCGATGTCCAGACCGGACATGTCCCACACCGCGAAGGGACCCATAGCGAAGCCGAACCCCTGAAGCGCGGCGTCGACCTGCTCCGGTAGCGCGCCTTCCTCGATCATGAACTCGCACTGCGTGCGGTAGGCGTTGTAGATGCGGTTGCCGATGAACCCGTCGCAGACGCGCGCGATCACCGGCAACTTCCCACACCTGCGCGCCAGCGCGACCGCGGTGGCGAGAGTGTCGGCAGCTGTGGCCTGCCCACGCACCACCTCGAGCAGTCGCATGACGTGCGCCGGGCTGAAGAAGTGCAGGCCGACCACGTCAGCTGCTCGCCCACTGGCCCGTGCCAGCTCGTCGAGGTTCAGGTAGGAGGTGTTGGACGCCAGTACGGCGCCCGGCTTGACGAGTTCCCCCAGCCGCGCGAGGAGTTCCTGCTTGACGGCCATGTCCTCGAACACGGCCTCGAGCACGAGATCGCGATCCCGCAGCACCGACTGCTCGGTGGCGGAGGTGAGCGCCGCGAGCCTGCGGTCGGCCTCGGCGCGATCGATCCTGCCCTTGCCGACGGCTCTGTCCTGGATGTCGCTGATCTTGGCCAGCCCGCGTTCCAGTGCCTCCTGCGACCGCTCGACGAGCGTCACATCGAACCCGGCCGCCAGGAACACCGCGGTGATGCCCGCGCCCATCGTGCCCGCGCCCACCACGCCGATCCGCTCGACGGGACGGGGCGCGACGTCCGGGACCTGCCCCGCCTCCAGCTCGGCCTGCTGAAGATGGCGGCGCGCGGCCGCTGGGTCGGCGTTCATGGACGCTCCTGGATCAGGTGGCACGGTCACCGGCACGGTACCGGGAGCGTCCCGACGTCGACTAGCGGCGATGGCGGCGGCGTGAGGTCACTCGCGTCCCCGCACGATCGTCGGCTCCAACTCGTCGTCGTCGTCGATCGGCGCCGGAAAGCGCGCGGGGGTCCTCGACTCGCCCGCCGCCGCGTGGGTCCGCGCATGCATCAGTTGTCTCGCCGACGACTGCACCGGCTCGGTCTCGGTGTCCAACATCGCTGGCTCCTCTCCACGCTGGATGATCTTGATATACCCCCACAGTAGAGACGAGAAACACAGTCGCGGACCACCCTGAACGGCTGAAAATCGGTCAAGCGATCGGTCAAGTTCCGCGCGATCGCACCGAATCGAAGGCAACGGCGGCCCGCACGGCGGCATCCCGCAAGACGAGTGCTCGTGAGGCCACGCTGACCCTGCCCAACTGCCGTGCGGCGGCCGCGATGCGCTGACTCGGGCGGCGCCTGGCACGGTCGTAGCCACGCAGTCCACTGTGTACATCCGTTGTCGCTGCGAGGGACTCGCCGAGGACCAGCCCGTCGATGAGCGACTGGCAGGCGCCCTGCCCCAGATCAGGTGTCATCGCGTGTGCCGCGTCGCCGAGCAGGACGACGTTGCCCGACACGTAGCTGGGCAGCGGCGGGTGGAGGTAGTGCAGGCCGTGCCGCAGCAGTGTGTCCGGCTCGATCCGGTCCAGTACGCGCGGAATCGGGTTGTGCCAGTGGCCGAACCGGCTTCGCAGGGTGGCGAGTTCCTCCTCCATCGGGCGCGGGCGCGCCGGGGTGGGCAGCACGGCGTAGAAGTTGGTGCGCCCGTCGCCCAGCGGGAGGTAGCCGAACTTCTCGCCGATGCCCCAGGTCTCCGCACCGCGATCGACGTCGAGCGTCACCACTCCCCGCCAGGCGGTGAATCCGGTGTCGCGCAGCCGGTGCTCGGCTCCGAACAGCGACTCCCGGACGCGGCTACCCGCTCCGTCGGCGCCGACGACGAGGTCGAAGCCTTGCCACGAGCCCGCAGTGACCTCGGTGACCTCGGTGCCGAACCGCACGGTGCCGTCGGCGAGCGCCCCGTACAGCAGGTCGAGCAACGCGGCGCGGGCTATGACGTACGGGGGTTCACCCGCACGGCGTTCCAGCCGCTTGGTGTCGACTGTGGCGATCACGCGGCCGTCCGGCCTGCGAAGCGACCCGGGCGGCTGCCGCTGTGCCCGCTTTCGCAGTTCGTCGCCGATGCCGAGCCGGTCGAGCGCGGCCACGGCCTCCGGCCAGATGCCGAGACCGGTGCCGGAGCGTGCGAGGTCGGTACCGCGCTCGTGCACCGTGACCTGCCATCCGGCCCGGGTCAGGCCGATCGCGGCGGCAAGTCCGCCGATTCCCCCGCCAACGATGAGTGCTCGCATGCGAACCACTCTACTACGAATGTAGTGATATTACTACTGATGTAGTGTAACGGCATGACAGCGCGGAGGCAGCAGGTGCTCGACGCCGCCATCCAGGTGCTCGGTACACGGGGGACGCGGCAGCTGACCCATCGTGCGGTCGACGCCGAGGCGGGCCTGGCCGCCGGGTCCACCTCGAACTACTTCCGCACCAGGCAGGCGCTGCTGTCGGGAGTGCTGCGCAGGCTGAGCGAGCTGGACGTCGCGGCATGGGGACAGTTCGCCGCCCGGCTCGGCGACACGGGCGACATCGACCCCGACGTCTTCGCCGAGGCGGTCGCCGGGTTCACGGTCGAGCTCGCGCGCTCCGCTCGGGTGGTGACCATGGCAAGGCAGGCGATCTTCGCGGAGGCCGCCTTCCACGAGGAGCTGAGCCGACAGATCGGCGTGCTTCGCCGCGAGATCGGCGAACAAGGCGCCCTGTGGCTGGCCCGGCTGGGTTCACCGAAGCCGCATGCCGACTTCTGGAGCCTGATGGCGCTGGTGGACGGGCTACTGCTGCACGAGTGCACCAACCCGGGTGCCGCCTTCCACCCCGCACCCGCCGTACACGCGCTGTTGCGGGGCCTGCGAGCCGCTTGGTGACCCACGGCTAGAGTGACCCGAATGGCGCAACCGTTCGAGCTCGCCGAACTCCCTGCCATCGACGGAGAGGTTGCCACCGACGACGCGGGTCTCGCCCGTGCCGCGCAGGACTGGGGACATCTGGTGCAGGCGCGGCCGCGAGCGGTCGTGCGCCCGGCACACGCAGCGGACGTGGCGAGCATCATCGCTTTCGCCTCGCAGAGAACGATCCCCGTCGCGGCGCGCGGAGCGGGCCACTCCCCGTTCGGCCAGGGCCAGGCCGAGGGCGGGATCGTACTGGACATGACCGGCCTGGCAAGGGTGCATCCGGGCAACGGCGACGAGATCACGATGGACGCGGGCGCCCGCTGGCGGCAGGTGCTCGCGGCGACGCTACCGACAGGACTCACCCCCGCGGTACTCACCGACTACCTCGACCTCACCGTCGGCGGCACGCTCGCCGTGGGGGGTATCGGTGGCGCGAGCCACCACCACGGCACGCAGACCGACATTGTCACCGCGCTGGAGGTCGTCACCGGAAACGGGGAACTCCTCCGCTGCTCGCCCGAGGTGGAGAGCGAACTGTTCGACGCCGTCCGCGCCGGACTCGGACAGTGCGGGATCGTCACGCGGGCGACCGTCCGGCTGCGGCCCGCCAAACAGCGGGTGCGGTGCTGGACCTTGTACTACGACGAGCTGGGCGCCTTCCTCGAGGACCAGCGCACGGTGGTGCGCGACGGGCGCTTCGACCACGTGCAGGGGCAACCGGTAGCCGACTCCGACTCCGGCCGGTGGCGCTACCGGTTGGAGGCAGCCACCTACTTCTCGCTGCCGGACCGGCCCGACGAGGAGGAGTTGCTCGGCGAGCTGTGCTTCGATCGCGAAACGGCCGAGTCGCAAGATCTCGCCTATAGCGCGTTCCTCGACCGGATGGCGCAGGGAGAGGAACTGCTACGGGCGGAGGGTGACTGGTTTCGCCCACATCCGTGGCTGAACCTGTTCCTGCCTGACGACGAGGTCGAATCGGTTGTGGCGGACACGCTGGCGCAGACCAAGGGTGCCGATCTCGGCGACAGCGGGTTGACCCTGCTCTACCCGGTTCGCAGGGACCGGCTCGCGACCCCGTTGCTGCGGGTGCCCGCCACGGACCTGGTGTGGTTGTTCGCGATCCTGCGTACCGGCTCCACCTACGACCCATGCGCGAACCTGCGAATGGTCGAGCTCAACACCGCCCTCTACGAGCGCGTGAAGGAGCTCGGCGGCACCCTCTACCCGGCGAGCGCGCTGCCGATGACCGCCAAGGACTGGCGGGATCACTTCGGCGACGACTGGCAGACCCTGGAGGTCGCCAAGCACGTCTACGACCCCGCGGGCGTGCTGACACCAGGTCAGTGCGTGTTCACCGCTCGCTAGTCGCCCCCGACACGGCCGCCCACTCCTGCCAACACGCCGCGAACTCCTTGTCCACGTCGAAGGAATCGGTCCAGTCGCGCAGGTCGTCCAGCGTTGGTTCGACCAGGGCGGCACCGGTGGCCAGACAGTTGCGCAGTGCCTTGAGGTCGGCAATTAGATCGTCGGCGACCCGTGAGTCGTCGACGGTCGTGGCCGCGCGCTCGGCGAGGCGGTCGGTGATGGTGGCGAGCAGCCGGATGAGCCGAGCCGTGCCGTCGGCCGCCGCGCGAACGGCACGCATGTCCGCCCCGTCGGACTCCAGCGCGAGACGGACGCGCTCCACGCTGCGTTCGGCGTCCGCGACCGCGCTCACCACGGGAGCGGTCTTCGCGGGGCGATCGGACGTGCACTGTCCCTTCAGATTCGCGACAACCACGGCTACAGTCACCCACCTCTATCGATCACTACGACTAAACTCGTGAACGAGCCAATGATTCTTATATCGGTCACTGCATATTGGGTCAACCGGCCACACTAGCTAAACTGTCATTGATGGTGTCGACCTCTTCTGGTGGGAGTGTGCCGCGATGAACCTGCGGAAGCTCGACGACGAGCATTACCCCGCCTTCAGTACGGGGCAGGCCGCCGAGTTGCTCGGCGTGGAACAACCGTTCCTACGCAGTCTCGACAACGCGGGAGTCGTGTCACCGCAGCGCTCCAGCGGTGGTCACCGCCGCTACTCGCGACACCAGCTCGGCCTCGCGGGCAGACTGCGCGAGTTGTTCGACGAGGGCCACACGCTCGCCTCCGCGCAGCGCATCCTGCACCTGGAGACGGAGCTGGACCAGGCAAGACAGGAGATCGCCAAGCTCAAGCAGGACCTCGCCCAGTGGCAAGAGGCGAACGGCTCTGGGTGAAAGGAACCGAAAGTGCCTGGCAGTAGCCGCCACCTGGAGCGATCATGGGTGGTATGGCGCTGCACCAACCCGGCGTCGGCGACGCGACGCCAACGGCTACCGGACACCAGGCACGCGTGGCGGCCTTACGCGACCAGCTCGCCGCCCGACCGCCGGGCGCACCGGTACGCCTGGCCAAGCCGACGTCGAACCTGTTCCGCCCTCGGGGCGCGGCCACCGACGGGCTCGACGTCTCCGGCTTCCGGCACGTGCTCGAGGTCGACCCGCACACCCGCACCGCGGACGTGGAGGGCATGGTCACCTACGAGCAGTTGGTGGACGCCACGCTGCCGCATGGGTTGATGCCACTGGTGGTGCCGCAGCTGAAGACCATCACGCTCGGCGGGGCCGTCACCGGGCTCGGCATCGAGTCGTCGTCGTTTCGCAACGGCATGCCGCACGAGTCGGTACTGGAGCTGGAAATCCTCACCGGCGCGGGCGAGATCGTGGTCGCAAGGCCCGACAACGAGCACGGTGACCTGTTCTTCGGCTTCCCCAACTCCTACGGCACGCTCGGCTACGCGCTGCGGCTCCGGATCGAGCTGGAACCGGTGCGGCCCTACGTGCGGCTTCGCCACGTCCGACACACCGACCCGGGCGAGTACTTCGCCGAGTTGGAACGCGCCTGCTCCGGCGGCGACGTCGACTTCGTCGACGGCACGGTGTTCGGCCCTCGTGAGCTGTACCTCACGCTGGGCACCTTCACCGACGAGGCACCCCGCCCGAGCGACTACACCTGGCTGGACATCTACTACAAGTCGATCAGGCAGCGCACCACCGACCACCTGTACACGCGCGACTACCTGTGGCGCTGGGACACCGACTGGTTCTGGTGCTCCCGCGCGCTGGGCGTGCAGAACCGGCTCGTGCGACTGCTCGTGGGCCCGAAACTGCTGCGCTCGGACACCTACTGGAAGATCATCGCCTTCGAACGTCGGCATCGGTTGACCGCCAGGCTGAACCGGGCGCTCGGCAAACCCCCGCCCGAGGCGGTGGTGCAGGACATCGAGGTGCCCGTCGACCGGGCTGCCGAGTTCCTCGACTTCTTCCGGCGCGAGATCCCCATCAGTCCGGTGTGGATCTGCCCGGTCAAGCAGCGTGACCGGCGCCGCTGGCCACTGTACGAGCTCGATCCCGACACGCTCTACGTCAATTTCGGCTTCTGGGCCACCGTGCCCGCCAAGCCGGGCCAGGACGTGGCGGCGCACAACCGGCTGATCGAGCGCACCGTCACCGAACTGGGCGGCCGCAAGTCGTTGTACTCGGAGAGCTTCTACGAGCCGGAGGAGTTCTGGCGCCTCTACAACGGGCCTGCCTACCGAGCGCTGAAGCAGCGCTACGACCCACAGCGGAAGTTGCTGGACCTCTACGACAAATGTGTCAGAGCGAGATGACCGCAATGAGCACCGTGGCCATGGGGAAACCAGGTGAGCAGGCAGCACGACTGACGCCTCGGTAGCACGGCAGGCCACGAAGGCCCGTTGCGCGGGCAGGAGCGGAAGGTGATGCACATGGGCAAGGCAAGCCTCGGCGCGAGCAGTTTCTCGGCGCGGAGCAGCACGGATCTGGGCACGCTCTTCGGTAGGTTCCTCGGTACCGACGCGCCCGTGGCCATCGTCGGATACGACGGCAGTGTCGCGGGTGCCGACGACGCACCCGTACGGATGGAGGTGCGCACCCCCACCGCGCTGAGCTACATCCTGTCCGCACCAGGCGAACTCGGCCTCGCTCGCGCGTACGTGACCGGCCATCTCGACGTCACCGGCGACCTGTACCAGCTACTGCGCACGATGACTTCGGTGGTGGACGGGCTGAGCGTGGCCGACCGGCTGTGGTTGCTGCGGCAGGTCGGTCTCGGGCACCTCCGGCGGGTTCCGGCCCCTCCGGAGGAGGCGCCCGCCCGGTTACTGCGCGGCATCCGAGGTCTGCGCCACTCCAAGAACCGCGACAGTGCCGCGATCTCGCAGCACTACGACGTCTCCAACCGGTTCTACGAGATGGTCCTCGGACCGTCGATGGCGTACACGTGCGCGTGCTACCCCGATGAGGACTCCTCGCTGGAACAGGCCCAGTTTCACAAGTTCGACCTGGTGTGCCGCAAGCTGGGGCTGAAACCGGGGATGCGGCTGCTGGACGTGGGATGCGGCTGGGGCGGCATGGTGGCGCACGCCGCCGAGCACTACGGCGTGCGCGCGCTCGGCGTGACCCTGTCGCGGGAGCAGGCCCAGTGGGGGCAGAAGGAGATCGTCGCGAGGGGACTCGCCGACCGGGCCGAGGTTCGGCACCTGGACTACCGGGACGTGCCGGAGACCGGGTTCGACGCGGTGTCCTCGATCGGGCTCACCGAGCACATCGGCGCCCGCAACCTGCCCGCGTACTTCCGCTTCCTCGCCTCCAAGCTCAACGAGCAGGGCAGGTTGCTGAACCACTGCATCACCCGGCCGACCAACAGCGATCCCAACCACACGGGCCCGTTCATCGACCGCTACGTCTTTCCCGACGGTGAGCTCGAGGGCGTTGGCACGATCATCTGCGCCATGCAGGACAACGGCTTCGAGGTTCGCCACAGCGAGAACCTGCGCGAGCACTACGCGAGGACGCTGGCAGCCTGGTGTGCCAATCTCGACCGCAACTGGCCCGAGGCGGCACAGGAGGCCGGTGTCCGCAGGGCGAGGGTGTGGGCGCTCTACATGGCGGCGTCCCGGCTGGCGTTCGAGCGGCACAAGCTGGAACTGCAGCAGGTGCTCGGTGTGAAGGTAGCCGACGAAGGTCAGGCAGGCATGCCGTTGCGCCCGGACTGGGGCGTTTAGCGCAACACCGTTACCAAATAGAACCTACTTTCCGGTAGGTTTATTGCCCATGTGGAAACGGTTGGGCTCCCTCGCCGCGGCGATCCTGCTGACGGTCACCCTCGCACCTTCGGCAGCGGCCGCGCCGAACCGGGACGTGATGTTCGTCGGCAACAACTGGGACGGCACCGTCGACCTCGTGGATGCCCGCACGTTCACGAAGTACCAGCGCATCGACGTCGTCGGCGACCTGGAGGAGCGCAAGGCGTCGATGACGCCGGACCAGCTCGTCGCCATGCTGGTCATCAGGCAGACCGCTGGCGAGGGGCACGACCAACTCGTCGACGACATCATGGTCTCGCCCGACGGCAGGACCATGTACGTGTCGCGCCCGAGCCTGGGCGACGTCTCGGCGTTCGACGTGGCCACCGGCGAGCAGCTGTGGGTGCGTCGCGTCGACGGTTACCGATCCGACCACATGGCGCTGTCCCCTGACGGACGCACCCTGCTGGTCTCGGCGACCACCGCGAACGTGGTCGATGCCGTCGACACCGCGACAGGTTCCATCACCGGCCGGTTCGAAAGCGGCGATTTCCCGCACGAGAACCAGTACTCCCCCGACGGGAAGACGATCTACAACGCCACGATCGGCAACGTCGTCGCGCCCGACGACCCGCTGCTGGACGCTGCCAAGGGCAGGCGCTGGCTCACCATCGCCGACGCCGAGACGTTGCGAGTGCGCGAGGTGATCGACTTCGGTGTCGGCATCCGGCCGTTCGTCGTCATGCCCGACCAGCGGACCATGTACGCCCAGCTCTCCTTCCACAACGGTTTCATCGAGTACGACCTCCACGAGCGGCGCCGCACCCGCACGGTGCACCTGCCGCTTTCGGAGGAGGCCAAGCAGCTTCGCCGCGACGAGTACCCGCTCGACTCGGCACATCACGGGCTCACGATGAACGGCGACCACAGCAAGATCTGCGACGCGGGCACGATCTCCGACTACGCCGCCATCCTGTCGGTCCCCGCGCTCACCGTGGACCGGATCGTCCCCACCGGAAAGAAGCCCTACTGGGCGGCGACCTCACCCGACGGCAAGCACTGCTTCCTGTCCAACAGCGACAGTGACGACATCTCGGTCGTCTCCTTCGACAACCCGAGGGAGATCGCGCGTATCCCGGTGGGCGACCACCCGCAGCGGGTACGCGGCTACTCGGTGCCCGCCGACGTGCTCACCTCGTGAGGGCCAGGGCGCTTCTCGCGGCCGTGCTGGTGGCGCTCGCCACGGCACAGCCACCGGCGCAGGCGAGGCAGGCGCCACCGCCCGACAGCGGTTACCTCCTAGGCAGGGGGATCGCCGACGCCACCGGTGAGGTCGCCGACGTCGGCATGATGGGCTACGGCCGCCTCGACCAGCAGGCCGAGGGCCTGCACAACCGGCTGCGTGCCCGTTCCTTCGTCATCGCCGAGCCGCACGGCGGCGAGCGGGTGTTGCTGGTCGTCGTGGACTCACCGATGATCTTTTCGAGCGTGCACCAGGCGGTGTTGCGCAGGCTGGCCGAGGACTACGGCGACCTCTACACCGAACGGAACGTGTTACTCACGGGCACGCACACGCACGCCGGGCCGGGCGGCTACTCCCATCATCTCCTCTACAACCTCACCACGCTCGGATTCCACCGCAAGACCTTCGACGCCATCGTCGACGGCATCGTGGAATCGGTAAGGCGGGCGCACCAGGACCTGGCGCCCGGTTCGCTCACACTCAGCCACGCGGAACTGGCCACCGCGAGCGTGAACCGGTCCCGGCAGGCGTTCGACCGCAACCCCGCCGCCGACCGCGCGTTCTTCCCCGACGCCATCGACCCGCAGACCTCGCTGCTGCGCGTGGAGCGCGGGGGCAGGTCGGTGGGCGCGATCAACTGGTTCGCCACCCACAACACCAGCATGTCCGGCGACAACCGGCTGATCAGTGCCGACAACAAGGGCTACGCGGCCTACCACTGGGAACGCGAGGTGGCCGGGGTCGACTACCGCGAAGGTGAGCCCGGATTCGTCTCCGCGTTCGCCCAGACCAACGCGGGCGACATGTCCCCGAATCTGGACCTGCGCCCGCCCACCACACCGGAGGACTTCGCCGCCACGCGCGAGATCGGGCTGCGGCAGTACCAGGCAGCCGCGAGTCAGCTCAACGCGCGGGGCAGGCGGATGTCCGGCGGCGTCGATTCCCGGCTTGTCTACATCGATATGTCCGATGTGGAGGTACGGCCGGAGTTCACCGGGGACGGCAGGCCACACCACACCTGCGAGCCCGCCGTCGGAGCGGCGATGGCGGCAGGCAGCACCGAGGACGGCCCCGCGTTTCCCACCTTCGCCGAAGGCAGCAACCCGCTGTGGGACACGGTGTCGGACTCGGTGCTCTACACCGCGTCGCCGCGACTGCGTGACTGCCAGGCACCCAAGGGTGTCGTCGTGCCGATCGGTGCGATGAACGCGGCCTACCCGTGGGTGGCGCAGCGGGTACCGGTACAGCTGGTCCGGATCGGCGGACTCTACCTCATCGGGATACCGGGCGAGGTGACGATCGCGGCGGGGCTGCGGCTGCGCCGCACAGTGGCGCGGATCGTGGGTGCGGACGTGCGCGACGTGCTGGTGGCCGGCTACAGCAACGGCTACTTCCACTACGTCACCACGCCGCAGGAGTACGACGCCCAGCACTACGAGGGCGGCAGCACGCTGTTCGGGCGCTGGCAACTCCCCGCGTTGCGGCAGACCGCGGCCGAACTGGCCACGGCACTTCGCGACGGCCGCGAACTGCAACCGGGGCAGCCTCCCGCCGACCTCTCACGAAGCCAGCTGTCACTGCAACCACCCGTGCTGCTCGACACCCCCGTGCCCGGCACGGCCTTCGGCGACGTGCTCACCCAGCCTGCTCCGAGCTACCCGCCGGGCTCGCGGGTGAGCGTCACCTTCAGCGGAGCGCACCCTGGCAACGACCCGCACCGCGGCGAGACCTTCGTCGAGGTGCAACGCCGCGACGCGCAGGGTTGGCACACCGTGGCCGATGACGGTGACTGGTCCACGACACTCCGCGTCGCGCGCAAGGGCCCGACCGCCTCCGAAGTAGTCGTCACTTGGGAGGTGCCGCGGGCAGCCGAGGGCACGCACCGGATTCGCTACCACGGGGACGCGCGCGACGCGCTTGGCCGCGTTCGCTCCTTCACCGGCACGTCCAGCGAGTTCGAGGTCACCGGCTGACGGCAGTGGACTGCTCCAATCGGTGCACAGGTCGTGTGACAGCCAGGGCAAGGGTGCTACTTTCAGTGCTGGACCGGTTACAAGGGGGCGGACAACTCAAAGCCGCATGCCGTCGAGGAGTGCAGCATGAACTCGCGCGTTTCCTGGCTGAACCGGGCGAAGGAGACGGCAGCGGCAACGTTGTCGGAGATGCTCGCCGATCCGACCGGCCGGTTCGAACCGTCCGTGTACGAGACGGGCAGGCTGGTCTCGCTCACCCCGGCTCTCGCCGGGCACGAACAGCGCGTTAACTTCCTGCTGGCGCAGCAGAAGCAGGACGGTCGCTGGGGCGGGCCGGACGACTACCACATCGTCCCGACGCTGAGCGCGACCGAAGCACTGCTCGCCGAGCAGCACCGGCCGGGTGCGGACCCGCGGGTTCGGGCCGCCGCCGAGCGCGGCGTGCGCGCGCTGGCTCGACGGTTGTCCCGCAACGGATCGCTGCCCGACACGGTCGCGGTCGAGATCGTGGTACCCGGTCTGGTCGACGACATCAACGCGCACCTCCTCAGGCGCGCAGCAGCGCCGCTGCCGGTTCCCGACGCCGCGAGCGCCGAACTGCTCGCGACCCTTCGCGCGGCCGTGGCGCAGGGCCACGGGTTGCCGGAGAAACTGGCGCACTCGCTGGAGGTGATCGGCGAGCCCGCGAGGGGCGCGTCGTTCGTGACCCCGGTGGACGGCCGCATCGTCGGCTGCTCGCCCGCAGCGACGGCGGTGTGGCTGGGCAACGACGGCGTGCGCGACGAGAACCACCCCTGTGTCGGCTACCTGCGGCAGGTGACCGAACCCGAAGGCGGGGTACCCGTCGCGGCGCCGCTCGCGCTTTTCGAACGGTCCTGGGTACTGTCCACACTTTCCGAGGCCGGCCTTTCCTTCACCGCACCGGCCGGGCTTGTCGCGAGCCTGCACAGCGCTTTCGGCGAGCAGGGAGCGGCGGGCGGGCTCGGCCTTCCGGCCGATGCCGACGACACCGCCACCGCGCTGTACGCGCTGGCCAAGCTCGGCAGTCCGCGCTCGCCCGAGTGCCTGTGGAACTACGACGCAGGCGACCACTTCGCCTGCTTCCCCGAGGAACGCACGCCTTCCACCAGCACCAACGCGCATGTGCTGCAGGCGATCGGCGCATCCCTCGCCGCGGGCTCGGCCGCTGACGTCGACCGCTACCGCGCGGCGGCGTGGCGGGTTACCCGATGGCTGGCCGACACCCAGCAGCTGGAAGGGCACTGGGACGACAAGTGGCACGCCTCGCCCTACTACGCCACGGTCTGCTGCGCCACAGCGCTCGCCGCGTACGGCACACCCGAGGGTGTCCAGGCGGTCCGCAGGGCGGTCGACTGGGTGATGCGCACCCAGCGCGACGACGGGTCGTGGGGCCACTGGAGCAGCACGAGGGAGGAGACCGCGTACGGCGTTCGTACGCTGTTGCGCGCGGGTGAGCCGGGCGACCACGAGGTGGCCGCGGCAGCCGCTCGCGGTGCCGCCTTCCTGCTGGAGTCGAGGGGCGAGGAACGGCACCCACCACTGTGGCACGACAAGGACCTCTACACCCCGACGCGCATCGTCGACACCGAGGTGTTCGCCGCGCTGTACCTGGCCCACACCGACGCCCGGGTTGCTGACCTGCTGCTGGCAGCCGGACACGGAGTCCAGGTGTGATGAACCGCAACGAGTTGCGCCTGGCGTTTCGCACGTTGCCGTTTCTGGACTCACACGCCGACGCGCCCGAAGGTTTCGTGCGACTGGCCTCCGACCCGGCCAAACTTCTGGTCTGGCGACCGGACACGATCGACTGGATCTTTCGCAACGACAGCTCACTCGCACACCCCGGCAGCCGCTCGATGCGGCCGGTACTGGGACCGCGATCGCTGCTGTGGATGGACGGGCCGCGCTACGCCACCTACCGCAAGGTGCTCGGGCCACCGCTGGGGGCGAGGCGGCTCGTCGACTACCACGGCATCATCTCCGAAACGACCGACCGTGCGATCGACCGGTTGCGACAGGGCACGGTCTTCGTACTGCCTGAGTGGACCAGGAGCCTGACGCTCGAAGTGGCTTCGCTCATCGTGTTCGGCAGCCGCGACGAGGCGTTGCTTCGCCAGTTCTCGCGCTGGATCGACAGGGCGCTGGCATCCCCGTACCGGATGCTGGCCTACCGCTTGTTCCGCGGCGGACTTCCCCCATCGGGCCCGAAGCTCGACGCCCTGCTGCTACGCCGAGCCCGTGAGGCGGCGGCCACCACCCCGCCCACACTGGCATCCCTGCTGCTGGCGCCGGATGGTCCGCTCGGGACGATCGACGACGACGAGCTTCGGGATCAGATCGTCTCACTGCTGTTCGCGGGCCACGAGACGACCGCGTCGGCAACCGCGTGGACGATCTACTGGATCGACCGCAACCCGGACATCCGCGCGGACGTGCTTGCCGAACTGGAGTCCACTTCGGACAACGGTGCCGACGTGAAGCGAGTTCCGCTGTTGCACGCCGCGGTACAGGAGGCGTTACGGATCACCCCTCCGGTGCCCGCGGCAGGGAACCGGGTACTTCAGCGGGACACGCGGCTGCTCGGCAGGCAACTACCGGCAGGGACCGTGCTGTCGCCGAGTATCTACCTGGCACACCGGCAACCCGACTACTTTGCCCACCCACACCGCTTCGATCCTGCCCGCTTCCTCGGAAGCCGCCCACAGCCACAGCGGTACCTGCCCTTCGGCGGCGGGGCGCGGCACTGCCTCGGCAGCCAACTCGGACAGTTGGAGGCCCGGATGATCACCGCCGCACTGCTGCGTAGGCGGTCGTTGCGCTGCGTCGACCCGACCGACGGTATGCCGAGGTCACGCGGTCACGCCATGGCCCCTGCGCAGCGGTTGCGGATGGAGGTGACCGGGTGCCACGACTAGCCGACACCTCCTCGGTCTGGCGCGACCTCGCCGATGTCCATCGGCTCGAGTACCCGTTCCCGGTCAACTATTCCTGCTACGCCGTATGGGGTGCCTGCCTGGCGATCACTGAACCCGCGGGCCTGCTCACCGCACCCGTCGCGCTGGCCGTGCTGGCGAACCTACTGCTGATCACGTCGGGCCTCGCGCTCAACACGGCGGTCGACATCCGCACCGATGCCGAGCATCGGGAGCGCGGCTACCTGGCGCGTGCGGCGCAGCGCTTCGGCCGTGCCCGCCTGTTGCGCTGGACCGCGGCGGAGATGGCGGCGGCTCTGGCCCTTGCCGTCGCGATCTCGGCGTGGACGGGAAGGTGGGTCGCCACGCTGGCGGCCGTGGCGGCGGTGACGCTGCACGTGTTCTACAACGTCGAACCGGTGCGGCTCAAGCGCCGAGGGCTCGCGGGCACGTTCGTGTTCTGCGCCGCGCTCGTCGTCCTGCCGCCCTTGCTTTCCTACTCCGCCGTTCGTGCGGGCTTCGAGCCGTTCCTTTGGCCGGTGCTGCTGGGTATGTGCGCGCTCGCGGGCGGCAGGTTGATCTGGTGGTCGGCGCCGGACGTCGAGTCCGACTCGGCCACCGGGATGCGGACACCCAACGTGCGTTACGGACCGGTTCGGGCGCTCCTGCTGGCATACGCGATCATGGCCGTGGGCATGGTGGCGCTGCTGTGGGGCCTGTGGTCGCGCTACGGGTACCTCGCTGCTGCGGCGGCGACGGCAGCACACTGGATCTTCGTGTTCGGGACTCTGACGCTGCTGCGCCCGGTCTCCCGCGGTGTGGTGCCCAGTTCGGCCCGGATGCGTAGGGGGTCCATGTCGCTCGCCATGGTGGGTGACCTGCTGATCGTCGCCGTACCGGTGGCGGCGGTTGGATGAGGCAGGTTAGCCGCGCTTGTACCCGACACCGACGTGCATCTGCACCTCTTCCGGGTTGCGATCAAGGTCCTCCTCGGAATCCGGACGCCACAGCGGGATCGCGACGATGCCCGGCTCGACGATTTCGAGCCCCCGGAAGTAGCTTGCCAACTCCTCGGTGGAACGCAGGTTCACCTCCGGGCGAGCTCCCAGCATCATTCGTTCGAACATCGCGTAGGCATTGAGCAACTGCTCGTTCTCGCTGCAGTGCGAAAGTGCCACGTAGCTGCCTGCGGCGATCGCGTCGACGTAACCGGCGACGATGTCCGCCGGGCGCTCGGAATCCGCGAAGTGCAGCAGCGTCTCGATCATCAGGACGCCGACCGGCTGATCCAGATCCAGCAGCCTGCGGACCTCCTCGGACTCCAGTACCGCAGCCCGGTCGCGGATATCGGCGGTCAGGTACGCCGTCGAGTCGTCCCCGGAGAGGATCTCGCGGCCGAGCTCGCCGAGTTTCGGGTCGATGTCGACGTACACGACACGACTGGCCGGATCGACGCTTTGGGCGCTCTCGTGCACGTGGCCCATGGTCGGGATGCCGGAGCCGAGATCGAGGAACTGCCTGACGCCGCGTTCACAGAGGTAACGGACGATACGACCGAGCAACGCTCGCTGCGAGCGCACCAGGTACGGGATGTGTGGTGCCACCACGGCGACGTCGTCGGCGAGCCGCTGATCGTCGACGGTGTGGTGCTTGCCGTCCAGCCAGTAATCGTTGATACGCGCGAAACCGGACTTCGCGAACCGATCCTGTCCCGGTGTGCCGGTAGGGAGTGCCACTTGTGAGTACGCCTCCTCGGTTCGCGGCCGACTCGCCCTGATGATCTTCGCGCCGCTCGGGGCATCCGATTCTAGTGCCGATCCGTTTCCATGGAGTGACCAGGTTCCTGGTCGACTCGGGCTCGGCGACTGTCCGAAACAGTCAGTTCGGACGGCGTTTTCCCTGGCCACAAAGGAATCGTGAGACATTGCGTCACGCCGCGCCACACCGCGTCCGTCCACAATGCTGTATCACGCTACGAGCGCGCAGGGTCACGCAACGCCCACCCGGTGGACACCCGACGGCGCGACCACTGACCAGCGGCAACGGGGGCCAGGCATGGCCGCCGTCTACGATGACCACGTGAAGCACCTGCACGCCGGCAAGGTCCGCGACGTCTACGAAGACGGGGGCGATCTGTTGCTGGTCGCCTCCGACCGGATCTCCGTCTACGATGTGACGCTGCCCACACCTATCCCGGAGAAGGGCGCGTTGCTGACACAGCTGTCGGTGTGGTGGTTCGAACGGTTGCGTGACCTGGTGCCGAACCATCTGATCTCGGCAACCGACGTCCCCGCCGAGTTCGCCGGACGCGCGGTGCGGTGCAGGCCGCTGAAGATGGTGAAGGTCGAGTGCATCGCCCGCGGCTACCTCAGCGGGTCGGGCCTGCTGGAGTACCGGCGCAAGGGCTCGGTATCCGGGGTGCGGCTGCCCACCGGACTCCAGGAAGGCAGCAAGCTGCCCGAGCCGATCTTCACCCCCACCACGAAGGCCGAAGCCGGGCACGACGAGCCCATCACCTTCGACGACGTCGTCGCCATGGAGGGTCGCGAGACCGCCACCATGCTTCGCGACCTCACACTACGCATCTATCGCGAGGGCGCCGAGCACGCCGCGAGCCGGGGCATCCTGGTGGCCGACACGAAGCTGGAGTTCGGTCGATCCGACGACGGCACGCTCACGCTGGGCGACGAGCTGTTCACCTCGGACTCGTCGCGGTTCTGGCCCGCCGATCAATGGGAGCCGGGCAGGCCGCAGTTCGCCTTCGACAAGCAGTACGTGCGCGACTGGGCCTCGGCAACCGGCTGGGACAAGACACCACCCGGCCCTGCCATTCCCGACGAGATCGTCCAGGCCACCCGCAAACGCTACGTCGAGGCCTACGAGCGCATCACCGGACTCACCTGGCCGCCACGAGGGTGACCGCTATTCCAAGCGGCGGTACCGGGTGGGCATCCCGTCGCTGAAGTGGGTGACATGCAAACACGCGGCAACCGCGAGCATCACGGCACCGAAGAAGATCAGCCCGAAGTTCAGCGTCACCGCGCCGAGAACGACCAGCCCGATCGCCAGCGCGTCCATACCAAGGCGAGCCAGCCGTGAGCGTAGATTCGTCCTCGGTGGCGAGCCCTGGCCGAGTGCCCTGGCGAGCTGCGGGTCGTCGAGCTCGAACCACTGCTGGATCCGCTCGAGCTCCTGCCGTTCATGGTGGCTCAACATGGCGGGCTCCTGCACTCACTAGTTGATCGTTCCGCGTGCCATCCGTTCCGGGAGCCGCCCGCTCCCGCCGTCATCGGTCTGAGGGGTCGCGCCTTTCAGCGGACTACATGGCATGGCAACTGCCCGGCCACGCCATGGGACTACCCCGAGGGTGCGACGACAAACGAGTCAGCCATGGCGGCAGCCCAGCGGCGGCAGTGTCACGTCCTCGCCGGTCAGCACCGTGGCAGGCACCGCGATGCTGCCCGCGTCCTTGAACTCGAACACCAGTGGGACAGTGGTCCCTGACCGGATCTCTTCCTTGAGCCCCTCCATCTCGAGGAAGTACACGGTTCCGATGAACGGCGGATCACCCATCGGGTCGGGCACGGTCCCGTCGGCCTTGACCGGAATCGCGGACGAGGGCTCCGCGGTGCCGTCGCAGTCCTGGTCCCACATCAGCCGCACCTCGGTGGCGACCTCCGCCTCGACGGACTTCAGCTCGTCCGGCTGCGACGCCTGGTTGAACACCGTGAACCGCACGACCGCGCTTTCGTGCGGCTTGTAGCTGTCACCTTCCGGTGGCGGGTCGACGAGAACATTGCTCAGCTGGATCGCCCCTGCGGTGGCATTGGCTCCCACCGGGCTGCTCTCAATCTCCGGCTGGTCCGCACAGCCGACCACGGCCACGAGTAGCACCGAGTTGGCGATCACGGCCCAGGTACGCCACTGGTTTCGATTCATCGCCAGCGGATACCCGGCCACGGGCGACGTCATCCGTCATGGAGGAGTGATGGCCGGCGGGCAGGATGAGCGGCGAAGTGAGCTGCTGCGGCAGGGGGCGGAGGCCGACGGGGTCGAGCTCGTCGAATACGAGAGCAGACATCGCCCTGGCACCTCCGCCGAGCGGCGGGCACGTAGGCCCGTGCTGCTGTTCTGGGCGCTCGCGGCCGTCGCCGGAGCGGCGGCCATCGCCCACTACATAGTCTGGCCGTGGAAGTACGTGCCGCCGCAGGAACCCGGCTACGCGCTGTACCAGGCCTACACGCCCCTGCTCGGAATGTGGTTGGGCCTCTCCCTCATCGGCGTTTTCGGCGCGTTGATCAATCACGTCAGGCGGGTGCTGCCCAAGGAGACGGCCGTACAGCAGCGTCACCCGACCGGTCCATCGAGTGAGGAGAACAGGGAGATCTTCGTCGCCACCGTCGAGGACGCGGCCGACAACGTCGGGATTCGCAGGCGCTCGGTGTTCGGCCGCGCCATGGGAATCGGCGCGGGTGTGGCGGGCGCCAGTGTCGCGGTGATCGGGGTCGGCGGGTTCGTGGAGAGTCCCTGGCAGCCCGGGCCGCGACGCGGCGAGGCCGACACGCTGTGGCACACCGGCTGGTATCCCGAGGACGGCGAGAAGGTCTACCTGCGCATCGAGACGGCCGACCCCGAGCAGGTGGCACTGGTTCGCCCCGGCGACATCGACCCCGGTGGGCTGCTGGCCGTGTTTCCGTTCCGCGAGTCGGAGCGAGGCAACCCGCAGCAGCTCAAGGAAGTGCTGAGTCGCGCCGACAACCCTGCGACGCTGTTTCGCTTCCGACCGGGTGAGCGCGTGGAGTACCGGCCCGACCGGGCCGGGATGAACTACGGCGACTACTACGTCTTCTCCCGCATCTGTACCCACCTGGGGTGCGCGGTCAACCTGTGGGAGAAGCAGGTCAACCGGCTGCTGTGCCCGTGTCACCAGTCGCAGTTCGACCTCAACCAGTACGCCAAACCCATCTTCGGTCCCGCGGCGCGGCCGCTGCCGCAACTGCCCATCTCCGTGGACGAGTCGGGCTTCTTCTACGCGACAGGTGACTTCACCGGGCCGGTCGGGCCCACCTTCTGGGAACTGCCGAAATGACTCAACCGCGCCTGCGGCTCACGTCTGGCCTGCTGCGGCGCGCGGCGATGGTCTCCGCCCAGTTCCTGCTCGTGGTCGTGGCGCTGTGGGCATTGACCAGCATCGTCGAGCACCTCAGCTACGTGGTGATCCCGGTGCTGGTCGCGCTGTTGCTCACAGCTCTGCTCGAACCCATCGTCTCGTGGCTGGTGCGCCACCGCTGGCCCCGCAGTCTTGCCGTGCTGGGCGCGCTGGTCGTGGGGCTCGTCGTGGTGGGCGGCATCGTGACGTTCGTGGTGTTCTCGATCGTGGAGGCCTACGACGAGCTTCGGCTACGGGTCCTCGAGAGCATCGAACAACTGCGGAACTGGCTCAACGAAAGTCCGTTCGAGGCAAGCGGTGGCCTGCTGGAGCGAGCCCAGCAGTGGTTGTCGGGCAACCAGCAGGCGGTGATCTCACAGGCGGTCGGCGCCTTCAGCACCATCAGCTCCTTCGTGGTCGGCCTGGTGGTGGCCATCGTGCTGTTCGTGATGTTCCTCTACGACGCGCCCAAGATGTGGTCGTTCCTGCTGCTGCCGTGGCGGCCGCGTACCAGGGCGATCGTGGACGACGCCGGCCGCAGGGCCTACCGCGGCGTTGTGCTCTACGTGCGGGTCACCGCACTCGTCGCCTTCATCGACGCACTCGGTATCGGCATCGGGCTGGCCGTCGTCGGGGTGCCGCTCACCGTGCCGCTGGCCGCCCTTGTCTTCATCGGCAGTTTCGTGCCCTACATCGGAGCCGTGGTGTCCGGGGTCCTCGCCGTAATTGTCACGCTGGTCAGCAACGGGTTCGTGGCGGCACTCATCATCACCGGGGTGGTGCTCGGTGTGCAGCAACTCGAGGGTCAGGTGCTGCAACCGGTGTTGCAGGGCAACTTCTCGCGCCTGCACCCTGCCGTGGTGCTGGTCGCGCTGATCATCGGAGGCACAGAGGGAGGCATAGCAGGCATTCTGTTCGCCGTTCCGGTGCTGGCGGCGGTGAAGGGCGCGGTACTGGCCGTCGCCGAACACAAGCAGGGACCGGATCCGCAGGGCCAGGCCGAAACCGGCGAGTCCGCGCAGCGGGAGTAGCCGGCGCTACGCGACGTTTCGTGCCTCCTCAAGGCGCCGAGCGATGTCCATCTCCAGCGCGTTCACCAGCAGGTAGGTCACCGAGGCGGCGAAGGAGCCCACGAACCACGACAGCGTGACCGGCAGCAGGAAGGCGGTCAGCGCCGTGGCCCCGACGGCGAGGGAGATCGAGAACACCCCCAGCGAACTGCCCAGCGCCACCACGTTGCTCTTCTCGTCCCCGCCGAGCGAGCGACGGAACAGCCTGGTCGCGAGCATCTCGACGAAGAAGAAGCTGGCCACGGCACCGAACACGAAGAGGAAGATGTGCAGCGGCGAGGGAGCGGTGTGCATAACCGAGAGCATGGAAACCGAGCAGGTGACAGTCACCGTGAAGCCGTAGGCGCCCGAGTTGTTCCGCAAGGCCATGCGGATCTCTCGGGTGTAAAGCCCCATCGGGTTGTCGCCGGAGCGCTCCCTTGACATTCCCCGCGTCTCCTTCCCGTCCTGCGCTGCCCGCACCCAACAGCAGGCCAGAACCCGTGTACCCCTCACCTGCCAGCCGGAACCCGAAGCACTCGAATCACGAACGGGCAACGAGTTGACCAGCCGGTGTTCACGCCGTCGTTGCCGGGTACGAACCCAACGGGTCCTGACGCACACCGCACCCAAGGAGGTGACACAGTGACCCAGCAACCGACGACACACAGCGCGAGAGCCGCCAACGGTCACGGTCAGGCCGCGGACGGAAACGAGTTCACGTTCTGGCGTGAACACACGCAGATCACCCTCAGTCCGGTCGCGGCGCCGTCAATCCTCGGTCTCTACGGGTTCGCCGCGGCGACCTTCATCGTCGCGGCCAACATCGCAGGCTGGTACGGCAACGAGGCGACACCCGTGGTGCTCGCGCCGTTCGTGTTCACCTTCGGCGGGATCGCCCAGTTGCTCGCCGGAATGTGGGCGTACCGGGCCCGCGACGCGCTCGCCACCGGAATACACGGCGCGTGGGGCTCCTTCTGGATCGCCTACGGCCTGTACTACTTCTTCGTGGCGTTCGGAGTCCTGCCCGGCATCACCGAGAGCCCCATAGCCGCGGGCGGATTCGGCTTCTGGTTCATCGCGCTGGCGGCCATCACCTGGGTCGGCTCGGTGGCGGCTGCCGCGGAGAACCTCGCCGTCTCGGCGGTGCTGCTCACCCTCGCGGCCGGTGCGACACTGCTCGCCATCGGACTGCTGGGCGCGTTCTCCGCTGTCCAGACCGCCGCGGGCTGGGTGCTGCTCGCCTCTGCTGTGCTCGCCTGGTACGCGGCGAGCGCTATGGTGCTCGAGGCGACCTTCAAGCGGGTCGTGCTGCCGATGGGCAAGCGAGGAGCCGAGCCGAACAAGCCCGGCGAGCACCCCAAGCGCACCATCCAGTATCAGGTCGGCGAGCCTGGCGTGAAGGCAGGCCAGTAAGCAACACCGATCGCCGACACGGCGGCGCCCCGGATCTTCGTTTCGTGGAGGTCCGGGGCGCCGTTTCGGGTTCGGGATGGATGCTCGCGTCACACCTGTCCGTTCGCACCGCCCTCGTCAGGTCGGCGGTCGCCGACCCCTGGTGCGCCTGCAGCGTTCAGCATCTGCTGAGCCCTGTCAGCGACGTCGGCATCGGCGAGCAACTGGTAGGACTCGGCCCGGAAATGCGGGACCGAACTGAAGTCACGCCTGCCTGCGGTGCCTGCGTGCCCCGCGATGCCGAGCAGCGCTCCGAGCACGCCGCCGACGACGGCACCGAACAATGCACCGTAGAGAGCCAGCAGCAGGTCGGCGATCAGCGGCGCCACCCAGCCGAACAGGCCGAACAACCAGCCGAACAACGCGCCGACGACGGCACCGTTCGCGGCTCCCTTGCCCGCGGCGGACCAGTACGTGTACCGGCCGGTGATCTGCTCGACCATGTCCAGACCCCTGCCCACGATCACCGTTCGCTGCACCGGGAAGTCGTGATCGGACAGGTAGTCCACCGCCCGCTCGGCTTCCTCGTAGGAGCGATACGTGGCCACGGCGCGCTGCGGGGTCGTTTCCGCGCGTGTGTTGTGCGGTGTGCTCATGACGTGTCCTCCTCGTGTGCGTCGTGTGCGTCGTGTGTGTCGCGGAGCACGGCGACCGGGCACGGTGCGTGGTAGAGCACGGCGTGACTCACCGAGCCGAGCAGTGCCCTGCCCAGCGCTCCCCTGCCGTGGCTGCCGACGACGACGAGGCTTGCTCCCTCCGCCCGGTCCAGCAGCGCCCCCGCGGCCGGTTCCGTCACCGGCTCCCAGTCCACGGGTGTGCCCGCGTGCCGGCCACGCAGCGCCTCCACCCGCTTGCGGGCGAGTTCCTGCGTCGTGTTGTCGACGTGATCCATCCCGACCTGGCCGGGCGGCGCGGTCGCGAACACGTCGAGTGGCCAGTCCGACCAGGCATGCACCGCCCGGACGCCGACACCGTGCCGCTCGGCGAAGTCGACCGCGAACTCCAGAGCCCTCTCACTCGTGCCCGCACCGTCCACACCGACCACCACCGGTGCGCCTTCGGGCGCCGGTTCGCCCCTGACCACCACCAGCGGGTGGCGCAGCGTCCTGGCCAACTCGGCGGCCGTGGAACCGAGCAGCACTCTGGCCACCGCGCCCCGGCCCGAAGCCCCGAGCACGACCAGCACCGGATCGAGTTCCTCGGCGAGCTTGGGGACGGTGTCCTCCGGCCGACCGTCCGGCATCGTGGTGTGCACGGCTGTTCGCGGTGCCAGCCCGCGGGCTTCCTGCTCGACTTCGGCCAGCTGGTCGGCGGCGAACTCACGCACGGTGTCCTCGCCGTAGGCGCTCGTACTCGTCGCACCCGGGCCGACGAGGGGCATGGCCCACTCGAAGGACTGCACGACGATCAGCGGCTTGCCGCGTGCACGCGCCTCGTTCGCGGCCCAACGGACCGCCGAGGTCGATCCTTCCGAGCCGTCGAAGCACGCCAGCACGGCCTGCCGAGGCAGTTCGGGTTCCGTCATTCGCGCTCACCTTCACCTTCCCGTCGCGTGCTCTCCGCCCCACGCCAGCGCAGGCTCAACACGAGACTCACCACCGTGAGTCCGATGACGACCGCCCCGACGACCACGTCGTTCGCCGTCGCACCGGCGGCGTCACCACCCCGGTAACCCAGCACGTAGGGCGCCGCGATCAGCCAGCCGCCGACAAGGAGAGTCAGCCAACCGGCCCACAACGTGCTGAAAGGCGACACCGCCCTGGTCGCGCCGAGCACAACGAGCACAAGGCCCGCCCCTACGTCGTTCCACACCGCGTTGACCCCCGCCGCGGTGCCGGGATGCTCGATCAGGAACGGCACGACCAGCAGCCACACGCCGCTGAGGAACACCATGGCGCTGGGAAACCCGGCCAGCACGTCTCGGAAGGGCACGGGCCGGGACGGTCGTTGGTAGCGGTCCGCGGGCACAGCGGACGGGTTGGTGTGCGGCGGCCGCATCCCCTTCCACGGTCCGTACTGTTCCTCGGGAACCATGGGCGGGCGGGACTGCTCGCCTGTCCTGCGTCGCGGATTCACGATCGCCTCCTCACAGCGGATCGGCCCGCAGCACGGTCATCGGCGTGCCCTGCATGCACGTCGTCGCCGCGCCGGGCCGTAGCTTGCCGCGCACGAGGTAGCGCTTGCCCACCTCCACCTGCGGTGCGTCGAGCAGCAGGTACTCGCGTCCCGGCGTGATCAGCACCAGGCAGTCGGGCTCCACACCGGTCTGCACGGTGCCGCGCACCAGCACCTCCTCGCCCTCCGACGGCGAGGCGGGCGGCGGAGAAGTCGTGAGTCCGCCTGACTCACCTGGCGGATTCGCCTCGCCCCCACAGGCGCCCACCAGGGCCAACGCGGCCACAACCGAGGTGACTGCCGCTCGCACAGCCGGCTCCTCTCCTCGTGCGGGTCGTGGGCAACCGTTGGGTTCCCGGCAGACCTCCCTGGCAACCACGCCTTTGTCCGTTCGTGACCGGGTGCGGATTCGACGACCGTCAAGCTGGGTAGCCATTCGCCGTGCCTTCCCGACTGAGCGTGCTGGCCGTGGCCACGGCTGTGTTGTTCGTCGCGGGCTGCACCGGCGGTCAGCAGGACCCGTCGGGCGGGCAGGGCGGCGAACCCGCCAACAGCGCGCAGGCCCCCGAGAACTCCGGCTACGCCGACCTGGTCGAGCGCGTCGAACCAAGTGTGGTCACCGTGCGCACCCCCGCCGACGGCATCGGCAGCGGGGTCGTGTTGCGCGACAACATCGTTGTCACCAACCAGCACGTCGTCACCGACCAACGACAGGTCACGCTCACCTACGCCGACGGAACGGAGTCCGGCGCCACCGTGCTCGCCACCGACCGGATCACCGACCTCGCGGTACTGCGCACCGAGCGCGGCGACCTGCCCGTACCCGAGTTTCGAAAGCAGCTGCCCCGGCCGGGCGAGCGAGCGATCGCCATCGGCAGCCCGCTCGGCTTCGAGAACTCGGTCACGGCGGGCATCGTGTCCGGGCTGCACCGCGAGATTCCCGGATCCGCGGCACAGAGCCGGTCGCTGGTGGATCTGATCCAGACCGACGCCTCCATCTCGCCCGGCAACTCCGGCGGTGCGCTGCTGGACGCCGAGGGGCGTGTCATCGGTATCAACGAGGCCTACATTCCGCCGAGCGCCGGTGCGGTGTCGCTCGGCTTCGCCATCCCCACGTCGACGGTGCTCGACACGACAGCCGAACTACTCGAGGACGGCACGGCCACCCACCCCTACCTCGGGCTGTCGCTGGGCAGGCTCACCGAGTCGATCAGGCAACAGCTCGGTATCCAGACCGAGGAGGGCGCCCTCGTACTCGGCGTGGAGCAGGGCAGCCCCGCCGAGGAAGCGGGTCTGCGACGAGGTGACGTGCTGGTGCGCTTCGGTGACACGCGCATCAGCAGCGTCGAGGAGCTGCTGACGGCGCTTCGCCGCACCGAACCAGGCCAGCGGGTGCCGGTCGAGTACGTGCGCGACAACCAGCGGCAGCAAGCCACCATCACCATCGGTTCCCGGGAGGGATGAAGGGAGCGGCCATGAGCACGGCGGAACGCGATGACCTGATCGGCGTGATCGTGCGGGACCACAGGGACGTGGAGCAGGTGTTCTCCGAACTCGAGGACCGCACGGCCGATCCGCAGCGGCGCAGGGAGCTGGCCGACCACGTGATCGCCGAACTCGTCCGCCACTCGGTCGCCGAGGAGCAGTACCTGTACCCCGCGGCGCGCAAGCACCTGTCCAACGGTGACGAGATCGCCGATCACGAGATCGAGGAGCACTCCCAGGCCGAGCTGCTGATGAAACAGCTGGAGGGCCTCGACGCGACGGACCCGAAGTTCGACCAGCTGCTCGGCAACCTGATCGACTCGATCCGGCACCACGTGGACGACGAGGAGACCGACCTGCTTCCCAAGCTCGAGTCCGCGATGGACGAGCAGGAGCTGATATCGCTCGGGGAGAAGGTCACGAAGGCGAAGCAGACCGCGCCGACTCGGCCGCACCCGCAGGCGCCGGACAAGCCGCCCGCGAACCGGATCCTCGCGCCGGGCGCCGGAATGATCGACCGGATGCGAGACAAACTCGAGGGCAGGCAGAGCTGACCGCGGCGGCGTTCGCGGTTCACCGAGGCAGGGCCCGCGGGAACCGCGGGGCCTGCCTCGGCTTCGGCTCACGGCTTGCGGGCGACACCGCCTGTCATGAACCGCACGCCTACCGTCGTGGCGTCGGTGACGATCTCCTCCGGACGCCACAACGGAAGCGGCACCACGCCGGGGCTCAGCAGCTCGAGGCCGTCGAAGAACCGGGTCAGCTCCTCGGGTGTGCGCACCCTGCCCGTGCCGAGTTGCGACAGCAGCACCCGTTCCAACTCCTCGCTCTCGGGTGAGTCCCCGAGCCTGGTGAAGTTGGTGATGAAGAAGAACGAGCCGGACGGCACGGCCTCACGCAACGCGGTGACGATTGCCTGCGGGTCCTCCTCGTCGAGGATGTGGTGCAGGATCCCGCACAGCATGACGCACACCGGCTTGTCGAAGTCGATCATCGCCCGCACCTCGGGGTGATCGAGGACCTCGCGGGGCTTGCGGATGTCGGCCGTCACCACGGCGGTGTTCTCGTTGTCCTGCAGGATCGCCCTGCCGTGCGCGAGCACGATCGGATCGATGTCGACGTAGACGACCCGTGCCTCGGGGTTGGCCTCCTGCGCCACCTCGTGGGTGTTGCGCACCGTGGGCAATCCGGAGCCGAGGTCGAGGAACTGCGTGATGCCCTCCTCGGTGGCGAGGTAGCGCACAACGCGATGCAGGATCGCTCTGTTGTGCAGGGCGATCTCCTTGAGCTCAGGCATGACGGCGAGGCTCGCCTCGGCGACCTGCCTGTCGATGGCGTAGTTGTCCTTGCCGTCCAGCATCACGTCGTAGACGCGGGCCGCGGTCGGAACACCATCGTCCAGTACGACGATCTCCGGATCGTTGTTGTCGGCGTTGTCGTTGGACATGCGGGTCGAGCTCCCCTCGAGCAAGGTGTGGAACCGCCGACATCGTAGCCGCTCCGCCACTGTGGGTCATCCGGCCGGGTTACCGTTCGCGGTGTCGTGGAACTGGCCCAGCGGTTCCGTGTCAGGCGGCTTCCGGGTGTTCCTCCACGAACACCTCGTGGCAACCACTGCTGCAGAAGGCGTACCTGACACCCTCGTGCTCGGCCGTGCCCGCCGCGTGCTTCCAGGGCACCGTCATGCCGCACACCGGGTCGAAGCCCTTCTCCGCGGGCAGGTCGCTGGGCGGCTTCGGCGACTCCCGGTGCGACTTGGTGATGAGCTTGACGATGTCGTTGCCGCTGTGCGGTTGGCCGAAAACCCCGATGGAGCCGTCCGCGATGCCCACCACGTGAATCCACGCGTGCGGCTCCTCGTACAGCCGCTCACCGCCGTCGATCTCGGCGAGAATGCCGGTCATCGTCTTGATCAGGTGTGCGCTGGTTTCCTGCAGCCACGCCTGCGGCACGCTGGCGCGCACGACGAATCTCGCCTGCTGCCCGTCCGCGATGCGTTGCGCACCGACGAACCACCCGTCCGCTTCGTGGAAGGTGAGCTGGAACAGCCCTCGTGCCGTCTGTAGCACCTCCTCCGGTGCGCCCCCCTCGGCACCGGCCTCGCCGTGACCGGTCATTTGCTCGATGAACCGGGTGTTGATTCGCTCCCGCTGCCGCTCGGTGAGCGAGCCGCGGGTGGTCAAGACCTCGACGAACATCATGGTGTGCTCCCCTCATTCCGGGTCGAATCCTCGCCAATGCTGCTCGCGGGGCGGCCCGCACGCGTCGCACCGGCGAAGGCTTCTCGACCACACCCCCCTGCGGGAGTGCCACCCTTCCCCTACGCCGGGGGAAGTACGCCGCTCGACCAACGACCTGCGGCCGGATGCGGGCTAGTGTTCGGCTATGGACCCGATCCGGGATCGACGGGCGGACCTGCTCGATGCCGCGCTCGCCGTGGGCGTCACCGGACTCGTGCTGGCCGACGCGCTGCTGGGGCAGCCACGGCCTGCGCCGCTGGACTACGCGCTGCTGTCAGCCGGTTCGCTGGTGATCGCCGTGCGGGCACGCTTTCCGCGCACCGTCTTGCTGGTGAGCCTGGTGCTGGGGCTGGCATACCTGTCCCGTGTCGATCCGGGCGCGGTCGCCGCCGTGCCGGTGCTCATCGCGATCTACACCGCAGTCAGCGTCGGGCACCGGCTGCTGGGAATCGCGGTCGTGGTGCCGCTGATGGTGTTCGCCGTGCTGGACAACCTCGCCGCCGAGGGAGGCACGTTCACAGCGGGGGCAATCCAGGACGCGATCCTGCCGGTGGGCTGGTTCTTCGCCGCGCTGGTGCTGGGTGAGGTGACCCGGCACCGCCGGGCCTACCTGCGGCAGGC
This sequence comes from Saccharomonospora marina XMU15, assembly GCF_000244955.1. Lineage (GTDB taxonomy): Bacteria > Actinomycetota > Actinomycetes > Mycobacteriales > Pseudonocardiaceae > Saccharomonospora_A > Saccharomonospora_A marina. The sequence goes on along the minus strand of NZ_CM001439.1, from coordinate 1,189,858 downwards.
TGAGCAACGAGCCGCCGAGGCGCTGCGAACGCGGGAGGAGGTGGCTCGCCGCCGCGCGGAGGAGGAACGCGTGCGGATCGCCCGCGAACTGCACGACTCGCTCACCCACCAGATCTCGATCGTCAAGTTGCAGGCGGGTGTGGCCATCCATCTGGCGAGAAAGCGCGGCGAGGAAGTCCCGGACGCGCTGCTGGCGATACAGCACGCCAGCGCGGAGGCGAACAAGGAACTGCGGGCGACGCTTGAGGTGTTGCGCGACGACAAGAGCGACAAGAGCACTGCCTGCACCCACGGCCTCTTGGCTCTGCCCACCCTCGTCGAGCAGGCCCGCGCCGCGGGCGTCACGGCGAAGGTGACCGTCGACGGCGACACGACAGGGCTGCCCTCCGACATCGACACGGCCGCCTACCGCATCGTGCAGGAAGCACTCACCAACGTCGCCCGCCACGCGGGCTCCGGCGAGGCATCGGTGCGGGTCGGTGTCACGGCAGGGGAACTGACCCTTCGAATCGACGACAACGGGTCCGCGGACCCGCGCAAACCGCCGGTGCCGGGCGTCGGCCTGCTCGGTATGCGCGAACGCGTGACCGCACTTGGCGGGCGTTTGAGCGCGGGTGCTCGCCCCGGCGGCGGGTTCACCGTGGAGGCCGCGCTGCCGTTGGAAGGAAAGCTCGCGTGATCCGGGTCGTGCTGGTGGACGACCAGGCGCTGATCAGGGGTGGGTTCCGCGCGCTGCTCGACGCCGAGGACGGCATCGAGGTCGTCGGCGAGGCCGCCGACGGCAGAGCCGGATTCGACCTCGTCACTACCACCCTGCCGGACGTCGCACTCGTCGACATCCAGATGCCCGTGCTCGACGGCATCGAGTTGACCAGACTCATCGCGGCCGACGAGCGGCTCGGTGGGGTGCATGTGGTGATCCTGACCAACTACGGCTTCGACGAGTACGTCTTCAACGCACTCAGGGCCGGGGCGGGTGGGTTCCTCGTCAAGGACATCGAACCCGACGACCTGCTGCACGCCGTCCGCGTGGCGGCGAGGGGCGACTCGCTGCTGGCCCCGTCGGTGACCAGCAGGTTGATCAGCGAGTTCGTGTCCAGACCACCGGCGGGCTCGCAGGCCGGCGCACTCGACGTACTGACCAACCGGGAGCGGGAAGTCGTCTCACTCGTGGCACGCGGCCTTTCCAACGACGAGATCGCCGAACACATGGTGATCAGCCCTACGACGGCGAAGACCCACGTCAGCAGGGCGATGGTGAAGCTGCGTGCCCGCGACCGCGCACAGTTGGTGGTGCTGGCCTACGAATCCGGGCTCGTCACGCCCCGCAACGGCCAACCCGGGCCGTGACCGGTGTCGGCGGATCTTTCGGTGAAGCTGTTCGGAAACGGGAAGAACACACTAGGTTGGTGTGATGGCCGACAGCGAATTACCACCCGAGGTGGCGCTACGCTCTCGACCCTCTCGGGGCGGCGGCGAGGCACCGCTGACGCGGGAACGGATCGTGAGCGAGGCGGTAGCGCTGCTGGACGAGGAAGGGTCCGCCGGGCTGACCATGCGCAGGCTCGCCCAGCGCCTGCGGCACGGACCGACGACGCTGTACTGGCATGTCCAGACCAAGGACGACGTGCTCGATCTCGCGCTGGACGCGATCTTCGCCGAGGTGGTGCTTCCACCAGAGAGCCAGGACTGGCGCGCCGACCTGGTGGCACTGCTCACCCAGTGGCGGGCTGTCATGGTTCGCCACCCGTGGTCGGCGACCATGGTGGAGCGACCCATGCTGGGTCCGAACGTGTTGGCGCGTACCGAGTTCTTGCACCGTGCGGTGCTGCGCGCCGGCCTGCTCGGTCCACGACTGATCACCGCCGTGCACGGGCTGGCCAACTACGTGATCGGTTCGGCGCTTTCCGAATCGCAGTGGAGGCTGCGGGGCGACAACGCGCGGGACTCCGCCGCCGCCTACCTGTGGACCGAGCGCGAGCGTTACCCCACGCTCGTCGAACACGGCTACCTGACCGAACACGACTGGGACGCCAGCTTCACCGAAGGGCTCGGCTACCTGCTCGACGGCATGGAGGGCCGGGCACGGCGCGAGGACTCGGTGTAGTGGCCGGTTCTGTCCCGTTAGGACTTCCCGCGAGGCTCTCCACACCCGGACGACCCGGTGCGGGCCGAGCGCGTGCCCGGCTACAGTGCGGGACATGAGACGTCCGAAGTCGCCACTGCCGCAGCGCCACGGGCTCGACGCTGCACGGCTGCGGCTGCCCTCGACCGGGCCATGGGCGACCGTGCGTGACCACCTCGTCGACCGGCTGCCACGGCTGGAGCCGCACCGCATCGACGAGATGCTGCGGCAGGAGCGCATCGTCGGAATCGACGGGCCGATCACCCCGTGCACCCCGTTCCAGCCGAACGCGCTGATCTGGTTCCATCGCGACCTGCCCTACGAGGTGCCCGTGCCGTTCGACATCGGTATCGTCCACCGCGACGACGACCTGGTCGTGGTGGACAAGCCACACTTCATGGCCACCATCCCGCGGGGGCAGCACGTGCTGCAGACCGCGCTGGTGCGGCTACGCCACGACCTCGGGCTGCCTGAGTTGAGCCCGGCACACCGGCTCGATCGCGGTACCGCCGGCCTGGTCATGTTCGTCACCCGCAGCCAGCTACGCGCTCCGTACCAGAACCTGTTCCGTGATCGGGCCGTCCGCAAGGAGTACGAGGCCATCGCACCGTACGACCCCGCCGTCGAGCTGCCACGGACCGTGCGCAGCCGCATCGTCAAGGAGCGCGGGATACTCAAGGCGATGGAGGTCCCCGGTGTCCCCAACGCCGAGACCCGCATCGAACTCGTGCGGCATCGCGACGGGCTCGGCCGGTACCGGTTGCTGCCCGCGACCGGAAGGACACACCAGCTACGGGTGCACATGAACTCGCTGGGGCTGCCGATCCTCGGCGACACCTTCTACCCGGAGCTGACCGAAACCCCTCTTGGTGACTTCACCCGCCCGCTGCAGTTGCTCGCCAAGGTGCTCGAGTTCACCGACCCGGTCTCGGGCCTACCCCGCCGGTTCGAAAGCCGAGCGACGCTACAAGCGTGGGACGACTACGCCGGGTGGGCCGCCGAACCCACCTCACCCTGACCCGCCCGCCCGCCCGTCCGCGAGTCCCCCGCTCCCGCCCGCGAGTCCCCCGCTCCCGCCCGCGAGTCCTGCGCTCCCGCCCGCGAGTCCCCCGTTCCCGTCAGCGAGTCCTGCGGCACCGACGCGGCAAGGCGCGGTCCGGCAGACCCCGGTCACCGGGCGTGGGTCGCGTGCCACGTCCACCTGCCACGAAGTCGGCGACGGCAACTCCATGATCGTGCGGCGAACGGTCCGTTAGTCACGTTCGGCGAACACTTCCCGTGCCGCGGCCATACCGTTGAGAGCGGCGGGAAAGCCCGCGTACACCGCCATCTGGAGAATGGCCTCCACCACTTCTTCCCTGGTGCCGCCCACGTTGAGCAACCCATGGGTGTGCACCTTGAGTTGCGGTCGCGCGGTGCCCAGAGCCGTGCACGCGGCGATCGTGACCAGTTCCCGCGTCCTCAGGTCGAGCCCTTGGCGGCTGTAGATGTCGCCGAAGGAGAACTCGATGATGTAGTGGCCCAGATCCGGTGCGATGTCGCGCAGGCCGGCCAGAACAGCGTGACCCGCCTCCCCGTCGATCTGGCTGAGCGCCTTCCAACCTCGCTCGTAGCGGCTCTCCCGCGCGTCCTGCGGCTGTCCACCGAGGTCGTCGCCTGAACCGTCGGCCCGCTGCGAGAACACCTCCTTGGCTACGGTCATCGCGTTGAGCGCGGCCGGAAAGCCCGCGTAGACCACCACATGAACGATCGTCTCGACGATCTCGCGCCTGTTGCACCCCACGTTGAGCGCGCCGTCGATGTGGAACCGCAACTGCGGCGTCGCATGCCCGAGCGCGGTCAGCGCCGCCACGGTCGTCAACTGGCGTTGCCGCAGCGTGAGCGCCGGTCGCGCGTAGACGTCCCCGTACGGGAACTCGACGGTGTACCTACCCAGATCGGGACAGATGTCGGCCAGGCTGTCCAGCACGGCAGGCCGGTCGACCCCGGCAACTCTCCGCAGGATGTCCAGGCCTCGGCTGTATCGGTCGCCCGTTTGTTGTTCGGTCATTTGCCCAGCGCTCCTCGTGGATCTCGGCTGCTCAAGGTCGGCGGCTCGACGTCGCGAAGCCCGGGTAGCTGCCCGGCGCGCCGCCCCTCACCCAGCGGCTCCTGTGGAGTCTGGCGGCCGACGACCGCGATCTCGTCCATTCGGGCTGCCAGTCACATTGTGAACCGTCGAGATGAAACTCCTCGATGCGTTCCCCCGAGCGGTCGGCCGGTTACCAGTTCGTCGACACCGGCAACGCACCGCGCGCCTGGACCCGGCCTCCCACGCGAACTCTGTGAGTCCCGCACTACTTCCGGTGCGCGTGGGCAGCCCCCGCAAACCGGAGCGCAGAACTCGCCATCAGGAGCGCAGAACTCGCCGACGGGAACGGGGGACTCGCCGACGGGGGTCAGCCGCGCTCGATGAGGTGGCCGACCACGTCCGGGCCCGGGTGCGCGGAGCCGGAGCCGTCCCTTCGGTTGTCCACCTCCGGGAGTTCGACCGGGTCACCGTTCTTCATCGCGCCTGCGGGCCGAGGCCCGATCCACGCCACGGTAAGCCCCGTCTCGCCCTTGAGGAACCGCTGTGCCCGCACCCCACCGGTCGCGCGTCCCTTGGCCGGGTACTCCGCCAGCGGGGTCACCTTCACGCTCGAACCGGTCGCCGTCACCACCATCGGCTCACCGTGCTCGGCATCGTCGGTGCGTACCGCGCCGAAGAACACCGCCTCCGCGTCGGCGGGCAGGTTCATCCCCGCCACACCGCCGCTTCGCAGGCCCTGCGGGCGCACCAGCGAGGCAGCGTATCGCAGCAGCGAAGCCTGCGACGACACGAACGCCAGCGTCTCCTGGCCGTCGGTCAGCCACGTGGCGCCCACCACCTCGTCGCCGTCCTTCAGGGTGATCACGTCGAACTCGTCGGCGCGGACCGGCCACTCCGGGGCACACACCTTCACAACACCGCGCCGCGTGCCCAGCGCAAGGCCTGGCGACGACTCGGCCTGCTCGCCGAGCGGCGCCAGCCCGACGACCCGTTCCCCCTTGTCCAGGGGGACGAGTTCCCGCGCGGCCACGCCACCGCGCAGCGAAACGGTGCCGGCCTGCTCCGGCAAGACCGGCAGCGGCAGCACCTCGGTCTTGAACGCCCTGCCCTTACTGGTGACCAGCAGGACCTGGCCGCGAGCTGTCGTGTGCACCACGGCGGCGACCGCGTCGTGCCTGGCGCGCCCACTGCGGCGCCTACCTTCGGTGACCTCCTCGGACTCGGCCGCGGTCCTCGCCACCAGCCCGGTGGCCGACAGGATCACCTGGCACGGATCGTCGGCGACCTCGAGCGGCCCGGCGGGCTTGGAGGCCGCGAGCACCTCCTTGAGGTCGCCGTCGATGAGCGCGGTGCGCCGCTCGGTCGGGAAGTCCTTCGCGACCTTCGCCAGTTCCTTCGACACCACCTTCTTCAGCACCGTGTCGTCCTCGAGGATCGTGGTGAGCTCGGCGATCTCCTGGCGGAGCCGCTCCTGCTCCTCCTCCAGTTCGAGCTTGTCGTACTTGGTGAGCCTGCGAAGCGGCGTGTCCAGGATGTAGGTGGCCTGGATCTCCGACAGTTTGAAGCGCTTCATCAGGCCTTCCTTGGCGGCCTGCGCGTTGTCGCTGCCTCGGATGAGCCGGATGACCTTGTCGATGTCGAGCAGCGCCTTGAGCAGGCCCTCGACCAGGTGCAACCGCTCCTCGCGCTTGCGGCGGCGGTACCTGGTCCTGCGCGTGACCACCTCGTAGCGGTGAGCGAGAAAGACCTCGAGCAACTGTTTGAGGCCCAGCGTCTGGGGCTGTCCGTCGACGAGCACGAGGTTGTTGATCCCGAACGACTGCTCCAGCGGCGTCAGCCGGTACAGGTCGGCGAGCAGCGCCTGCGGGTTGACCCCGACCTTGCACTCGATCACCAGCCGGGTGCCGTTCTCACGGTCGGTGAGGTCCTTCACGTCGGCGATGCCCGTCAGCCGCTTGGACTTGTTGACCTCGTCGGTGATGCGCTCGATCACCTTCTCCGGCCCGACGCCGTAGGGCAGTTCGGTGACCGTGATGCCCTGCCTGCGGCTGCCCTCGATGGGGCCGGTCTGCACCTTCGCGCGCATCCGGACGACACCCCGCCCGGTCTCGTACGCCCTGCGGACCTCGTCGAGACCGAGCAACTGGCCGCCGGTGGGAAGGTCAGGGCCGGGGACGAACTCCATGAGTTTGTCCAGCGAGGCGCCCGGGTGGTTGATGAGCCAGCGTGCCGCCGCGATCACCTCACCGAGGTTGTGCGGGATCATGTTGGTCGCCATCCCGACCGCGATCCCCGACGTACCGTTCACCAGGAGGTTCGGAAACGCCGCCGGCAGCACCTGGGGTTCGGCCAGTGAACCGTCGTAGTTGGGCCGGAACTCCACGCTGTCCTCGCCGAGTTCACCGACGAGCAGCATCGCCTCCGGCGACATTCGTGCCTCGGTGTACCTCGACGCCGCGGGTCCGTCGTCGGGGCTGCCGAAGTTCCCATGCCCGTCCACGAGCGGCACGTTCATCGAGAAGTCCTGCGCGAGCCGAACCATCGCGTCGTAGATGGCACTGTCGCTGTGCGGGTGGTAGCGGCCCATCACGTCACCGACCACACGTGACGACTTCACGTAGGCGTGGTTGGGCCGGTACCCGTTCTCGTGCATCGAGAACAGGATCCGACGGTGCACCGGCTTCAGCCCGTCCCGCGCGTCCGGCAGAGCCCGCGAGTGGATGACCGAGTACGCGTACTCCAGGTAGGAGTTCTCGATCTCGGTCTGGACCGAGTTGTCGAAGACCCGCGCGCCCGCCTGGTCGAACGCGGACGGATCGACCCTGGTCATCGTGGTCTTGCGCCGTGCCATGGTGTGTGTGCTCCCGTGCTTGTCAGATGTCGATGGCGGCCTGGTCAACCCGCTCGGCGGAGGCCACGAGCCAGTTGCGTCTCGGCTCCACCTTCTCGCCCATGAGCAGTTCCAGTGCCGCCTCGGCGGCCTCGACGTCGTCGAGGGTGATCCGGCGGACGGCCCTGGTGGCCGGGTTCATCGTGGTCTCCCACAACTCGTCGGCGTCCATCTCGCCGAGGCCCTTGAACCGCGGGACCGGCTTGACCACCTGCTTGCCCGCCTTTTCCAGTTGGGCGACCTTGGTCTCCATCTCCCGCTCGGTGAAGGTGTAGAAGGTCTGCTGGTTGCGCCCCTTGGTCACGATCTTGTGCAGCGGCGGCATCGCGGTATAGAGCCTGCCCTCTTCGATCACGGGACGCATGTACCTGGCGAAGAGAGTGATCAGCAGGGTCCGGATGTGGGAGCCGTCCACATCGGCGTCCGCCATCAGGATCACCCTGCCGTAGCGCATCGTCGAAGTGTCGAAGGTGCGACCGGTGCCCGCACCCAGCACCTGCACGATCGAGGCGATCTCCGCGTTCTTCAGCGCGTCACCGAGCCCGGCCTTCTGCACGTTGAGGATCTTGCCGCGCAGCGGGAGCAGCGCCTGGTACTCCGATACCCTCGCCATCCGCGCAGAGCCGAGCGCGCTGTCGCCCTCCACGAGGAAGAGTTCACTGCGCGCCACCCCCGTGGTGCGGCAGTCCACCAGTTTGGGCGGCATGGCCGCGCCCTCGAGCGCGGTCTTGCGTCGCGCGGCGTCCTTCTGCTGCTTCTGCGCGATGCGGACCCGCGAGGCGTCGACGATCTTCTGCAGCACCGTCTTGGCCTCGGACTTGCTCCTGCGGTGCTCCGTCCACGCCTTGACGTTCTTCTCGACGATTCCCTGAATCACCTTGGTGATCCCCGCGGTTGACAGCTCGTCCTTGGTCTGCGAGGTGAACTGCGGCTCGGGAATCCGCACGTGGATGACCGCGGTCATGCCCTCACAGATGTCGTCGAGAGTCGGCGGGTCCTCCTTGGGCTTGAGCAGTCCGCGCGTCTTGGAGATCGCGTCGTGCACCGACCGCACCAGCGCTCGCTCGAATCCCTTGCGGTGCGTACCGCCGTGCACGTTTCGAATCGTGTTGGTGAAGCACTCCACCGTGCGCTCGTAGCCGGTCCCCCAGCGCAACGCCACCTCAACCTCGGCCTTGCGCTCTACATTGGACTTCATGACGCCGTTCTCGTCGGCGGCGTTCTCCTTGTAGGTGCCCTCACCGTTCATCAGCAGGATGCCCGAGACGGGCTTGTCCGCGGCGGGTGCGAGGAACTCCACCATGTCGGCGAGCCCGTTGGGGAAGTGGAACGTTTCCTCGTTGATGGTGGCGTCGGTGGCGGTGCGCAACACGTATGTCAGACCGGGCACGAGAAACGCGGTGTGCCGCAGTTTCGTGCGCACCGTTTCCAGATCCAGCGTCGCGCCCGATTCGAAGTACCGGGCGTCGTGCCAGTATCGGATGGTGGTACCGGTGGACTCGCCACGCTTCATCTTGCGCACCAGCCGCAGGCCGGACTGCCGCGTGAAACGCGCCTTCGGCCCCGGCCCGTCGAAGACACCGGGCACCCCGCGCGCGAACGACATCTCGTGCACCTTGCCGCCCTGCTTGACCGTCACGTCGAAGCGCAGCGACAACGCGTTCACCGCGGATGCTCCGACGCCGTGCAGGCCGCCGGACGTCTTGTAGCCGGAACCTCCGAACTTGCCGCCCGCGTGCAGCCGAGTCAGCACCAGTTCGACACCGGAAAGGCCCGACTTGCCGTGCACGCCGGTGGGGATGCCCCTGCCGTCGTCCTCGACCTCCACGCTGCCGTCGGCGTGCAAGGTCACCACAACTCGGCTGGCGTAACCCGCGACCCCTTCGTCGGTGGAGTTGTCCACGATCTCGGTGAAGAGGTGGTTGACGCCGCGGCTGTCGGTGGACCCGATGTACATGCCGGGTCGCTTCCGGACCGCTTCCAGCCCCTCGAGGTGGGTCAGGTCGTCGGCCCCGTAGAGGGTCTCGGCCGAAGCAGTCACAGGGTCGCTCGCTCCCAGAATCGTCATCTGCCCAGTGGTGGCGCTGGCGCGTGGCGCGCGGTTACAGCGGCCAACCAACCAGCGTAATGCAGGGTATAGGGCTCACCTGACATTTCGACGCCCGCCGTCCGCGCGACGCGCGGGTGGGTTGTGATCGGATTCACGGCTTGCCGAACTCGGCTCTCACTCCAAGCAGCCGGACGGGTCGATCCAACCGGAAGCGGTCGAACACCTCCATCGCGGCACGCTCGATCGTCACGCCGTCGTTGGTGGGTTCCGGCAACGTCACGCTGCGTGTCGTGGTGATGAACGGCGCGAAGCGGACCTTTACCGCCACGCGCGCAGCGGGCCTGCCTTCCAGCTCCGCGTCCTGGGCGACTCGGCGGGCCAGCACCGACAGGTGTTCACACAGTTTCGCGCGATCGCTGATGTCTTCCTGGAACGTCGTTTCCCTGCTGCGCGAGCGCGGCACATGCCCGGTGGCGGTCACCTCGCGATCACCCGCTCCGTGCGCCAGCGCGCGCAGGTAGGGCCCCATGGTGGGGCCGAATCGTGCCGCCAGCTCGGCCGGATCGGCGGCGGCGAGCGCGCCCACCGTGGTGATGCCCAACTCGGCGAGCTTGGCCGTGGTCTTCGTGCCGACGCCCCACAGCGCGTCCGGCGATCGGTGTGCCATCACCGATGTCCAGTTGTTCCTGGTCAGCCGGTAGGTACCCGCGGGCTTGGCGAAGCCGGTGGCGAGCTTGGCGCGGTGCTTGTTGTCGCCGATCCCCACCGAGCACGCCAGGCCGGTCTCCTCGGCCACGGCACTTCGCACCGATTCCGCCAGCGCCTCGGGGTCTTCGGTCCGCGCACCGAGAAACGCCTCGTCCCAGCCCAGCACCTCGACCACGACCGGAAACCGGCGGAGCACCGCCATGACCCGCTCGGACACCTCCTGGTACGCGGGCGGGTCGGAGGGCAGGAACACCGCGTCGGGGCACCGCTTCTGCGCCGTGCGCAGCGGCATGCCCGAGTGGACGCCGAACTCCCGAGCCTCGTAGGAGGCGGTGGCGACCACGGCGCGCCGCTTGGTCTCACCCGTGCCGCCGACGATCACGGGTTTGCCCCTCAGCTCCGGGTGCCTCGCGATCTCGACCGCCGCGATGAACTGGTCGAGATCCACGTGCAGTACCCAGTCCGTTATGGACACAGCGGACACCTGTGCAGTATGCGCCGCGATCGCCCGGCGCGGCCAGTTGTCGACGCCGGGGTCGGTGGAGAAGAGGAATAGGGCCGCGAGCTGTCGGGGTACCCCGTTCGTGCAGGAAGGAACGACGAGCGAACGACAGGAGTGAGCGAGATGGCTCAGCTGGTACGCGAGGTCATGACGGCGGAGCCGGTGACGATGCCCAGCGACACACCGGTGCGCGATGCCGCACGCGAGATGCGCGACAACGACATCGGTGACGTGCTGGTCGTCGACAACGGCGAGCTGCGTGGCATCGCCACCGACCGCGACATCGTCGTGCGCGCTCTCGCCGACCGCGACGACCTTTCCACGGTCCGTATCGGCGAGGTGTGCAGCGAGCGGCTGGTGACGGCCACACCGAACGAGGACGTCGACAACGCCATCGCCAGGATGCGCGAACACGCCGTGCGGCGAGTCCCTGTCGTCGAGGACGGCCGACCGGTGGGGATCTTCTCGATCGGCGACGCGGCGATGGAGAAGGACCCGAGGTCTGCGCTCGGCGACATCAGCGCCGCGGCCGGTAACCGCTGACCGGGCCCGGTACCCGGCACGGTCCTAGAGTCGGCGACGTGTCGATCCGAGAACTTCTCGTGCTGGGTACCGGCAGTCAGGTCCCCAGCAGAGCCCGAAACCACAACGGGTACCTGCTGCGCTGGGACGCCGAGGGCTTCCTTTTCGATCCCGGCGAAGGCACCCAGCGGCAGCTGGCCTTCGCCGGGTCCTCGGTGAGCGCGATCACGCGGATCTGCATCACGCATTTCCACGGCGACCACTGCCTCGGGCTGCCCGGAATCGTGCAGCGGCTCTCGCTGGATCAGGTCGCGCGCGTGCACGCCCATTTCCCGGCCTCGGGAACCGAGTTCTTCGAGCGGCTTCGGCACGCCAGCCTTTTCCACGAGACGACCGAACTGCTCCAGGAGCCGGTGCACGGCGACGGAATCCTGGCGACCGGCGCGTTCGGCAGGTTGGAAGCCCGCAGGCTCGAACACCGTGTGGAGGCGTTCGGCTACCGTCTGGTGGAGCCGGACGGCCACAACATGGTGCCCGCACTGCTGGAGCGCCACGGCGTCAGCGGGCCGGACGTGGGAACGCTCAGCAGGCAGGGCAGCGTGCGGGTCGGTGAGCGAACGGTGACGCTTTCCGAGGTCAGCGCCGTGCGCAGGGGGCAGAAGGCCGCCTTCGTGATGGACACCCGGCTCTGCGACGCGGTGTTCGCACTCGCGGAGGACGCCGACCTACTGGTGATCGAGTCGACCTTTCTGGAACGCGACGCGGACCTGGCGCGCGAATACGGTCACCTGACGGCGAAACAGGCCGCCAGGGTCGCGGTGGAGTGCGGCGTGCGCAGGCTGGTGCTCACCCACTTCTCGCAGCGCTACCAGGACCCGACCCTGTTTCGCGACGAGGCGGCCGAAGTATTCGGTGGCGACGTGGTGGCGGCGCGTGATCTGATGAGGATCGCGGTTCCGAAACACACCCGACCGGAATAGCCATGGCCGGGCGTGCGTTGATTTTTCGGTTACCTGATCTGGTTGCCAGGAAGGAGGCGGCACGCCTTGGACAAGTACGACTGGCGGCACCGTGCCGCCTGCCGTGACGAGGACCCGGAACTGTTTTTTCCGGTGTCCGATGTGGGACCCGCGGCGGTGCAGACCGAACGCGCGAAGGCGGTGTGCGCGCGCTGTCCGGTCCGCGCCCGTTGCCTGGAATACGCGCTGGAGAACGGCCTCGACTACGGCATCTTCGGCGGTATGACAGAGCGAGAGCGCAGAGAACTCACGCGCGAGCACCGGCGACGGGTGGGCAAGCCGAAAGCGGCCTGAGCAATTCCCGGCGCCGTCGCCGGGAACATCGGCGACGACGCCGGTGTTGAACAGGATGGCGATACGCACCCTGTCCCCCGGGCCGCATCCCTTTTCGCCTTCGCGGAATACCGTTCGGCTGGAGCCGCGTCGCGCCTTTCGCCGAGAGGCGACATTGCGTATCAGCCCAACACGAGGGGCCCCGCCGACCACGGTCGGCGGGGCCCCTCGTCACGTCCGTGCCCTGCGGGACGGGCCACAGCAGGGGGCACTCGCCAACACCGGGCAGCGCCAGGTATGGTGCGCGGCGATCGAAATCACGACTATGCAACGACGCGACAACACATCTGAATCGCCCCTTGTTCGCTGGGGCCGGTGTTGCCGATGCCGAACGGTCTCGTCACTCCTGCCCACGGCGCACGGGAACGATAAGCAACGGGAGACGGCGTGACCGACGTGCAGCACGACGACCAGGGCCAGGGTGCGTTCAACGCGGCCACCGGCCGCAGCCTGGAAAGCGATCACGGCAAGCCGCGGTATCTGGAGTACCAGCGCGAACTGATCCGCCCGTACTGCGGCCGATCGGTGCTGGAAGTGGGCGCGGGGCTGGGCGAGTTCGCCGACGGCTTCACCGACAGGGATCGCTACGTCGTCACCGACGTGGACCCCGAAGCCGTGCAGAGCATGAAGACCCGGTTCGCCGACCGGCCCGAGGTCGAGGTGCAACAGTTCGACATCGACGGTCAGACGACACTGACACCGCCTGTGGAGACGTTGCTCGCCATCAACGTGCTCGAGCACATCGAGGACGACGCGGGCGCGCTTCGCGGCCTTTCCCGCTCGTTGACGGCAGGCGGCAACATCATCCTGTTCGTACCCGGCTACCAGCAGCTCTACGGGGAGTTCGACCGGATCGTCGGGCACTTCCGCCGCTACAGCCCGGACACGATCAGCGACGCGGTGCGCCGGGCGGACCTGGAGGTGGTCGTGGCTCGTCCTGTGAACTTCCTCGGCGCCTTCGCCTGGTGGGCCGCGGTGCGCAAGGGCGGCGCCAGCGCGCCCAACCGCAAGCTGGTGTCGGTGTACGACCGCATGGTCGTGCCGGTGACCAAGCGCATCGAGAAGCTGGTCCGCGTGCCGTTCGGGCAGTCGATCCTGTGCGTGGCGCGAAAGCCGCAAGACTGAGCCGGTGCGGGCGCGGCCTCCCGGCCGTGGGGCGAAACTCGGCCGACAAGTCGGAACGGTGTTTCGTGGCGCGTGGGCACGCGCCACGAAACACCGCTCAGCTGCTGAGGTCACCGCTGTACCAGGTTCCCGGTTCCCGGTAGTGCCCGCGGCCGCGGTGGCCGCACCAGGCGTCCAAACCACCTCATGTCGATCCCCGTCGCGGAGTGAACCGGCCTTTCCGGCACCGCAGAGCATTTCGGCGGGGCAAACCCCTCGCGGCGGAAACGAGCAGACCGTCACACCTTGTGCACCGCGACCACGGCTGGCGGCGGGGACCGGTCAGTCCTGCTCGTCGAGCAGTTCGCCGAGCAGCCTGCGGACCCTGCGGTCGATCTCGTCCCGGATGGGCCGAACCGCCTCGATTCCGAGGCCCGCCGGGTCGTCGAGTTGCCAGTCCAGGTAGCGCTTTCCCGGAAAGACCGGGCAGGTGTCGCCGCAGCCCATCGTGATCACCACGTCGGCCGCCTCGACATCGGCTGTCAACAGCTTCGTGGGCACCTGCGCGGTGATGTCCAGTCCCCACTCCGCCAGCGCGGCGGCGGCGGCCGGGTTGACCTTCTCCGCGGGCTGCGAACCCGCGGAGGAAACGGTGACGCGGCCAAGGGCATAGTGCTGCAGCAGCGCGGCGGCCAACTGCGAGCGGCCCGCGTTGTGGACGCAGACGAACAGCACCTCTGGACGTTTGCTCACGGGGGTCTCCTTCCGGGTCGGCGCCGGCGTGCCCGGCATTCCTCGCATCAGCCTACAGTGATGTATCATCCCTCACTGATGTCAGTGACAAGTGATGTGTTGCCGGTCGAGTTGCTGCGGTTGCTCGCCGATCCGCTGCGTGCGCGCATCGTCGAACTGCTCGCACGTGAGTCGCTTTGCACCTGCCACCTGGTGGAGGAGACCGGCGCCAGCCAGACCAACATCTCCAACCACCTGCGGCTGCTTCGTGACGCCGAACTGGTGAGCACCCAGCCGCACGGCCGCTACACCTACTACCGGCTGCGCCCGCAGGCGCTGCGTGCGCTCGCCGACCTGCTGGCCGGACTGGCCGACACCGCTGAAGAACACGCACAGCTCAGGAGGTCCTGCCCGTGAGTCAGACCGTGGAGCAACCCGCGGAAACCGAACTCATCCGACGGTTGTCCGTCCTCGATCGGTTTCTCCCGGTCTGGATCATCGCGGCGATGGGGGCGGGACTGCTGCTCGGCAGCGCCGTGCCGGGGCTACAGGGTGTACTGGACACGGTGAAGGTCGGCCAGGTCTCGCTGCCGATCGCACTCGGGTTGCTGCTGATGATGTACCCGGTGCTGGCGAAGGTTCGCTACGACAGGCTGGACACGGTCACAAGGGACCGGCGCACCCTGCTGCTCTCGCTGGTACTGAACTGGCTGGTCGGTCCGGCGCTGATGTTCGCGCTCGCCTGGCTGCTGCTGCCCGACCTGCCCGAGTACCGGACCGGCCTGATCATCGTCGGGCTGGCGAGGTGCATCGCCATGGTGATCATCTGGAACGACCTCGCCTGCGGCGACCGGGAGGCCGCTGCCGTGCTCGTCGCGCTCAACTCGGTGTTCCAGGTGCTGATGTTCGGGGTGCTCGGCTGGTTCTACCTCGACCTGTTGCCCGGCCGGCTCGGTCTGGACACCACCTCCATCAGTGTTTCGCCGTGGGAGATCGCCGCGAGCGTGCTCATCTTCCTCGGCATCCCGCTGGCGGCAGGCTACCTTTCCCGCCGCATCGGCGAGCGAACCAAGGGCCGTGCCTGGTACGAGGATCGCTTCCTGCCCAAGATCGGCCCCGTCGCGCTGTACGGGTTGCTGTTCACGATCGTGGTGCTGTTCGCGCTGCAGGGAGAAACCATTACGGCGAGGCCGCTGGACGTGGCGCGGATCGCGCTGCCGCTGCTGGCCTACTTCGCCATCATGTGGGCGGGTTCCTACGCCGTGGGCAGGGCGGCCGGGCTGAGCTACCCACGCACCACGACGCTGGCCTTCACCGCGGCGGGCAACAACTTCGAACTCGCCATCGCCGTCGCCATCGGCGTCTTCGGTGTCACTTCCGGACAGGCACTCGCCGGTGTGGTGGGCCCCCTCATCGAGGTTCCCGTACTCGTCGCCCTTGTCTACGTCAGCCTGTGGCTGCGCAAGCGCTGGGCCGCCAAGCCCTAACCGCCAGCGCCCACGCCGCCCCTCGCCCGCGACCGAAATCGCGCGCGAGGGGCGGCTTTTCTTTTCCGCTGATCGGGTGTTCCCCGACCGGTGCACGAATCGGTTTGAACGCCTTGAGTATCGGGTATGGACGGCCGTTTTCCTTGATATAGCTGAATGATCGCGCGATTGTCCGAGTTGTGGGGACTATCACCGCGTCGTAGCGTGAGGTTTCGCGGCCACCGGACGTGAACGGTTGGTGACGTCAACGACTTGACGATATTCGAGAAACGGCGGACCTCAATTGTCTGATCGACAGTTCTTCGAGCAGCGGGCGGATTCCGCCCTTGAACGTAGACAGGCACCGCTGGAGGCTCTGCTCGACGAGGCCGAGCAGCTCGCCAGGGCCTGCCACGCGATGGCGGAGCGGTTCCACAAGGGCGGCAAGCTGATCGTCTTCGGCAACGGCGGTGGCTCCACCGACGCCCAGCACGTCTCGGTCGAGTTCGTCCATCCGGTGATCGTCGGCAAGCGTGCGCTGCCGGCCATCTCGCTCACCTCGGACGTCGCGACGATGACCGGGGTCGCCGCGAAGGTCGGCTTCGCCGAGGTGTTCGCGCACCAGCTCAGGCAGCTGGCCACAGGCCAGGACATCGCACTGGGACTTTCCGGCGACGGCCGCTGCGACAACGTGCTGCGTGGCCTCGAACAGGCCCGCGAGCTGGGCATGCTGACCGTCGCGCTGGTCGGAGGTGACGGCGGCCCGATCGCGCGCCGAAACGTGGCCGAACACCTGCTGCGCGCCGCCTCCGACGACCCCCGTGTCGTCAAGGAGGTGCACGTGACGATGTACCACGTCCTGTGGGAACTGGTGCACGTCTTCTTCGAACATCCGGGTGTGCTCACCCCAGAGGTGGTCTCGTGACGGAGCAGGCCCCGCATTGCTCGACCGACACCTGCGTGACGTGCTCCGACGAGGCCGTCGTGGTGCGGGTCGAACGGTTGTTGCCGGGCGGCCTCGCGATCGTGGACACCGGGCAGGGAACCGAGGAGATCAGTGTCGCGCTCGTGGACGTCGGCGAGGGAGACGAGGTGCTGGTACACGCCAAGGAAGCCATCGGAGTACCGCGATGACCGACATGATGCGATCCCTCTACCCGTTCCTCTACTCCGATGACGAAGCAGGCGGCGACGTCGACGCGGTACTCGCCGAGGCGAGGCAATCCACAATAGACAAGGTCCGCGAGATCATGGAGCTTCGCGCCGAAGTGCGCCGCGACCAGGGCTCGTTGCTCGCCGAGTGCGGTGCGGCGATGGCCGGCAGGTTCGCGGCAGGCGGGAGGCTGTTCTCCTTCGGCAACGGCGGGAGCTCCACCGACGCCCAGGACATCGCCACCCAGTTCATGAATCCGCCCGACGGCACCACCGCGCTGCCCGCCTTCGCACTGACCGCCGACATCGCCGTGCTGACCGCGCTGAGTAACGACGTGGGCTTCGACGTGGTGTTCTCCCGCCAACTCGCCGCGTTCGGCAGGGAAACCGACATCGCGGTCGGGCTTTCCACCAGCGGCAACTCCCCCAACCTGCTGGCCGCGTTCGACGAGGCCCGCCGGGTAGGGATGCTGACCATCGGGATCAGCGGCCACACCGGCGGCAGGATGGCCCAGCTTCACTCGATCGACTACCTGTTCACCGTGCCGTCGTCCTCCGTGCACCGCGTGCAGGAGGCGCAGACCACCATCTACCACGTACTCGCCGAACTGGCGGCCGAGGGACGCTGATGGGCACCCAGCGGGAATCACTCGAGCACGCCCGCGCCGTGGCCGACGCCGTGCTCTACGAGGGCTACGTGCTGCACCCCGGCCACAACCCCGCCCCGAGAAACCAGGTGCGCTGGCAGCGCGGCGTGCTCGTGCCGCCGTCCTACGCGGCCACGGGCAGCGCCGAGCCGACCTGCTGCCGCACCGAATGCCTCGCGGAGGTGGACGCGGGTGCCCGGCTCAGCCTGCACGTGCGGTTCCTGCAGGCACAGCGGCGCACGGTCGAGGTAGGCGGGCCCGGCTCATACCGCGAGGTGGACTCGCTTCGGATCGCGGGCGAGGAGTTGCCCGCGATGGACGAGGCCGTGAGCAACGAGCAGCAGGTGACGCTGGCACTGGACGACCTGTTCGACCGCACCCACGTCGTACCCTTCACCGTCCGTGGCGGTGAACGCACGAGCGCAGTACCCGGTGGCCGCGTCGTACGGCGCAAGCAGCCGCTGAACGCCGAGCTACGCTGCCACGCCGAGGCGTTGCCCGGACTGGTTCGGGTGCGGGTGGTGCTGGCCAACACATCGCCGGTGGACTGCTCGCAACACCGCAGGTTCGAAGCGCTGCGCCATTCGCTCGTCGCCACTCACCTCCTGCTGTCCCTGGATGGTGGCGTGTTCCTTTCCTGCGACCAGCCGCCGCGTTGGGCCGCGGAACACGCGCACGGTTGCGTCAACGAACACACCTGGCCGGTGCTGGTCGGCGAGCCGGGGCGTCGCGACACCATGCTGTCGGCTCCGATCGCGCTACCCGACTACCCCGACGCGGCCGGTGGAGTCAGGGCCGGCTGTTTCGGAGCTCACGAGACCGCCCCGCTGTCGGACCTGCCGAAGGCCACCGCGGGCATGCACCCGCGGCCCGCGCCACGACAGCCGGGCACCGAGGTCGCCGACCTGCCACAACAGCGCACCGACAGCGCCCGCGACACCGTCGTCGTCGGTGGTGTGGAGATCGGCGAGGGCAGCAGGGTGGTGCTTCGGCCCGCTCCCGGCTGCGACGCGCAGGACATGTTCGTGGCGGGGCGCACGGCGACCGTGCGGGCGCTGCGGCAGGACGTGGACGGCACCTGGTTCCTCGCCGTCACCGTGGACGGTGACCCGGCTACCGAACTGCTGGCCGAGGACGAGCGCTACCGCTACTTCACCACCGCCGAGGTCGAGCCACTGGTCGAGGAGCCGCGATGAACGAACGCGTGCTCATCGCGGGCATCGGCAACGTGTTCTTCGGTGACGACGGTTTCGGCGTTGAGGTGGCTGCCCGACTGTCCGAACGGCGGCTGCCACCCGGTGTGATCGCCGCCGACTTCGGCATCAGCGGGCTGCACCTGGCCTACGAGATGCTCGGCGGTGAACACGAACTGACCATCCTGGTCGACGCGGCACCGCGAGGTGGCACGCCAGGAACGCTGTACCTGATCGAGCCGGACCCCAACGAGTGCGCCGATGCGGCACCCGACGGGGTCGATGCCCACGGCATGGCCCCGGCGACGGTGCTGGGGCTGCTGCGCAGACTCGGCGGCACTGCGGGCCGCGTGCTCGTGCTCGGTTGCGAGCCCGCGAGCGTCACCGAGGGCATCGGGCTGAGTGAGCCGGTCTCCTCGGCGGTGGACGAAGCGGTGACCCGCGTGCTCGAACTCGCCACCGCAGGAAGGAGTGAAAGCGATGTGCCTCGGCATTCCCGGTGAGGTGGTGGAGGTCCTGCCGGATCGCCCCGAACTGGCCAGGGTGAAGGTGAGCGGGGTCCGCCGTGCGATCAACGTCGGCCTGCTGGCCGACGACCCGCCACGGCCGGGCGACTGGGTGCTGATCCACGTCGGCTTCGCGCTTTCGAAGATCGACGAGGAAGAGGCGAGGGCGGTGCTGCGATTCCTGGAGGAGATCGGTCAGGCGTACACCGACGAGGTCGACGCGCTCAAGCAATCGATGATCGAGTAGGGGCGGACACATGCGCTTTGTCGACGAGTTCCGCGACGCGGACACAGCGAAGGCACTGGCGGCGAAGATCGCCGGGCTGTGCGAACCGGGGCGGGAGTACAAGTTCATGGAGGTGTGCGGAGGCCACACGCACACCATCTACAAGCACGGCCTCGAGGACTACCTGCCGGAGCAGATCTCGCTGGTACACGGGCCGGGCTGCCCGGTGTGCGTGATCCCGATGGGCAGGGTGGACGACGCGATTCACATCGCGAGTCAGCCCGACGTGATCATGACGTCGTTCGGCGACATGATGCGGGTGCCCGGCGGCGACGGGAACTTCTTCGACTCCAACTCCGAAGGCACCAACATCCGGATGGTGTACTCGCCGCTGGACTCGTTGAAGATCGCCAAACAGAACCCGGACAAACACGTGGTCTTCATGGCCATCGGATTCGAGACCACCGCCCCCTCCACCGCGATGACACTGTTGCGGGCCAAGGAGGAGGGTGTGGACAACTTTTCCGTCTTCTGCAACCACGTCACGATCATTCCGGCCATCAAGGCGATCCTGGACTCCCCCGACCTGCGGCTGGACGGATTCCTCGGCCCCGGCCACGTGTCCACTGTGATCGGCTGCCGCCCGTACGAGTTCATTCCGGGCGAACACGGCAAACCCATCGTCGTGGCGGGGTTCGAGCCGCTGGACATCCTGCAGTCGGTCTACCAGTTGCTCAAGCAGTTGCGGGACGGCCGCCGCGAGGTCGAGAACCAGTACTCGCGCGTGGTGCCGTGGGACGGCAACCCGGTGGCGTTGCGGGCCATCGCACGGACCATGCGGCTGCGGCCCTACTTCGAATGGCGGGGGCTGGGATTCATCTCGCACTCGGCGATGAAGCTGAGCGAGGAGTTCGCCGAGTTCGACGCGGAGCGGATCTTCTCGATGCCGGGGGTCAGGGTGGCCGACCCGAAGTCCTGCCAGTGCGGCGAGGTACTGAAGGGCGTGCTCAAGCCGTGGGAATGCAAGGTGTTCGGCACAGCCTGCACCCCGGAGACGCCGATCGGCACGTGCATGGTCTCGCCAGAGGGCGCCTGCGCGGCCTACTACAACTACGGCCGCTTCACCCGGCAGCGCATCAGGGAGGCGAGCACGGCATGAGGACCGAACAGGACGTTCTCGAGCGGATCGAGCGGGCGCGCCGCCGCGGCCCCAAACTGCGGGAGAACCGGATCACCGCTGCGCACGGCGCGGGAGGCAAGGCCACCCAGACACTAATCGAGGCCGTGTTCCTCGACGCGTTCCGCAACGAATCGCTCGAGCCGCTCGGCGACGCCGCACTGCTGTCGCTGGGCGCCGGACGCCTCGCGATGACCACGGACTCGTTCGTGGTATCCCCGCTGTTCTTCCCCGGAGGCGACATCGGTGACCTCGCAGTGAACGGCACCGTCAACGACCTCGCGGTCGCGGGCGCGTCACCGGCCTACCTGTCCTGTGGCTTCATTCTCGAAGAGGGATTCGAGGTCAGCGATTTGCGCCGCATCGTGGAGTCGATGGCGCGGGCCGCGAAGCAGGCCGGTGTGACGCTGGTGACCGGTGACACCAAAGTGGTCGGCAAGGGCAGCGGCGACGGCTGCTACCTCAACACCACGGGTGTCGGCACACTGCCCGACGGGCCGGAACTGGGCGTGCACCGGGCCCGCCCCGGCGACGCCGTGCTGGTCTCCGGCCCGGTCGGCGAACACGGTGTGACCATCATGCTCGCTCGCGGCGAGTTGGACATCGAGGCCGAACTGGAGTCCGACACCGCCGCGCTCAACGGCCTGTGCGCCCGGCTGCGCGAGGTGCCAGGGCTGCGGGCGATGCGCGACGCCACCCGAGGCGGTGTGGCCACCGTGCTGAACGAGGTGGCCATAGCGGCGGACGTCTCGGTTGTCGTGGAGGAGAACCGGGTCCCGGTGCGCGACGAGGTACGGGGCGCGTGTGAACTGCTCGGTATCGACCCGCTCTACGTGGCGTGCGAGGGCCGGTTCGTCGCGGTCGTCGACGGTGCTCACGCCGAGCAGGCCGTGGCAGCGCTGCGCGCGGACCCGCTCGGCGAGCAGGCCGCCGTGATCGGCACGATCGGCGAGGACCCGCCCGGCACCGTGCTGCTGAACACGACGTTCGGCGGCACTCGTATCGCGGACCTGCTCGTGGGTGATCCCCTGCCTCGGATCTGCTGACCCATGCACGAACTCTCTATCGCCCAGAGCATGGTCGACGCGGTGCTGGAACAGACGGCAACCGACCGGGTGGTTGCCGTGCACCTCGAACTCGGCAAGCTCTCCGGCGTCGAAGTGGACTCGATCAGGTTCTGCTTCGACGTCGTCACCCGAGGCACCCGGTTGGAGGGCGCGCGGCTGTCGATCGAGCAGCCCGCCGGGCAGGGCCGCTGCCGCCGCTGCGGCACCCGGTTCCCCGTCACCTCGCTACTCAGCGAGTGCTCCTGCGGCAGCCTCGACGTGGAGCTGTCCTCGGGAGACCAGGTACGGATTCGACACGTGGAGGTGAAGCGCGATGTGCGGGACCTGCGGGTGTGAGGCGCCCTCCGGCACGAGGACGCTGGAGCTGGAGCGCGACGTGCTGGCCAAGAACGACGCGATCGCCGAGCACAACCGGCTCAGGCTGAACGCGCTGGACGCGGTCGCTATCAACCTGATGAGTTCGCCCGGCTCCGGCAAGACCACCCTGCTGGAGGCGACCTTGCGGGCGCTGGACGGGCGATCGCCGGTGGCTGTGGTGGAAGGCGACCAGGCCGCCTCGCTCGACGCGGACCGGCTGCGCGCTCTCGGTTGCCGGACGGTGCAGCTCAACACCGGGTCGGGTTGCCACCTCGACGCCGAGATGCTGGACCGGGCGCTGGCCGAGCTGGACCTGGAACCGGGCACGGTGCTGTTCGTGGAAAACGTCGGCAACCTCGTGTGTCCGGCGCTGTTCGACCTCGGGGAGCAGCACAAGGTGGTGCTCGCCGCCACCACGGAGGGCGAGGACAAACCGCTGAAGTACCCGCACATGTTCCGGGCCGCCGATCTGGTGCTGCTGACCAAGACGGATTTGCTGCCGCACCTGGACTTCGACGAAGCACACTTCGCCTCGCACCTGTCCCGGATCAACCCCCGTGCGCGGCTGCTTTCCGTCTGCGCACCACGAGGCGACGGCATGGATCAGTGGCTGGGCTGGCTGCGGTCGGCACGCTCGGTGCCGTCCGGCTCGGCCTCGGCCGCGGCCTCGGCCGCGTCGTCGGCCGCTTCGTCGGCCTCCTCCTGAGCGCCCTCGCTGCCACGCAACAGCGGTGAGCGCACCAGCAACATCGTGCAGGCGGCGAGCAGCGCGGCACCGAACAGCTGCGCGGCGATCCACCCACCGCCTCTGACGTGTTCTCCGAACACGGCCACACCCCAGGTGATGCCTACCAGCGGGTTGGCGAGCGTCAGCCCCGGCTGCGACGCCACGAGGCTGCCCGCCCGCAGCGTGTTCTGCAGCAGGAAGAAGCCCACCGGCCCGGCGACCATCACCGCATACGTCTGCCAGGTGGTGAACACTGCACCGAGCCCGACGGCGAAGGCAGGCGTGACCCCGGCGATCAACGCGGCGAGGAACCCGAAGTAGGTGCCGGAAGCCAGGCCGAAGTAGGCGGCGCGGTGGGCGTAATGGTTGCGGTAGCCCAGCGCGAGCAAGGCGCCGATCACCGCAAGCGTGACCGCGGAGCCCAGTGCCCAGACCTCGCCGGGCACGTCCCTGGAGTCACCGCTGCTCGGGCTGAGAGCCACCAGCAGCAATGCCAGGCCCGCGCTCATCCCGGACACGGCCGTCCACTCCCGTAGCCGAAGTTTCGCCCGCAACACCAGGCTCGACAGGATCAGCGTGAAGCCGAGTTCGGCCACGAGGATGGGCTGCACGAGTGCGAGCGGACCGGTCGCCAGGGCCGCCACCTGCAGCGCGAAACCCACCAGGATCGCGGTGACCCCACCGACCCAGGACGGCTTGCGGGCCAGGCTCCACAGCATCCGCAACGACATCGAGGCGTCGTCGGGCTCGCTGCGAGCGCCCTTGCGCTGCAGCACGGAGGCCAGCGCGTTGGAGCCCGCGGCGAGCACCGCCAGCAGGACCGTCACTGCCACGGCAGGCAGCCCCATTCCCGATCGAGCGCGCCCACTACGGCCGCCTGCCCGAAGCTGATGCCACCGTCGTTGCACGGTACGCGGGAATGGGTAAGCACCGTCATGCCTTCGGCCACCAGCGCGTCGACCGCACGGTCGAGCAGCAGCGTGTTGCAGAACACCCCGCCCGACAGCGCCACGGTTCGCACGCCGGTCCGCTCGCCCAGCGTCGTGCACACCGACGTGATGGCCTGCGCCAGGGTGTTGTGGAAGCGGGCGGCCACCACTTCGGTGCCGGTGCCCGACAGCAGATCGTCGACCACCGCACGTACCAGCCGGGCACCGCACACGCGGATTGGCTCACCGTCGCCGATCAGCAACGGGTAGCTGCCCAGCTCTTTGGGATCGGCATGCTGCTCGAGTTCGATCGCGGCCTGACCCTCGTAGTTCACCGTGTCGCGGATGTCGAGAACCGCGGCGACGGCGTCGAACAGCCTGCCGACGCTGGAGGTCAGCGGCGCGTTCACGCCGTTGCGGGCCATCGAGACGACCTGCCGCCACTGCCGCTCGTTGCGCCGCACCACCGGCAGCAGTTCCAGCGGCAGGTCGCGGTAGGAGTCCAGGTACGAGGCGGCCATCCGCCACGGCTGCCGGATCGCCGCCTGCCCGCCAGGAAGCGGCACCGGCTCCAGGTGGCCGGCACGTTCGAACCCGGCCAGGGTGGCCAGCAGGAACTCCCCTCCCCAGATCGTGCCGTCGGTGCCGTAGCCCGTGCCGTCGAAGGCGACACCGATGGTGGGGCCCGCGACGGAGTTGTCGGCAAGGCAGGCCGCGATGTGCGCGTGGTGGTGTTGCACGCCGACGAGTTCGACGCCGCGCAGCTGCGAGGCGTACCTGGTGGAGAGGTAGTCGGGATGCAGGTCGTGTGCCACGGCCACGGGCTCGATGTCGAACAGCCCGCGGAAGTGTTCGATGCTCTCGGTGAACGACTTCAGGGTCTGGTAGTTCTCAAGGTCTCCGATGTGCTGTGAGCAGAACGCGTAGCTGTCCTTGGCCAGGCAGAAGGTGTTCTTCTGTTCGGCGCCGCAGGCCAGCACGGGCCGAGGGAACACCCAGGGCAGCGAGAGCGGCTCCGGCGCGTAGCCGCGCGATCGCCGCAGCAGCAGTGGCCTGCCTCGCCACGGCCTGACCACGGAGTCGTCGGTGCGAACGTGGATCGCCCTGTCGTGGGTGAGGAACGCATCGGCGATGCCGCCCAGCCGGTCCAACGCGTCGTCTTCGCCGAACGCGATCGGCTCGTCGGAGACGTTTCCGCTGGTCAGCACTATCGGGCCGGTGAGTTCGGTGAGCAGGTGGTGCAGCGGTGTGTAGGGCAACATGAGGCCGAGTTGCCGGTTGTCCGGCGCGACGGCGGCTGCCACGCTGTCGGTGTCGTCGCGCCGGTCCAGCAACACGATCGGCCTGCGGTGGCCGGTGAGCAGCCGCTGCGCCTCGGCATCGACCTCACAAAGCCGCTGCGCCACCCGCAGCGTCGGGACCATGACCGCGAACGGCTTGTCCTCCCGGTGCTTGCGCCGCCGTAACGCGGCCGTGGCGGCGTCGCTGTCCGCGGCGGCGGCCAGGTGGTAGCCACCGAGTCCCTTCACCGCGAGCACCCGACCGTCGCGGAGCAGATCGGCGGCGCGGCGGATGGGGTCTCCGGACAGTTCGGCGCGGTCGTTGTCCACAAGCCGCACCGAAGGTCCGCAGCGAGGGCAGCACACCGGCTGAGCGTGGAAGCGCCGGTCGCGCGGGTCGTGGTACTCCTCGGCGCATTCGTCGCACATCGAGAAGCCCGCCATCGTGGTGTTGGGCCTGTCGTAGGGCACGTCGCGCACGATCGTGAAGCGCGGGCCGCAGTCGGTGCAGTTCAGGAACGGGTACCGGTAACGCCGGTCGGTGGGGTCGCGCAGTTCCGCGAGGCAGGCCGCGCAGGTCGCCGAGTCCGAGGACACCAACGCGTTGCGTGGTCCGGCGCTCTCGCTGGCGACGATGGTGAAGTCGTCGCCGCCTCGCGGCCGCTGCTCGGTCACGGTCACCCGCTGGATGTCGGCCAGCCGGGGTGCGTCGTGCCGTAACGCGGACAAAAAGCCGGCGACCGCGCTCTCGGCCCCTTCTGCGTCGATGAAGACCCCGCCGGTGTCGTTTCCCACCCGGCCCGCCAGGCCGAACCGCGAGGCCAGCGAGTGCACGAACGGCCGGAAGCCGACGCCCTGCACGACTCCCTCCACGCGGACGGCGACCCGAACCAGCGACTTCACGAGGCCTTCAGCGCCTGGACGCGGCACCCGTCGGGGTTACGAAGTCTGCTCCGTACGCGAGACATGTTCCCGGCGGTACCCGTTCCCCGAACCAGAGAAACCACCCACTCGCGAGTCCCCCGCTCCTGCCCGCGAGTCCCCCGCTGCTGCCCGCGAGTTCCGCGTTCCCGCCCGCCGGGGCCGCCGCGGGGTCAGCCGTGCTCAGCCGTTGGGGTTACGCCCGTGGCCGTTTCCGTTGCCCCTACCCGGCTTGTCGTCCGCTCCGCCGCCGTCTGCCGGCGGAGGGGGTGCCTGACTGGTGGTCTGCTCGGTGTCAGGAGCAGGGCCGGTGCTGACAGCCGACGGCTCGACGCGCCTGCTGTCGAGCAGGGTGTCGGTGTCGATTCGCGGCGTGCCGTCGACCTTGCTGACGCCGAACCGGTGGTACTCGGTCACCGTCGCGCCGTCGCGCAACGTGATCGCGACTCCGATGTGAACGGCCTTCTCGTCGGTCACCCGTGCTGGTGAGACCACGGTGACATCGGTGACGTTCGACCAGTAGGCGTCGAACTGCTCGCGGCCCTGTGCCTGCATGCGTGGGCTCAGCCGGGCCCACGCGAGGTCGGGCTGCTCGGGCAGCGCCGCGTAGAAGTTCGACACCACCTGCAGCACGTCCTGCTCGGTCAGCGGACGGCTGGTGGCGGGGGTCGGGGTCGTGGGTTGTGGTTGCGCCACGGTGTTCGGCTGTTCGGGGCGGCTGATGACGAACACGGTGGTGGCGGCAACGACGACCAGTGCCCCGGCCGCGTACAGCAACGTGCGCCGCGACAGCCGCCGCTTCCCTCCCGTCGCCGCTGCCACGTACTCGGTGCGCACCGGCATCGTCGGCGCGGAAGAGCCGGCAAGCGGGTCGGTGCCGGGCTCCTCGCCCGACCCTGCGGCTGCCGGTGCTTTCCTCGGCAACTCGACCGCAGGGCGACCACCGGTGACCAGCGCCTGTGCCTCGGCTTTGACCTGTGCGGCGCTGATCCGCTCCGCCGGGTCGGCCGCGAGCATCCTCAGCAGCAGCGATTTGAGCGGGCCCGCATGGACGGGTTCGTCGAACTGGCCCTCCGCCACGCGGTGCAACACCGTGCGGGAGTTGTCGTCGTCCTCACCGAACGGTGGTGCGCCCTCCACTACCGCGTAGAGCGTCGCGCCGAGCGAGAACACGTCGGAGGCTGTGGTGGGAGTGCGACCCCGCGCGACCTCGGGCGCGAAGTAGGCGGGTGTGCCGGGCACGAACCCGGAGTGGGTGACCGAGACGTCGCCCGCGGCGTGGGAGATCCCGAAGTCACCGATCTTCACCAAGCCGTCGTCGGCTACCAGGATGTTGCCGGGTTTGACGTCTCTGTGCAGGATGCCCGCGGCGTGGGCCTCGGCCAGTGCGGCGGCGACCTGCGCGCCGATGCTGGCGGCCTCCTGAGCCGAAAGTCGCCCGTCCTGGCCCAGGATGTCAGCGAGGCTTCGGGAGGGGAAGTACTCCATGATGAGCAACGGTTGCCCGCCGTCTTCGACGACATCGTGCACCGCGATGGCGTTGGGGTGATACAGCTTCGCCGCGATGCGGCCCTCGCGCATGGCGCGCTGCCGCATCTCCTCCGTGCCATCGAGGTCCGGCTGCTCTCGCAGTTGCTTGACCGCCACCGGTCGCTGAAGGCGCAGGTCAATCGCCTTCCACACGACGCCCATACCGCCGCTGCCCAGCCTGCGTCGCAGCCGATATCGGCCCGCGAGCAGCCTGCCGACCTCGCTCACCCCGCACTCCAGCCGTCGTTCACGCGATCAGGGTAAGCCTGCTCGTTCGAGCGGGGTCGCACCGGCACAGCGACGCAAGCCGTGCATGCGAAGGGTTGTTATTCCCGTACCGAGTTGTAACAATTCGCGGCCATGACTTACGACCCCTACCGCCAGCACGAGCAGTACCAGCCCTATGCCGCGGGGCCGCCGCAGCAGCAGCGCGCCGACTACGAATACGCGGAGCGGCTGCGCAGCGAACGTCGCGCGAACAACATCGCCCACCTCGTGCAGGGAGCGACCGGCCTCATCGTGGCGATCTTCGCGGCCCACGTGCTGTTCGTCGTCTTGGACGCCAACCAGGCCAACGGCTTCGTCGCCACCGTCTACATGTTGGCCAAGACGCTGGTGCTGGGGCTGGGTGACGTGTTCACTCCCGACGACGCCGTCGTGGGGGTGGTGATGAACTACGGGCTTGCCGCGCTCATCTACCTGGTCGTCAGTCAACTGATCTGCAAGGCACTGCGCCGCGACTGAACCGCGTTCGACCGCGAACTCCACCGCGATTCAACGCGGCCGGGTCGGATACACCATCGAATCGGGGAGCGAGCCTGGACGTACTGCTGCCCGCGGAAATAGGATGAAAGCGTCTCGATGATGTCGCGTTCGGTAGCGACCTGCCATCAGACATGCCTGTAGATGCCGGCGCTCTGGACCCCGGTGTAGGTCATCTGCGATCCGCAGCCCCGTCTCGGCGGGACACAAGGAGATTGCGATGCCAGTTTCCGGATATCGAATCCACGCAGCTCACGTTCAGTGGCCGGGCAGCAGGGCGACACGTAGGCGGACGAACCAGGGACAGCTCGCCGGTGGCGAACCCGTCCGCTCGGCGCGCGGGGAGGGAGACCAGCGATGGACACCGCGACACAGCTGGCTTTCCCGAACGACACGACATGGCGGGCCTCGTCGATGCAATCGGAAACGGCATCGGACATGACCGCCTGCGAAAGCCCGGCCGTCGGACTACAGGTCGACGAGCGGCGTCCCGACCAGGACACTCTCATCCTCGCCGCGCGCGGCGAGCTGGACCTGCTGACCGCGCCGGAGCTCGCGGCCAGGATCAGCAGTGGCCTTGTCGGCTCACCGAGAGTTGTCGTCGTCGATCTGTCCGGACTGGACTTCATCGGCGCGGCGGGCATGTCGGTACTCGTGGACAGCCGCGTGCTCGTCGAGCGACGCGGCGCGGTGCTACAGGTGGTCACGGGTGAGAACAGGTGCGTAGTGCGCGCACTGAGGCTCGCCGGGTTGCACGAACACCTATCCGTACGGATGAGCTTCGGTACCGCGATCGGCACCGACCGGATTCCCACCTAGGCCCACCGCGTCGGGGAGCGCGACTCGCCACTTCGCCACGTGTAGGCTCGGAATTGTCCAGCAGAACACCTGGAACCTGAGCACACCTGGTTGCTCGTCTTGTCCCGGCCGCCTCCAGGGACAGGAGAGCCCGACATGGCAGATCTCGAGCGACTCAACGCTGTGTTGCGGGCCGTCATCGCAGAAGGTGGCGCCGACGGCCCGCAACGGATCGGCGCGGCGTGTCTGGAGTATCTTCCGGTGAACGGGGCGTCGATCACGCTGATGACCGGTGGGGGCGCCCACGAGACGGTCTTCGCCAGCGACGTGGTGATGGACCAACTGGACTCGTTGCAGTTCAACCTGGGCGAAGGACCCTGTGTCGAAGCTTTCACCCAGCACAAGCCCGTGCTCGTAACGAACCTCGCGGCGACCGACGGCCGCTGGCCGGTGTTCACCAACGCTGTCCGCGACATCCCCATCGGTGGCCTTTACGTCTTTCCGCTGCAGCTCGGCGCCATCGCCCTCGGGGTACTGGATCTCTACCGGACGGAGCCAGGCGACCTGATCGGCGCCGACCTCACTGGCGCACTCCGGGTCGCTGATGCCGCGCTCTGGTCGTTGCTGGGCCTGCGCGTGGGCGAGACACTGGAGACGGCCGCCGGGTGGGGACCAGCGGATTCCGATAGCTGGCTCTCAGGCGCCCCGCTTCACCGTACCGAGGTTTACCAGGCCACCGGCATGATCATCGGGCAACTTGGCGTCAGCGCTCAGACGGCGCTTGCCAAGCTGCGCAGCGTCGCTTTCGCGCAGAACCGACTGCTGGACGAGGTAGCCAGGGATGTGGTCGCCCGACGACTGCGATTCGATGACGAGGAGCTGCGATGACGACGCCAGACACCCACGAGACGGCGCTGGCCGAAGCCCTGGTGAGTCTGGCGGACACACTGGTCGACGACTACGACCTCATCGACCTGCTGGACCGCCTGACGGAGTACTGCGTGCGGTTGCTGCCCGTCGATGCGGCCGGGCTGGTGCTGTCGGACCAGCGGGGCCACCTTCGCGTAGTGTCGTCCTCGACGGAGCAGGCCAAGATCGTCGAACTGTTCCAGTTGGAGGCCAATGAGGGGCCGTGCCTGGAGTCGGTCCGCACCAAGCAACCGGTGACGGCCCTCGATCTCAACGATGACATCGAGCGGTGGCCTCGATTCGCCGAGCACGCGGTTCGGGAAGGGTTCCGGTCGGTTCACGCACTGCCGATGCGGCTGCGCGACGAGACGATCGGCGCGCTCAATCTGTTCCGCGTCCACCCGGGCCCGATGCCGGACAACGACATACGCATCGGCAGGGCTCTCGCCGACATGGCGACCATCGGCATCCTGCACCAGCAGGCCGTGCAGCGGGCGGACGTGCTGGCCGAGCAACTGCAGAGCGCGCTCAACAGCCGGGTGATCATCGAACAGGCGAAGGGAGTCATCTCGGGCCGAAGCGAGCTCGACATGGCGCAGTCCTTCGCCCTGCTGCGCGCCCACTCGCGCAACAGCAACCAGCGGCTCGCCGACCTGGCACTCACCGTGGTCGAGAACGTCAACATCGCGGATCAGGTTCTCGCCTCGGCGGCGGGGATCGATGCCCTTGGCGACGAGCACGTCTGAGAGCGCGGTGTTACCGGTGTTACCCCGCGTCCAGCCGGGCCCTGACTTCGGGGCGGCGAAGCGGCGGCACGGTGGTCGGCGGCTTGCGACGGGACGGCAACTCCTCCAGCAGGCGAGCGGTGACGGCGGCGACCTCGGCAACGGCAGCCTCGAACGGCTCCCTGGTGGCGTCGGAGAGGCTCTGCACACCGCTCACCTTCCGGACGTACTGCCGGGCGGCGGCTTCGACCTCCTCCGCCGTCGCCGGGGGTTCGAGACCGCGAAGCACGGTGATGTTGCGACACATGTCACCCAGCCTACAAAGCCACGGTCACCGACCACCCGGATCGAAAATGCGAACTAGCCAAGACGCACCGGCAGCGTCTGCAGACCGTGAATGAGTGAGCTGTCCCGCCACCGCAGCGTCTCCGGTTCGGCGGCCAACCGTAACTCGGGGAACCGCTCCAGCAAGCGACCGATCGCGATTCGCGCCTCCAGCCTGGCCAGCGGTGCGCCCACACAGAAATGGATGCCGTGCCCGAAGGCGAGATGCCCGCCGGCCTGCCGTGTCACGTCGAGCCGGTCGGGGTCCGGGTATCGCTCGTCGTCGCGGTTGGCCGCCAGCAGTGAGATCAGCACGAACTCCTCCGCCGGGATCTCGGCCTGGCCTACCCGCACCGGTTCCGTCGTGAACCGCAGCGTCGCCATGTGAATCGGGCTCTCCAGCCGCAGGAACTCCTCGACCGCGCCCGGCAGTAGGGCGGGATCGGCCCGCAGTGCGGCAAGTTGGCCCGGCTCCCGCAGCAACGCGAGCACGCCGTTACCGATGAGGTTGACGGTCGTCTCGTGTCCTGCGACCAACAGCAGGAACGCCATCGACACCAGTTCCTGCTCCGACAGCGCGTCACCCTCGTCGGTGGCGTGGACGAGCGCCGAGAGCAGGTCGTCGGTCGGCTCGGCGCGCTTGCGCGCGATGAGTTCACCCAGGTATCGCGCCATCTTGCCCGAGGCGAACTCGATCTGCTCCGGTGTCGCGGTGTCGAGCAGCGTGCTCGACCACGTCCGGAAGTCCTCACGTGCGTCGTCCGGCACGCCGAGCAGCTCACAGATCACCGTGATCGGCAGCGGAAACGCGAACGCCGAAAGCAGGTCGACCTCGGTACTGCCCGCCATGTCGTCGAGCAGATTCTCGGTGATCTCCTCGATCCGGGGCCGCAACCGCGCCACGGTCGGCGCCGTGAACGCCTTGTTCACCAGCTTGCGCAGCCGGGTGTGATCCGGCGGGTCCATGTTCAGCATGTGCGCGGCGAGTGAGCGTTCGAACGGCCTCGACGTCTCACCCGGCGTGGTGAGCCTGCGCTGGAAGAGGGCACGTGCCCGCTCGCTGTCCTTGCTCAACCGCTGATCGGCCAGCAGCGTCTTGGCATCGGCGTACCTGGTGACGAGCCACGCCGACATCCCGCGCGGCATCACCACCTGCCGGACCGGCTGCTCCGTACGCAATACACGCGACAGCTCTGGTGCGTTCTGAAAGAAGTCGGAGTCAAGTCGGATCGATTCCCGCGCAGCCTGGTCCATACCCATCGCCCCCAAATGCCGGTCGGCCTGCCCCGCCCGCTCAACGCGGACCCATTTCGAGCATGCCCGCCGACGGCCGTGGCCGCCACCGAACCGGTGGCCGCGACGCACTGGGCGGTGTTTGTCAGGGCAACGGTTGGCGAAGGCCCGCGACAAGCACCTCGACCAGTCTGCGCGCGTCGTACCTGGGATCGCTCTCGGCACCTATGCAGAGGTTGCCGACGCCACGCATCAGCTCGTAGGCATCCAGGTCGGGCCGGATCTCACCGGCACCGGCGGCCGCGTCGAGCAACTCGGTACACACGGGCACGAGCCGGTCGAGGAAGTAGGCGTGCAGCGTGTCGAAGCCCGCCTCGTCGGATCGCAGTACCGCGGCCAGCCCGTGCTTGGTGACCAGGAAGTCGACGAAGAGGTTGATCCACTTCGTCAGCGCGGCGTACGGGGTAGGGCCCGCCTCCAGCAAGGCGGGACCGGCCTGCGCGCATGCCTCGACCTGGTGCCGGTAGACGGCGACGATGAGGTCCGCCCTTGTGGGGAAATGACGGTAGATGGTGCCCATCCCGACACCGGCCTTGGCCGCGATGTCTCGCACCGGCGCGTCCACGCCCGATGCGACGAACACCGCCGCGGCGGCATCGAGCAGCGCCTTCTCGTTGCGTTTGGCATCGGCCCGCCTGGCTCGGCCAGCACGCGCACCGGCGTCACCTGTCACGTCATCCCTCCCTCGTCGCTTGCTAAACGGAACGTTGCTCCGTATTGTTTCCGGAGCGATGTTCCACTTAGCAGATCATGTCATGGAGGCACCCCTCATGCAGTACCGCACCTTGGGCCGCACCGGTGTGCGGGTCAGCACACTCGCACTGGGCGCGATGAACTTCGGCGCGATCGGACGCACCAGCCAGGCAGAAGCCACCGCCATCGTCGACGCCGCACTCGAAGCCGGCATCAACGTCATCGACACCGCCGACATGTACGGCCGAGGCGAGTCGGAACGGATGGTCGGCAAGGCCATCGAAGGTCGTCGCGACGACGTCGTTGTGGCCACGAAGGCCTCACTGCCCATGAGCGACGAGCGCAACCACCAGGGCAGCTCCCGCCGCTGGCTGGTCACCGCGCTGGAGAGCAGCATGCGCAGGCTCGGTGTCGACCACATCGACCTCTACCAGATCCATCGGTGGGACCCCGACACCAGCGACGAAGAAACCCTGTCCGCGCTGACCGACTTGCGACGCGCGGGAAAGATCCGCTACTTCGGCTCGTCGAGCTTTCCCGCCTACCGGATCGTGCAGGCGCAGTGGGCCGCCCGCGAGCACAACCTCGGCCGCTACATCAGCGAACAGCCCAGTTACTCGATCCTGCAACGGGGAATCGAGGCGCACGTCCTGCCCGCCACCCAGGAATACGGGTTGGGCGTGCTGGCATGGAGCCCGCTGGCCTCTGGCTGGCTGTCGGGCGCGATCCGCCGGAACAGCGACATCAACACCAACCGCTCGAGGCTCATGCCGGAACGCTTCGACACCAGCGTCCCGCACAACCGTGCCAGGCTCGACGCCGTCGAGCGGCTGGCGAAGGTGGCGGAGCAGGCGAACCTCACCGTCGTCCAGCTCGCGCTCGGCTTCGTCACCGCACACCCCGCGGTGACCAGCGCGATCATCGGTCCCAGGACCATCGATCACTTGCAGGCCCAACTCGCCGCCGCCGACACCGTGCTCGCAGGCGACGTCCTCGACGCGATCGACGAGATCGTCGCCCCCGGGCTCGACCTGGCCCCACACGAGAAGTTCGACACGCCACCCGCACTGCTCGACTCTTCACTGCGCAGGCGCTGACATGACCCGGCGAGACAGCCACAGTTTCGGGATCATGACCGCCCCCATGCAGGTCGGCTACAACGACGTCCTACGGGTCTGGCGCGAGGCGGACACCATCGCCGAGATCGAGCACGCATGGCTGTTCGACCACCTCATGCCCATCGGTGGTGACCCGGACGGGCCGATACTCGAGGGCTGGACACTGCTGTCGGCTCTCGCCGCACAGACCCGGCGGCTGCGGCTCGGTGTCATGGTGACCAGTAACCGGTTCCGCCCACCCGCGGTGCTGGCGAAGATCGCCACCACCGTCGACATCGTCTCCGGCGGCAGGCTCGACTTCGGGATCGGCGCGGGCTCCCGCCCCAGCCACCCGGCCGCCAGGCGGGAGTACGACGCGCATGGCCTCCCCTACCATGACGCCGCGGAGGCGGTGGCGAACCTCGCCGAGGCATGCACGGTGGTCCGGCGGCTGTGGACCGAGCAGCGACCGTTCGACTTCCACGGCGAACACATCCACCTCTCGGGCGCTTTCGGTAGCCCCAAGCCCGTTCAGCGACCACACCCGCCGATCGTCGTCGGAGGACGGTCGGCTGCGACGCTGCGGGTGGCCGCCCGGCATGCCGACGTGTGGAACATGCCGGGCGGCCGCATCGACGACGCCGCCCGCCGCAGCGAGCTGCTCGACCGCTACTGCGCCGAGGCAGGCCGTGATCCCGCTGCGGTGACCCGCTCGATGTTCGTCCCGGTCTCCTACGAACGACCCGATGTCAGCAGGGAAGCGATCGGCGAGGCCATCGATGCCGGCTTCTCGCACATCGTCCTCGGCCTGTCCGCGCCGTTTCCCGCCGGCGTCGCGCGGTGGGTCACCGACGAACTCATCACGACCGCGCGTTAGGCGCCCGGCCGGTTGCCGGTCGGGATCGTGATGGGCGTGGTGGTCGGCGAGGTGCCGTTGTTGAGGAAGAGCATCGCGATCGCGCGCACGAACTGGTCGAACATGTAGAACCCCGCGGGCGCGACGGGCAGCAGTCCTTCCCGGAACGCGATGTAGGCGGGCCAGCCGGTACGGATCGTGGCCGCCGCCGCGTAGTCGCGTCGCAGTTCGAGCCAGTCGCCGATCTCGTCGCTGAGCACGTAGCGCACGAACTCGTTGAGGAAGCCACGAGTGACGCCGAGGTCGAGTTCGGCGGTGAGCCCGAGCAGATCCTCGGCCAGCCGCTTGCCCTCGGTCGTCGGGGCAAGCAGCGGCGTGAGCACCTGCTCCGATTGCGCGCGGGCGTCGGCCCATGTCTTGGGTATGAACTCCTCGCGCACGCCGAGCAGGTGGATGGCGACCTGCCACATGTGCAGGAAGGCTTCCTCGTCCTCGGCCGACATCGGAACGTGCCACTCGATCAGCTTCTTGTGCACGAAGGTTCCGAGGCTGTGGAAGGTGATCAGGATGTCGCCGTTGCTGATCGGAATGTGCTTGGGTTCGTCCGCGACGGCCGTCCAGCGCGTCGACTGCGGAAGCAGGTGCCGTACCGCGGCGTGCACGAGGCGGGTCTTGTTGGCCGTGACGACGAACTGGCCGGACGGTTCGAACGCGTTCAGGTCGCTGAGGTCGTAGCCGAAGGTGAACGTCTTGGCCGCGCGGTCCTTCATGTCGGCGCCACCCGCGGACCAGTACACCGACCTGGCCTCGCGCGGGATCACCGTGCTCATGATGCCGCTGCCGAGGCCGTACAGCATGAACAGGTAGGTGTCCTTGCGCCGGTTGAAGTCGGCGGCGCGACGCAGCTTGTCACGGTCGGCCCAGGACGGCAGCCGGTTGACCTGTTGCAGGTAGGTGGCGAGATCGGACGGCAGGTCGCTGGGCAACTGGTCGCTGTTGTTGACCCATGACTCCATCGCGGTGTTGACCGCCGGAACCTCGCCCGCCTCGAGCAGCTTCGCCAGCAGTCGGTCCACTTCGTCGTCCCACACCCACCACGGGTCGGCGCCGGTGCCGGTCCCGGCGATCGAACCGGTCGACGACCATGCCCACGCGGGCGCGGTACCCGCCACACTCGCAAGGCCCAGCGCGGCACCGAGCGAAAGCGCTCTTCTTCTGTTGAGACTGCTCATTTACTTACCTAGCTTCCTCGGTAGGTGTCAGACGCCGCTCTACCCAGGCCCTTGCCAGAGCGGCCGAGGCTCGTTCCATTCCATCTACGAAGAGATTTTTCGTTAACATATCGAGTCAACAAGCAGTCGGCAAGGGGCCTGCCGGACGGTTCCTTCACGCCACCGTCCGAGACCACGGGGTCAGGGCCCACCGCCGCCGAGCGCGGGACGGGAAAGCCCCACCGGGTGAGCGGCGCCGGGCTGGTATCGGGAACGCGATTCGGTCCGTGGTTGACTGGCCGGCATGGCCCTGCTTCCGCGCCCGACCGACCGGCCACCGCTGTGACCGCCGGGTCGACCGCGGCCGTTCGACCACGTAACCGCAGGCAACTCATCGTCGAGGCGGCCGGGCGAGTGTTCAGCCTGCGCGGCTATCACGGGGCCTCCATGGAGGAGATCGCGACCAACGTCGGCATCACCGCAGCGGCCCTGTACCGGCACTTTCCGAACAAGTACGCGCTCTTCGCCGAGTGCGCGAACGTGACGGTGGACCGGCTCGTCGCCGCGCTCGACGAACTGCCAGCCGAAGCGGGGTTGATGGACCTGCTCACCGCCGTCACGAGGGTCACCGTCGCTCACCGGGCATCCGGTGGCGTGTACCGGTGGGAGGCTCGCTACCTCAACAGCGAGGACCGCAGGCTGCTACGCGGGAAGTTCGGCTACGTCGTAGAACGGGTGACCGACCTCGTAAGCCGCGAGCATCCACTCCCGGACGAGCGGCTGCGTGCGGCCGCGGCTCTCGGTGCGATCGGGTCCATCACGATGCACCGAACCTCGATCGCTCAACGTCGGGCCGAGGAACTCCTGCTCGCATCCGCCATGCGGGTGATCGCGACCGACCCCGCGGCAGGGACCGGCAGCGCCCCACTGGTGGAGCTGCCCGCCCAGCCCGTGCCGCGCACCCGGCGAGCGGAGATCCTCGCGGCCGCGATCCCGCTGTTCGAACGAGACGGCTTCGCCACCGTGACGAACGGCCGGATAGCCGAGGCCGTGGGGCTGGTTCCGTCGGCGATCTACCGCTACTTCCCCGGCAAGGCCGACATACTGGCGGAGGCCTGCCTGCAGGCCGCCGGGCTGTTGGGCCAGGCCGTGGAACACAACCTTCGCGGGGTGACCGATCCGCGTCAGGCCGTGGTGACGCTGGCGGCGACCTACGTCGCCTACAGCTTCGAGCACACCGCGCTCACCAACGTCGCCAACGCCGAACTCATCGGCTTGCCCGCCAAACTGCAGCGGCCGCTCATCGTCGAGCAGCGCGAACACATCGCGGTGTGGGAGCAGCAACTGCGGTCGGCACGCCCGGAGCTGGATTCGCGCCAGGCCCGTGTGCTGGTACATGCCGGGTTCGGAGTGGTTTTCGAAGCCGGCCGCAGGCTGAAGTGGCAGGACAGCCCCGGCCACCGTGACGCCGTCGCCGCGCTGGTGGTGGCCGCGCTCGGTCTGTGACCTGCGCTCAACGCGGCGGGAGACCGGCTCACGCCGACGGCCGGTCGCGCAACCGCTTCGCCACGAACCAGGCGATGGCGGCGACAGCAGCGAGGATGACCAGCTTCTCCAGGATCGCGGCGTACTGCTCGACGACGTGCCAGTTCGCACCGAGCAGGTAGCCGCTGACCACCAGAGCGGTGTTCCAGATGAGACTGCCGAGCGCGGTGAAGGTGAGGAACTTCCACATCGGCATGGCCACGATACCCGCGGGCAGCGAGATGAAACTGCGGACGAGTGGAACCATGCGGCCGGCGAACACCGCCTTCGTACCGTGCTTGGCGAACCAGCGCTCCGCGCGGTCCAAGTCGTCGGCCTTGACCAACGGCACACGCACCAGCCGCGACCGCACGCGGTCGCGGCCGAGCAGCATCCCCAGGTAGTAGACGATCACCGCACCGACCACCGAGCCGAGCGTTGTCCATACCAAGGCCTCCACGAGCGTGAACGTGCCCCTTGCTGCGGTGAAACCCGCCAGCGGCAGCACCAGTTCACTGGGAACGGGCGGGAAGACGTTGTCCAGGCCGACCGCGACAGCGGCCCCAGGGCCCGCGAGCGACTCCATCAGGCTCACGGCCCACCCGGCGATGCCGTCCAGCGACTCGGCGGTCGAGGCGTGGCGAAACTCCATGTTGTCGACGCTACGAACCCCGGCCCGTGCCCGCCCGCCTTCGCCCACCGCGGCACCCGGCGGCCGGGCAGGTTCGTCGAGTCGGCGGGGTTCTCGAACCCGGCTGGTCACTGGCGGAAACAGCTCACGCTCCGGGTCCTGATCGCTCGTAACGCACCCGGACCCGAGCGTGAGGCTATCCCTGCGCGGCGACGAGGAACATCGGCACCGCGACGAAGATCCGGTTCGTGCGGGCGCGCTCGGCCTGCTCGGCGAGCCAACTCTGCTCGTCGGTGATCCGGTGCAGCACGGCGAGCGCGGTGTCGTCGGTGAACACACTGGTATGCACTTCGACGACCGGGGCGGTGAACCCGGCGTCGAGCAGCAGGTTGCGGTATCGCCGTGCGACCCGCGGCGACGGGAGCGCGTCCGCCTTCGCATGGACGAGCCGGCGGGTGGTCTCCGGCTCGTCCGAGTCGATGACGAGCGCGTCCCAGTCCTGGCCGAGCAGCACGACCCGCCCACCCGGAGCGACCACGCGGCGGGCCTGTGCCACAGCCAGCGCCGGGTCGTCGAGCGTGTGCAACACCTTGTCCGCGCGGTAGCAGGCGACCGACCCCGTCCGCAGCGGCAACTCGCAGGCGTCGCCGACGTGGAACTCGCAGTCCTGCCAACGCTTTCGGGCCACGGCGATCATCTCGGGGTCGAGGTCGACGCCGACCGCGCGGGCTCCGCGCTCGGCCAGTTCGGCGACCGCGCGGCCACCGCCGCAGCCGACGTCCACCACGGTCGCGCCGGTGAGGTCACCGAGCAACTCGTACGAACGGGCGCGCAGCTCAACGGCGGCAGGTTGGGTTTCGACGGCATCCAGGACAGCGAGCAGATTGGACATGCCCGCCATGATCGGACTTAATGTCGACATGAAGTCAAGCCCGATGACGATCGGCCAGGTGGCCGACCACTTCGGCCTGCCAACGCACGCACTGCGGCACTGGGAGTCGATGGGCCTGCTCTGCCCCACCCGCGTCGCGGGCGACCGCCGCCGCTACACCCGCGACGACCTGGTGCGGGTGGCCTCGATCGTGCTCATGAAGCAGGCAGGCCTGCCGCTGCCGGAGATCCGGGAATTCCTCACCTCGATCCACACCACCGCCCGCAAGGACGTGCTGCGCCGCAACCACCGCGCACTGCAGGCCAGGATGGCGGCGCTGCGCTCAGCACTGGACCTCCTCGAATCCGGGCTGAACTGCTCGCACGAGGACATCACGACCTGCCCGAACTACAGGGCCCAGCTCGCGGAACTGGTCGACGTTCGGGACCCGCTGTAGCTTGCGTCGCCAAGTCATCGCGAAGCAGCCGACCGTGCGCGCATGGCCGCATACCTCGCGCCTCACCGAAGCCTGGCGGCGGTGTGGTGGGACTGCTCTGCCCGTCGATGGCGAGGTGTACCGGGGTGCCGTCGCAAGGCGGCGACTGAAGCCCCTCGGAGGAGAACCGAGTCGGCCAGAGGGCACACCTTCGTCGCCCGCTACCTCGAAACCGACCGTGCGCTGCACGTCCTGATCAACAACGCGGAGATCATGGGCGGCCCGCTGGTGCGGGACGCCCGCGGATACGAGTCCCGGTTCGCCATCAACCACCTCGGCCATTTCCAGCTCGCCACCGGCCTGCTGCCTGCTTTGCGCGCTGCAGGCGGCGCCCAGGTCGTCACCATGACGTCGGGCGCGCACCGGCTCTGCGACATCCGCTGCAGGACCCGAACTTCGAGCGCACCGCGTACGACTGGCACCTCGCCTACGGCCGGTCGAAGGCCGCCAACGTGCTGTCCACGGTCGAGCTGGATCGTCGGTTGGTCCGGCACGGAATCCAGGGCTACGTCGTCCACCCGGGGATCATCGTCACGACCAACCTGGGCCCCGCGCGTGGTGCCGGCGAGGCGCCGGTGCTCCCACAGGGACCGAGTCCGAAGCCACGAGCGTGGTCTCTCCCGGTTCGGCTGCCGTGCTCGGCCGCATACCTCATTGCGCGTGGGGTTCGGCATGCCGATCGATTCTCGTTCACGACGCCCGTGTGGGGATCGGCCCATCCGGCGCGCATGCTTTCCCGTGCGCTCACAAGAGCTTGTCCATGGTGAAAGGGACGTCTCGGAGGCGACGGCCGGTGGCGTGAAAGATCGCGTTGCCGATGGCCGCGGGCACTCCGGTCATCGGCGTCTCGCCGAAGCCCCGAGCTCCGAGCGCCGTGCTGTTGGGATCCGGCCGATCCACGAACAACGCCTCCACCGGGGGCGCGTCCGCGCACACAGGAACGAGGTAGGTGGACAGGTTCGGGTTCACGACCCGCGCGGTCGTCGGGTCCATCCTCGTGTGCTCCATCAGCGCGAAACCGATGCCCCAGTTCACCCCACCGATCACCTGCCCCCGCGCGGTCCGGTGATTGAGGACTCGCCCCATGTCGTAGGCTCCGACCACCCTGCTCACCCGCACGGTGCCGAGCCTGCGATGCACCCGGACCTCCACGAACACCGCACCGAACGACCGGCCGGAGGCGTTGAGCAGGCTGCCGGTCGCGTCGACGGCACGGCCGTGACGGCCAAGCACGTCGCGGTAGCGTTCCCGGCGGCGGCGGTCGTGGCGAGCGAACAGCAACCCGCGCTCGGTCTCGACCTCCTCTGCGGGTACACCGTGCAGCGGGGAGCGCGGGTCGGCCACCGCGATTTCGATCACGGCGTTGCGTGCGTTCTGTGCCGCCCGGAACACCGGGCCGATCACACTGGGCACCGTGGCCGACACCGCCGAAAGGCCCGCGGCGGGCAATGCGGTGTCGCCGATGAGCGGGGTGATGTGCTCGATCGGCATGCCGAGTCCGTCCGCGGCAGCCTGGCTGATCACCGTGTAGGTGCCGGTTCCGATGTCCTGGGTGCCGATCCGGAGCGTCGCATGCCCGTCCTGTTCGAGGGTAATGCGTGCGGTGGATGGCATCGCCTCGAAGGTGTGGGTCTCGGTGGCCATGCCCCAACCGATGTACTCGTCGCGGTCCCGCCAGGATCCCGGACGGGGACGGCGCCGTGCCCAGCCGAAGGCCCTCGCAGCCATCCGGTAGCACTCCAGCAGATGCTTGCTGTCACCGTAGGGCTCACCGGTGTGCGGGTTGGTGTGACTGTGATTGCGCACCCGCAACTCGACCGGATCGACATCGACCTCGTAGCTCAACTCGTCCATGGCCGTCTCGAGACCGAAATGGGCGGTCGTCTCCGGTGACCGCATCCAGACCGCCGTCGGCAGGTCAAGCCGCACTCCACGCTGTTGCATGTGGACGTTCGGGCACGCGTACAGGTAGAGCGTTGAGGCGCTGGGATTGAAAACCGCCTCATCGGTCCGGGACAGCTGGGCCGTGGTCGTGTCGACGAGGGCGGTCAGCTTGCCCTGCCGGGTGGCGCCGAGCCGCACGCGGTGGTGGAACTCGGCGCGATGGCCCACGGAGGTGTACATCTGCGCACGGCTCAGCACGAGCTTGACCGGACGGCGGACGAGTCTGGCTGCCGCCGCGGTGAGGATCTGGTGCGCCCAAACGATCTTGGTTCCGAATCCGCCGCCCAGGTACGGAGCGATGATCCGGACATTGTCCGGGTGCAGGTCGAACGCCTCAGCCATGGTGCCCTGGGTGAGGGTCACGCCCTGCGTACTCTCGTGAAGCGTGAGCGTGTCGCCATCCCAGACAGCGATCGTGGCGTGTGGTTCGATCGGATTGTGATGGTGCACCGGGCTGGTGTATTCCTGCTCGATGCGCACCTCGGCTCGCTCCAGCGCCGTGGCGGCGTCACCACGGGTCACCTCGTTCGGCTCTTCCTGAAACGGCGGCGGAACGTACGCCTCGTCGAGCCGGTCGGCGAGCCGTACGTCGGGGCGCTCGGTGCGGTAACGCACGCGGACCAGGGTGGCGGCTTCCTGATCCTGTTCCAAGGTCTCCGCGACGACGTAGGCGACCGGCTGTCCATTGTGGTGCACTCGAGTGTCCTGCATGGGAATGAAGCCTTTGAGGAAGGCGCCGGGTAGAGCCAGTCGCGGCATATCCCGATGCGTGTAGACCGCTACGACACCGGGATGCGCCCGTGCCGCCCTGGTGTCGATGGATGTGACCTCGCCTCGGGCCACAGTGCTCAGCACGAGGTAGCCGTGCAACATGCCAGGTATCCGGTTATCGGCCGTGTAACGGGCGGCGCCGGTCACCTTCGCGCGGCCGTCCACCCGCTTGACGCCTCGCCCGACCAGTTCGCTCATCGGATCCCTCCCAGTTCACTGAGGATGCTCACCAGCGCGCGCTGGACGAGCTCGACCTTGAACTCGTTGTCCTTCCTCGGCTGCGCGTCCCGAACCAGGACGCGGCCCGCCTCGGTCATGGCCGCCTTGGTCAGCAGCCCGCCCCGCAGTACCGCCTCTGCCTGGGGGTCCCGCCACGCACGGGTGCCTACCCCGCCGAACGCCAGCCGTACGTCCCGCACGACGCGGCCACTCATCCTGACAGCGGCCGCCACCGACACGACGGCGAACTCGAAGCTGGCGCGGTCGCGAAGTTTCAGGTATCCCGAGTGATTCGCGACGGGTGTGCGCGGGACGTCCACCCTCGTGATGAGTTCCCCCGGACGCACCGCGGTCTCGCGCTGCGGTGTGTCGCCGGGAAGAAGGTAGAAGTCGGCGATGGGGACGGTCCTGGCGCCGCCCGGGCCGAGTACGTGCACGGTCGCGTCCAGAGCGGTCAGCGCTACCGCCAGGTCGGAAGGGTGTGTGGCGATGCACGCCTCACTGCCGCCGAGGATCGCGTGTCCCCGGCTGTGCCCTTCGATGGCAGGGCACCCGGTGCCGGGTTCCCGTTTGTTGCACGCCGAACCGGTGTCCCGGAAGTAGCCGCACCTGGTGCGCTGCAACAGGTTTCCTCCGATGGAAGCCATGTTGCGCACCTGCGGAGAGGCCGAAGCGAGCAGCGCCTCCGACAGCACCGGGTAGGTTCGCCGTACGCCGGGGTGTTCGGCCACCTGCCGCATCCTGGCAAGCCCTCCGATGCGGAGCGCCTCGCCGTCCAAGGTGACCCGGTCGATGTCGAGGCGGTTGACGTCCACCAAGCGATCGTGGACCTGCACGGAGTCCTTCATCAGGTTCAGCAGGTCCGTACCACCGGCGATGAATGCCGAGTTCGGTGTTCCGGCTGCGATCCGCACCGCCTCGGCCGCGCTCGTAGCGACCGTGTAGCCGAATGCCTTCATCTGTCCATCTCCTTCGCGGCGTCGGCGACGGCCGCCGTGATGTTCTGGTATGCGGCGCAGCGGCACAGGTTGCCGCTCATCCATTCGCGAATCTCCGCGTCGGAGCCGGCATGACCCTCGTTGACGCAGGCGACAGCGGACATGATCTGGCCTGCGGTGCAGGCACCGCACTGGAACGCGTCGTGGCGGATGAAAGCCGTCTGCATCGGGTGTAGCTCTTCGCCTCGCGCCAGCCCTTCCACGGTGGTGATCTCGGCCTCCTGCCGCATGACGGCCAGTGTCATGCAGGACTTGATCCGCTCACCGTCGACCAGCACCGTGCACGCACCAAATTCGCCACGG
The DNA here is from genome assembly GCF_000244955.1 of Saccharomonospora marina XMU15. Classification (GTDB taxonomy): domain Bacteria; phylum Actinomycetota; class Actinomycetes; order Mycobacteriales; family Pseudonocardiaceae; genus Saccharomonospora_A; species Saccharomonospora_A marina. The sequence continues at coordinate 1,146,199 of NZ_CM001439.1, read as the reverse complement.
TCGCAGCCCTTCTTGGTGCCGGTGAGGTCGAGCCGGTCACGGAGCGCGTCGAGCAGCGTCACCCTGGGCTCCACGCTGACTCCGTGCTGCCGGCCGTTGATCGACAATTTCAATTCCACCGAGTCGCCCGCGGCGATGTCCTTGGCGGGCGGTCCGACGCCCTGCGCGTCGGCGAGGTGGGGCGCCGCGACGGTTCCGGCCGCGGCTACAACGGTGGACTTGAGCACGGTACGGCGGGTGTGGCCCGACTTCTCCGGTGTGGGCTCGTGTGACACAGGAGTCTCCTACCGAGTTGTAGGTAACAGCGTTAAAGGAACGCCTGTACCGACGCTATAGATATAGCGGTGTTCAAGTCAAGGAGGCCGCGTCCTATATCGTTGATATATGTCCGACGGTCAGCGCAACACCCGGCAACTGATTCTCGACAGCACCGCGCTGCTGCTGGAGCGCGTGGGCGCGGAGGCCATGTCGATCCGGGACGTGTGTCAGGCGGCCGGCGTCACCACGCCGACCGTCTACCACCACTTCGGGGACAAGCGGGGACTACTCGAAGCGGTCGCCGCGGAAGGCTTCGAGCGTTACCTCGGCGCCAAGCGCAGCCGTACGCCCGCCGCCGACCCGCTCGAGGACATGCGAGCCGCCTGGGACAACCACATCGGGTTCGGCCTCGACCATCCGGCCTTCTACCGGCTGATGTACGGCATTCCCGACACCGAGGAGAGCCCAGCGGCGCGGGAGGCTCACCGCATGCTGCTCGGGCTGCTGGAGAGACTGGCCGAGGCCGGGCGATTGCGGCTGCCCCCGGAGGAGGCGGCCACGATGATCCGCACCGCCGCCGTGGGCACGACTCTCACTCTCATCTCCTCCCCTGACGCGCCAGGGGCCAAAGAACTGGCCGAGCGGATGCGCGAGGCCGTCTTCGCAGCCTTGTTCAGCCAGGACGAACCGCCGAGCGACAAGTCGGCCGTGCGTGAGCTCGCGCGTACGCTCTTGGCAGCTCTGTCGGCGCGCTCGGCACGAGAGCTGACCCCGGGGGAGAACGGCATCCTGCTGGAACTGCTGCACAAACTGTCCTTGTGACACGGACAGGAGCGCCGTGCGATCGCGGCGCGCAGTCGGTCCACCTCGACTGCGCGGTCGTCAACGACCAGGTGGATCCAGTTCCACCCGCCAGGCCGGGGTACGACGCCGTCGGGCATCGTCCTGCCTGCCGAACTGGTGGGCCCGCTGAGCAGCAGCCGCAGGCCGGCTCGATCACGGTTGGCCATGCTCGGCGCGTTGAACAGCCCGTTGCCGCAGCGGTCCAGCGACAGCCGCGAGGCCGAGCCCGTAGTTTGGGCGGGTACCGCGAACATGGGGCGAAGGAGCCGGATCATGGGCGCGAGCCTGGAGCGCATTCGCGAGTCGATGAACGCGAAGCCAACACCGAAGGACAAGGGACTCGTACTCGAATTGCGCCTCGTCGCCTACGACAACGGCTTGATCGAACTCGATGGAATTCCGATCAACGTCAAGGACAAGAGTGGGAGCGCCGACGCGGCGCAAGGCTGGCTCGGCGCGGCGTCGGTCGCGTTGGAGACGATCAACGAGTTTCGGCGGCAGTTCAACGCGCGGCAGAAGCAGAGCGGCTGAGCGGCTGGCCGGAGCAACCGCTGAAGGGGCTGCCGTCACGACAGTGTGGACGGGCCGCTACTCGATCAAGGTCACGACCGACCTGTACGGCAAACTCGTACCCGAGGAAGACGACGCACGGCCGATGACCCGGCGTGCGCGGCAGCCACGCCACACGCGAAAGATCGTGCCGCTGCGACCCGCGTAGACCACACTCCGGTGGCCGTTGTGGCCCCTTTCCGGGGTTCGGCGGGCAAACAAGATCAGCCCCGCACCGGGAAACACCGGATGCGAGGCCGAGTTGATGTTGTGGAGCTAAGGGGACTCGAACCCCTGACCTCCTCACTGCCAGTGAGGCGCGCTACCAGCTGCGCCATAGCCCCGTTGAGTAAGCACTCTACCCGATCGCTGTCGCGCCCTTGGGCCGGGGTGGGTCACCGGCGCCGCAGCCCGGTGACCCAGCCCGGTCAGCTCTTGGCCTGCTGGATCACCTTGTCCAGCCACCGCTGGTCACCGATGTCCACGATCGTGCCGCCTGCGACGACCGTGGGGGTGCCGAAGCCGCGCTGCCCGTTGCCGAAGTCGCGCTGCAGGCTGGGGTCCGCGAGCACCCGCTGCAGTTCGGCCTGCAGTTGCGCGTCGTAGGTTCCCGCACGCACACCGTCGGCGAAGGACTTGCTGGTGATGCCCAGTTCGCGACCGAGTTCGATCAGCTGTTCGTCGCTGTAGCCGCGCTTGCCCTCCTCCGGCTGGTTGGCGAACAGGCTGTCGTGGAACACGGAGAACTTGCCCTCGTCCGCCGCCAGCAGCGCCGCGTTGGCCGCGTCCATCGAGTAGCCCGGCGGGTCGGACTTCTCGGTCAGCATCGGCAACACGTGCGTGCGCACCCGCAGCTCACCCTGCGCGACCCGCTGCTCGATCTGCTGCCCGTAGGCCTCCTCGAACGCGCCGCAGACCGGACACAGGAAGTCCGCGTAGACGTCGATCGTGGCGGGCGCATCCTGCGCACCCGACACCACGACGACACCTTCGCGACGCTCCGGGTAATCCACCGCCGCCGGGGCGGCGGGCTCGATCTGCTGCCCCTCCGTGGCGTTCTTGGACGCGTTGGTCCACAACACACCACCGATCACCACCGCTGCCACCAGCAACACCGCCGCGACGACGGCGATCACCTTCTTGGTGTCGGTACCGCCCCTGGCGCCGGCTACGGCATTACCCCCGGCCGTCCGCTGCTGCCGTCGCTTCCGCGCGGTCCGTTCCGCTCCGCCCACTGGCGTCCTTCCTCGTCTCTTCCTCAAGCCGCTCTTCAAGCCGCTCTTCAAGCCGCTGCCGCCGCGTGCCCCACAGCCAACCGTCGACGGACAGCGACGTCCTCGGCCTCACCGCCAGCCACACGGCCAACGCGAGGAAACCGACGTCCCTCGCTATTTCCTGCGGGTACGCGGTCTCACCCGGCGCCACCTGCCCGCCACCACCGAAGCAGCCGCAGTCGATCGTGAGCCCCCTCGCCCACGACTGCGCCACCGCCGCGATGAACACCACGAGCACCAGCCCCGACAGCACGGCGACGTACCTGGTCACGAAGCCGAACAGCACGAAGATGCCCAGCGTGATCTCCACGAGCGGCATGGCGGTAGCCACCACCCCGACGAGGCTTTGCGGCAGCACATCGTAGGCCTGCACGGCGAGGTAGGTCTGACCCGGATCGACCAATTTCAGGCCACCGGAGATCAGCCACACGGCCGCCAGGCCAAGCCGGGTGAGCGTGCCGATGCCGTCGAGCAGCCGTCCACGTGACGCAAGCACCCTTCTAGGCTAGCTACCGCACCTGAGAACGAGGTTAGGCCGATGACGACACATCCAGCGGCGAGCACGGTGCGACCACCTGCACCGGGCCCGATTCGCACTATCGCGGTGAGTTCGGACACGCCGGATCACCGATGATCCCGCCGAGCGAGTTGCCCGACCTTCCCGTCAGGGACGTGCTCGCGGATGTCCGCGACGCGCTGGACCGGCACGGCGCCGCCGTGCTGGTGGCACCGCCGGGCACCGGCAAGACCACGCTGGTGCCACTGGCGATGGCGAACTGGTCGCCGGGCCGCATCGTGGTGGCCGAGCCGAGACGACTGGCGGCACGGGCGGCGGCGGCGCGCATGGCCGCGCTGCTGGGTGAGCCCCTCGGACGGACCGTCGGCTACTCGGTGCGAGGCGACCGGATGGTCTCGGGCAGCACCAGGATCGAGGTGGTGACCTCCGGTCTGCTCGTCCGCAGGCTGCAGGCCGACCCCGAACTCCGAGGCACCTCGGCGGTGCTGCTGGACGAGTGCCACGAGCGCCACCTCGATGCCGACCTGCTGCTGACGCTGTTGCTGGACGTGCGTGGTGGCCTGCGGGAGGACCTGCGACTGCTCGCCACCTCGGCCACCGTCGCCTCGCAGCGGCTGGCGGACCTGCTCGGCGGCGCGCCCGTGGTCACCGCCGACGCGCGAACGTTTCCGGTGGAGGTGGTGCACCACCCACCCGCGCGCGCGGAACGCATCGAGAACCGGGTGGCCCGCTCGATCGGGACCGCGCTGGCGCGAACCGACGGCGACGTGCTGGCGTTCCTGCCCGGTGCCGCCGAGATCGCCCGCGTCGCGGACCTGCTCGACCTGCCCGGCGTCGACGTCCTCCCGCTGCACGGCAGGCTCACCGCGGCCAGGCAGGACGCCGCGCTGCGGGAGGGGCCTCGACGGCGCGTTGTACTCGCCACGGCCGTCGCGGAGTCCAGCCTGACGGTGCCAGGCGTGAGGGCCGTCGTGGATTCCGGGCTGGCGCGGGTACCTCGAATCGACCACCGCCGCGGCCTTCCCGGCCTGGCGACGGTGCGGGTCTCGGCCGCCGTCGCCAGGCAGCGCGCGGGCAGGGCGGGAAGGCAGGGCCCCGGCCTGGTCTACCGGTGCTGGCCACGGCAGGAACACGCGAGCCTGCCCGCGTACCCGGAGCCGGAGATCCGGGTGGCCGACCTTTCCCGGCTCGCGCTGGAGCTGGCCTGCTGGTCGACGCCGGACGGGCGCGGGCTCTCGTGGTGGGACCCGCCACCGGAGGGCGCGCTCGCCGCGGGCAGGCAGCTACTGCACACGCTCGGCGCGACGCGGCAGGACGGCACCCCGACCCGGCGTGGCGAGCGGATGGCGGCGCTCGGACTGCACCCGAGACTGGCTCGTGCGTTGCTGGACGGAGCGGCCGAGGTGGGTCCCCGCTCGGCCGCTGAGGTGGTCGCGCTGCTGGACGCCGGTGGCAGGAGTGTGGACATCGCGGAGGAGTTGCGTCGGCTCGCGCGCGGTGACGACCCCGCCGCACGGTGGTGGAGACGGGAGGCAGCCCGGCTGGCACGCCTGGTGGAAGGGCCCGCGGCCGAGACTCCCGACCCGGCGACCGTGGTCGCCCTCGCCCACCCCGAGCGGCTGGCGCGTCGGCGTGGCGGTGCACGGGGCGAGAATGGGGTGTACCTGCTCGCGGCGGGAACGGCCGTTCGGCTGCCCTCGGGCAGCGGGCTGGCCGACAGCGAATGGCTCGCGGTGGCGGAGGCCACCCGAGAACCCGGCCGCGCGCACGGGGTGGTCCGGCTGGCCGCGCGTGCCGACGCCGAACTGGCCACCCGCGTCGCTGCCTCGCTGGTCACCGAGGCGCAGGAGGTCCACTGGCGCGGCGGTGACATCGTGGCCAGAGCGGTACGCAGGCTCGGTGCCATCACGTTGACCGAGTCGCGGCTTGCCGACCCCGACCCTGCGCTGTTGCGGGCGGCCGCCATGGACGGGCTGCGCAGGGAGGGGCTGAACCTGCTGGACTGGCCTGAGCGGGCGGTGCGGCTACGGCAGCGGCTGGCTTTCCTGCACGCACACCTGGGTCGGCCGTGGCCGGACGTGGGCGATGACGCGCTGCTGGAGCGCGCGCAGGAGTGGCTCGAGCCGGAACTGTCGGCGGTCAGGCGGCGGGCCGATCTCGCCCGGATCGACACCGCCGCCGCGCTCGCCAGGTTGCTGCCGTGGCCGCAGGCAGGGCAGCTCGACGAGTTGGCGCCCGAGCGGTTGGAGGTGCCGAGCGGGTCGCGACCACGGGTGGACTACTCCGCTGCCGAACCGGTACTGGCGGTGAAGCTGCAGGAGACTTTCGGCTGGCGGGCCACCCCGCGGATCGCGGGAGGGCGGGTGCCGGTCGTGCTGCACCTGCTCTCGCCCGCGGGTAGGCCCGCGGCGGTGACGGCCGACCTGGAGTCGTTCTGGCGCAACGGATACCCGGGCGTCAGAGCCGAGCTACGCGGCCGCTACCCCAAACACCCGTGGCCGCAGGACCCACTGGCCGCCGAACCCACCCGAAGAACCACGAAGTCGCGTTAGGACACTGCTGGTACCCGGGCGCGGTCGTGGCCGGTCACCAGGGGACGACGCCCTCGTCGTCGAAGAAGCCGCCGCGGGGCCCGTCGTCCGGCAGCGTGGCGAGCCGGATCGCGATCGCGGCACCTTGCTCCGGTGTCCGCGGCGCGTTGAAGCGGGTGAAGTCGGTGGCGACGTAGCCGGGGCAGCAGGCGTTCACCATGACGTTCGTGTCGGACAGTCGCCGGGCGTACTGCGCCGTGATGCTGTTGAGCATCGACTTCGACGGTGCGTACGCGGCCAGGATCGGGCCGGTTTGCAGCGTCAGCGAACCCATGTTGCTCGACACGTTGACGATGCGCGGCGACTCCGCACGGCGAAGCAGCGGGAGCATCGCGTTCGTCACCCGGACGACTCCGAACACGTTCGTGTCCAGGACGGTGCGCACGACGTCGAGGTCGAGCGTCGTCGGGTCCTGTGCGCCACCGTCGGTGCGGCCTGCGATACCCGCGTTGTTGACGAGGACGTCGAGCCGTCCTGCCGCCTGTTCGACGGTCGCCGCCGCGGCGGCGACGCTCTCGTCGGAGGTGACGTCGAGAGCTACCCCGAACGCGGCGACGCCCGTGGCACGCAGTTTCTCGACGGCTTCCCCGCGCCTGACGTCGTCGCGAGCCCCCACCGCGACAGTGAAGCCGATCGCCCCGAGGCCTTCCGCGATGGCAAAGCCGATTCCCTTGTTCGCGCCGGTGACCAGCGCGGTCTTGGTGTCGTTCACACCGTCCATGCTCCGCGGGCCACTCGGTCGCTGTCCAAGACCGATTCAGTAAGCCGTGATACTCGGCAGGTATCAGTCGCTACACTGCGGCAGTGAACGATCTCGAGACCCGCGAGCTGCGGTATTTCGTCGCCGTGGCCGAAGAACTGCACTTCGGCCGCGCCGCCGATCGGCTCGGGATCGCACAACCGCCGCTTTCCCGTGCGATCCGCCGACTCGAGCAGCGGCTCGGGGTCCAACTCCTCGTGCGGGACCGTCGGGGTGTGGCGCTCACGGACACCGGCAGGGTGCTGCTCCGCGAGGCCGCAGCTGCCCTCGACGCTGTCGCGGCCGCCGCGCGTCGGACGAGGCGTGCCGCCGACCCGAAGCAGTCGCTGGTCCTCGCTTCGAAGGCCGGGGCGTCTCACGAACTGCTGCGACGGCTGCTCGATGCGTTCGCGAGCGAACCCGGTGCGGCGCCGGTCGAGGTACTGCTGTGCGAGGTCGGCGAGCAGGCTCGGCTGCTCCGCGACGGGCGCGCCGACGTGGCACTGATGCACCGCCCGTTCGACGACCTCGCCGGATTCGACACCGAGGACCTCTGTACCGAGGGCCAGGTCGCGATCATCCCCAGCGGGCATCCGCTCGCGTCACGCGATCAGCTCACGCTGGCCGATGTCCGCGACGTGCCGGACCTGCCGATCGCTCGATGGCCCCGGCTCGACGGGTCCTACCCGGACGGCCCAGGGCCGGAGGTGCACACCCAGTCGCAGCTCGCTCAGCTCGTGGCGCTGGGCAAGACACTGCTGGTCATCCCTGCCTCCAGTCGTGCCTGGCAATGGCCCGAACACGTCGCGGTGCCCGTCGTCGACGCACCGAAAGTCACCTCGGTGATCGCGTGGCCACCGAAGGGGCACTCCATGGCGGTCGCGTCGCTCGTCCGCTCAACGGCCGACCTCCGCGGTGAGCTCGTCTAACGCCACGGCGGCAACTCACCCGCTGTCACAACGGACTGCAACGTCCGCGTTCGAGTCGTCGCCCTTCACGTGGCGGGCGCGGTGGTCACCTTCATGAATTCCAGGGCTTGCGGCCAGGAAATGGCGTACGCGGTGGCGTTCACCTCGTTGCCGTGCCTGCTTCGGTCGCTGAACCCGTGCTCGGCGTGCGGATAGACATGAACCAGGCTGGGGCCGCTGTCGCGGGAGTGCAGCGCTTCCTGCAGCCGCGCGAAACTCTGCTGCGGCACCAGCGTGTCCGCCCCCGGGTACAGCATCAGCACCGGAGCCTTGATCCTCGCCGTGTGCTCGACGGCGTCCACGGTGTGGTTGGGAGCGGGAGTGCCGGGGACCGTCGGGTGGTAGGCGACGACGTTGGCGAGTCGCTCGTCCCTGCCGCCGAGGATCATCGCGAACCTGCCACCGAGACACCAGCCGATCACACCGGCCCGCTCCACCCCCAACTCGCCGAGCAGGTGGTCCAGCAGTCGCCGCATCTCATCGAGGCAGGCCTCGTCGTCGAGCTGACGCATCAACTCCGCCAGCCGGTCCCTCGGGGTGTCGTCGATGCTGGGGCCGTGCCAGGGGTCCCAGGTCAGCGCGGTGAGCCCGGCCCTGGCGATGTCCTCGGCGTACTCGCGCACCTGCGCGCCGATACCGGTGATCATCGGCAGCAGCAGCATCCCGCTCTTGCTGCCGCCCAAGGGTTGGGCAAGGTATGCGCCGAGGTCACCGACCTTGATCGTGGAAGTCTCGATCTCGTGTGCCATGGGGGCACCGTAACGCGTTCTTCAGGCATGATGCCGGGCATGGCAAGTTCGAGGCGAACCCTCGCCGAGCGGCTCGGCGGTGAGTTGCCCGCGAGCATCGAGGCGCTCGACGAGGAGCACAAGCACACTCTCGACGAAGCCTTGCGAGCCGCACGCAGGCGGCAGGCACGCCAGCTCGCCGCCGCGGCCGAACAGTCGCTCTCGCACGTACCGTTCCCGCTGCGGCGCGCGGTACGCAAGGCGGCGGGCCTGTGACCGAGGCACTGGAAGCGCTGCGGGTCAAGGCGGAGATCGACAAGCTCGCCCGGCTGCTCGGCGAGCCCGGCGAGCGGTTCGCCTTCCTGGAGTCGGTCCCGGCGCCAGACATCCGTCGGCTGCGGGAACGGGCCACCGACGCGCTGTTCGACGCCGACCTCGCCGCACTTCGCCGGATGGCGCTGGCCAGCAGGTTGCTGCCGCCGAGCCTGCTTGCCGGGCTGGCCGAGCGGGTGTTCGGACCGCTGCTGAGCGCCCGCATGGCCGGACTCGTGGACGCGGCCCGCGCGCTGGACATCGCCGCGCGGCTTTCGCCCACCTTTCTCGCCGATGTCGCCGCCGAGACAGACCCGCGCAGGGTCGGCCACCTCGTCGCCGGGGTGCCTCGCGCCACGATCGGCGTCGTGGTGAGCGAACTGCACCGCAGGCAGGACTGGATCACACTGGGCCGGTTCGTGACACACGTGCCGAACGAAACCGCGCTCTCCGGGCTGTCCGTGCTCGACGACGCGGCACTGCTGCGGGTGATGTTCCTGCTGGACGACAAGCACCGCGCCGTGGAGCTACTGGGACTGCTTCCCGTGCAGCGGCGGGAACGCGTCGTGCGGGCGGCCGACGAGCACGACCTGTGGCCGCCACTGTTCGCGCTCGCGCACGGCGCGGACGCGTGGTTTCGTGACGAACTGGTCGCCGCCATCGGCGCGCTCGACCGACAGGCGCGGGCGCGGGCCGCGCGGCTTGCCGGTGAACTCGGGGTGGCGGCGCTGCTCGAACCGTCCTCCGACGAGCTCGCGGGCTGACCTGCTCAGCCGAGCAGGCGGCCCCGCCGCCACACCGCCCAGGTAAGTGGCACCCCCGGCCGGTAGGCGAGGTGGGTGACCGACGGCGCGTCGAGTACTTGCAGGTCCGCCCTCGCGCCGACCCGGATCGTGCCGACCGCGCCCTCCCCGGTGTCGCGGCGCAGTGCGCGGGCACCGCCCGCGGTGGCTGCCCAGACCGCCTCGGTGATCGACATCCCCATCTGCAGCACCGCGGTGGCCACGCAGAACGCCATCGAGGTGGTGTAGGAGCTGCCTGGGTTGGCGTTGGTGGCCAGCGCCACGACAGCACCCGCGTCGAGCAGTCGGCGCGCGGGCGCCAGCGGCTGCCTGGTGGAGAGGTCGCACGCGGGCAGCAGTGTCGCCACGGTGTCCGATCCGGCCAGCGCGGCAACGTCCTCCTCGGTCAGGTGGGTGCAGTGGTCCACGCTCGCCGCCCCGAGTCGAACCGCGAGCCGCACTCCCGGCCCATGGCCGAGCTGGTTTCCGTGCACCCGAAGTCCCAGGCCGCGCGCCGCCGCGGCGCGCAGGACCCGCCGCGACTGCTCCTCGTCGAAGGCACCCACCTCGCAGAAGACATCGGCCCAGCCGACGTGCCCCGCCACCGCCGCCAGCATGTCGCCGCACACAGTGTCCACGTAGCACCGCGGGTCCGTCTCGGGTGGCACGGTGTGGGCTCCGAGGAAGGTGACCTCGTCGGCGAGATCCCGTGCGATACGCGCGCAACGCAGCTCGTCGGCCACCGTCAGCCCGTAGCCGGTCTTGGTCTCCACGCAGGTGGTGCCCTGCCTGGCGGCCTCGGCCAGGTGCGCCGCCAGGTTGGCACGCAACTCGGCGTCGGTGGCCTTCCTGGTGGCCTCGACGGTGGCGAGGATGCCGCCCGCCGTGTAGGCCGCGCCCGCCATCCTGGCCTCGAACTCGGCGGTGCGGTCGCCCGCGAACAGCAGGTGCGTGTGGCTGTCCACCCAGCCCGGCAACGCGGCCCTGCCTGCCACGTCCACGGCCGCGTCCGCCATCGGCGCGGTCGCCGCGTCGCCCACCCACGCCACCCGCTCGCCCTCCAACACGACGGCAGCGCGGTGCAGCCTCCGCAGGCCGGGATCGTTCGTGGTGAGCTCACCGATGCCGGTGACAAGGGTGGACTTCACCGCCACAGCCCACCGATCTCGCGGCGCAGCACCTCCTGTGGCCGCTCGACGAGGCGGTGTTCGCCGTCGCGCACCACCCAGCGGCCCGCGACCATCACGTCGCGCACGTCCTCAGCCGTTGCCGCGAAAACCGCCGCCGAGGGCTCCGCGCCCGCCGTGCGCACCGAGTCCAGATCGACAACCACCAGGTCGGCGCCCTGCCCCTCGGCCAGCAGCCCGACGTCCGGCCAGCCGATGTCCGTATGAGCCGTCCCCGCACCGAGCAGTTCTCGCGCGGTGAACACGCCGCGCTCCTCGCGCGCGAGCCTCTCCCGCCACTCCAACCCGCGCAGTTGCTCGAACGGATCGGTCACGACGTGGCTGTCGCCGCCGAGACACAGCCCCACCCCCGCGTCGAGCAGCGCCCTGCTCGTGCCGATGCCGTCGCCGAGATCGCATTCCGTTGCCGGGCACACGCACACTCGGCTCCCCGAGGCGGCGAGCGCGGCGATGTCGGCGGAGTCCAGATGGGTGGCGTGCACCGCCACCGTCGCCCGCCCCAGCACCCCGGTGCTTTCCAGCAACCCTGCCGGGGTGCGCCCGCTCGCGCGAAGGCAGTCCTCGTTCTCGGCCCGCTGCTCGGACAGATGCACATGCAGCGGCCGATCGCCTGCCGCCGCGGCCACGACCGGCAGGTCCCCCGGCGGCACCGCACGCACCGAGTGCACCGCCACACCGCAGGTCACCCGCTCACCGCGAGGGCGGAACCGCTGTACCCGCTGCGCCCACCGTTCGGCGTCACCGTCGCCGAACCGCAGCTGCGTTCCCCGCAGCGGCTCGCCGAACCCGCCCGCCAGGTAGCAGGTGTCCAGCAGGCACAACCTGATTCCGGCCTCGTCAGCGGCCGCGACAAGCGCGGCACCCATGGCGTTGGGGTCGGCGTAACCGACGCCGCCGGGGCCGTGGTGCAGGTAGTGGAACTCGCCGACGCCGGTGTAGCCGGCCAGCACGAGTTCGGCGTAGACACCACGTGCGAGGCGGTAGTAGGAGTCGGGGTCCAGCCGGTCGGCCAGCTCGTACATCAGCGAGCGCCACGTCCAGAACGAGCCGCGCCCCTGCTGCGCCCTGCCACGCAGCGCGCGCTGGAACGCGTTGGAGTGCACGTCGGCGAACCCCGGCAGCGCCAGCCCCGGCAACACGTGCCCGGTCCGTGGCGCCCCTGTGGTGACCGAGGTGAACCTCCCTGCCGTGACCTCGAGCCTGACGGCGGGTTCCACCCCGTCCGGCAGCCACGCGTACTCGCACCAGTAGGCAGTCACCGCTGCTCCCGCATGGGCAGGCGCAACCCGCGCTCCTCGGCGACGTCGACGGCGCGCGAGTAGCCCGCGTCGGCGTGCCGCAGCACCCCGGTAGCCGGGTCGTTGCGCAGCACCCGGTCGAGTTTTCGCGCCGCGAGCACCGTGCCGTCGGCCACGCACACCTGTCCGGCGTGGATGGATCGGCCCATTCCCACCCCGCCACCGTGGTGGATCGACACCCAGCTGGCGCCCGATGCGGTGTTGACAAGCGCGTTCAGCAGCGGCCAGTCGGCGATGGCGTCGGAACCGTCGGCCATGCCCTCGGTCTCGCGGTAGGGGGAGGCGACGCTGCCCGCGTCGAGGTGATCGCGTCCGATCACGATCGGTGCCCGCAGCTCGCCGCTTGCCACCAGCTCGTTGAACCGCAGCCCGGCCACGTGTCGCTGGCCGTGGCCGAGCCAGCAGATCCGTGCGGGCAGCCCCTGGAACGACACCCGCTCGTCCGCCAACCGGAGCCAGCGGGCCAGCGACTCGTCCTCGCCGAACAGCTCGAGCACCGCGCGGTCGGTGACCGCGATGTCGGCCGGATCACCCGAAAGCGCCACCCACCGAAACGGGCCCTTGCCCTCGCAGAACAGCGGGCGAATGTAGGCCGGGACGAAGCCGGGGTAGTCGAACGCCCGCTCGCAGCCGCCGAGCTTCGCCTCACCGCGCAGCGAGTTTCCGTAGTCGAACACCTCCGCGCCACGGTGGAGGTAGCCGAGCATCGCGTCCACGTGGTGTGCCATCGAATCGCGTGCGCGGTTGGTGAACTCCTCGGGTTGGGCATCGGCGTAGTCACGCCAGTCCTCGACCGCCACCCCGATGGGCAGGTAGGCCAGCGGGTCGTGGGCCGAGGTCTGGTCGGTGACGATGTCGGCTTCCACGTCGCGGCGCAGGAGTTCGGGCAGCACCTCCGCGGCGTTGCCGATCACCGCGACCGACACGGCTTCGCCGGCGGCCTTCGCGGCCCGCACCCGCTCGATCGCGGTGTCCAGGTCCGGGGCCAACTCGTCGAGGTAGCCACCGCGCAGCCTGCGGCGCGCCCTGTCAGGGTCACACTCGACGATCAACGCCGCACCGCCGTTCATCGTCACCGCAAGCGGCTGGGCACCGCCCATACCACCGAGACCGGCGGTGAGCGTGAGCGTGCCCGCCAGCGTTCCGCCGAACCGCTTGCGGGCCACGGCCGCGAACGTCTCGTAGGTGCCCTGCAGGATGCCCTGGGTGCCGATGTAGATCCACGATCCCGCTGTCATCTGGCCGTACATGGTCAGTCCCAGCGCATCCAGCCTGCGAAACTCCGGCCAGCTCGCCCAGTCACCGACGAGGTTGGAGTTGGCCAGCAGCACCCGGGGCGCCCACTCGTGAGTGGTCAGCACACCCACCGGTTTGCCCGACTGGACGAGCAGGGTCTCGTCGTCGGCCAGTGTTGTCAGGCAGCGCTCGATGGCGTGGTAACTCGGCCAGTCCCGCGCCGCCTTGCCGGTGCCGCCGTAGACCACCAGGTCGGCGGGCCGCTCGGCCACCTCCGGGTCGAGATTGTTGCGCAGCATCCGCAGCGCGGCCTCCGTCTGCCAGCTCCGTGCGGTGCGTCGCATCGTCACCTCCGCTCCCGCGGCAGCGCGGCGTGCAGCACGGCACCGGAGGCGATGAGTTCCTCCGCCGCGGCGATCTCCGGGGCCAGGTGCCGGTCGGGCCCCGGACCGGGTACCCGGGTGCGCAGCAGGTCCCGCACCGCTCCCGTGCCGGGCGCGGGCAGCAGCGGCGCACGTAGGTCGAGCGCACGCGCGGCGGTGAGCAACTCCACGGCGAGCACGGTGGTGAGCCCGCTGATCGCGCGGCGCAGCTTCCGGGCGGCTCCCCACCCCATCGACACGTGGTCCTCCTGCATCGCGCTGCTGGGAACGGAATCCACCGACGCGGGCACGGCGAGCCGCTTCAGTTCGCTCACCACGGCTGCCTGCGTGTACTGGGCGATCATGTGACCGGAGTCCACACCGGGGTTCGCGGCCAGGAACGCGGGAAGCCCGTGCGAGCGGGAGACATCGAGCAGCCGGTCGGTACGGCGCTCGGCGATACTCGCTAGGTCGGCAACGGCGACGGCCAGGAAGTCCAGCACGTACCCCACCGGCGCGCCGTGGAAGTTGCCGCAGGACTGCAGCCTGCCGTCGGCGAGCACAACGGGGTTGTCGATGACTGAGGCGAGTTCGCGGTCGGCGACCGCGGCCGCGTGATCGAGCGTGTCCCGGGTGGCCCCGTGCACCTGCGGCGCGCACCGCAGCGAGTAGGCGTCCTGCACGCGGGTGCAGTCCTCGCCGCGATGGCTGGCCATGATCTGCGAGCCGGCCAGCGCCGCACGCATCCGGCGCGCGGAGACCGCCTGCCCGGGGTGTGGCCGCAGTTCCTGCAACTCCTGGGCGAACGCCCGGTCGGTGCCGAGCAGGGCTTCCACACTCATCGCGGCGGTGAGGTCGGCGACGTCGACGAGCGCGCACAGGTCCTCGACGGCCAACACCAGCATGCCGAGCATGCCGTCGGTGCCGTTGATGAGCGAGAGGCCCTCCTTCTCGGCCAGCGTCAGTGGTTCGATACCGGCGGCGGCGAGCGCCTCCGAGGCAGGCAGCCGCGTACCGTCCCGGTCGAACACCTCACCCTCGCCGATGAGCGCGAGCGCGGCTGCCGCGAGCGGGGCGAGGTCGCCGGAACAACCCAGTGAGCCGTGCTCGTGCACCACCGGGGTGATCCCGGCGTTCAGCAGCGCAGCCAGCGATCGCGCGGTAACCGGGCGCACCCCGCTGTACCCGCTGACCAGCGTCCGCAGCCGCAGCAGCAACATCGCCCGCACCACTTCGCGTTCCACCACCGCACCGGCGCCCGCGGAGTGCGAGCGGATCAGCGACCGTTGCAGCTGACTGCGTTGCTCGGCGGGGATGTGGCGCACCGCGAGCGCGCCGAACCCGGTGGAGACTCCGTATGCGGGTGGCCGCGCGTCGGCCTGCGCTTCGACAAGGGCGCGCGCCCTGGCGAGTTCGCGCTCGGCGACCTCGTCCAGTGCGACGGTCGCGGCGCCGCGGGCCACCGCTGTCACCTGCTCGCGCCGTAGCGCTGCCGCCCCGAGGCGTACCTGCTCGGACATGCTCCCCATTCCGCCGCCCCTACGGGCGGGCGCATCATCGCCGCGATGCCGGTTGTGTTCGCATACCAGGCTGGACCGCGAACTCACCGGTGGCAACGCCCCACGCGGCAGGTGAGCTGACCGCCTCGGGTCGGCGGTGCCCGGTTCTCAGGAGCCGGAGCCCAGTTGACCCGTGCTGCCCGCGTCCACCAACTGCCGCAGGTCGGCGGGCAGCGAGTGGCGCACCTTGTCCAGCACTCCTCGGGTCGCCTCGTCGGTCACCTCCAGCACGACGCGCGAGCCGTACACCGCGTTGGGCTCCGGCAGATGGCCACGCTCGGCAACGCGGCGAACGAACTCGTCGAGCCCGAACCGCTCCCCCGAGCCCGCGCCGCCGAGTGTCACCGTCCTGCGCAGGTGTTCGCCCAGTTCGGCGGGCAACTGGTCGGCCAGGTTCTCCGCGAGGTGCTCGGGCACCCGCTCTCCGAGGGTTTCCAGCGTGGCTCGGGTCAGGCCCTCCGCCTCACCACGGCTGGCCAGTTGCGCGCGCGCCTGCACCTGACCGATGAAGTGGTCGTGGTCCATGGGCTGCTGCCTTTCGACCTCGTTCGGTTTGCCTCCTCGCCCGAGGGATTTGCCTGGCCACAATGCGCCCAAACGCACGCCGCGCCGTCGAGCCGCGGAAGAGTCCGCCACGGGTGGCTGGGTACCCGGAGGTTGTCGCCCCGGCTCGGGGACGCGAAACCAAGGCGACTACGGGAGGGATCCATGGGTAAGCGGCGTACGCCGAAGACGGTCGTCGTGACGGGCGCGAGTGCGGGTATCGGCAGGGCCACCGCTCGATCGCTGGCCGCAAGGGGAGATCGGGTCGCGTTGTTCGCGCGTGGCAGTGAAGGGCTCAACAGCGCCGCCCGCGACGTCGAGGAACTGGGCGGTAGGGCGATGCCGGTACCGGTGGACATGACCGACCACGACGCCGTGCGGTCGGCCGCGCGGCGGGTCGAGGAGGAACTGGGTCCGATCGATGTCTGGATCAACGGCGCCTTCGCGACGTTGTTCGCGCCGTTCACCAAGATCGAGCCGGAGGAGTTCCGCCAGGTCACCGACGTCACCTACCACGGGTTCGTGAACGGCACCCGGGTCGCGCTGGACCTGATGCTGCCACGTGACCACGGCACGATCGTGCAGATCGGATCGGCGCTGGCATATCGAGGCATCCCGCTGCAGTCGGCCTACTGCGGCGCCAAGCACGCCATTCAGGGGTTCACCGAGTCGTTGCGCTGCGAGCTGCTGCACGACGGCAGCAAGGTGCACGTCACGATGGTGCAACTGCCGGGAGTCAACACCCCGCAGTTCGACTGGGCGTTGACTCGGACCCGACGGAAGGTGCAGCCGG
Organism: Saccharomonospora marina XMU15; assembly: GCF_000244955.1. GTDB lineage: Bacteria > Actinomycetota > Actinomycetes > Mycobacteriales > Pseudonocardiaceae > Saccharomonospora_A > Saccharomonospora_A marina. The sequence continues at coordinate 1,129,660 of NZ_CM001439.1, read as the reverse complement.
TGCCTCCGATCTACGAGCCCGAGATCGCTGCCAGGGCCATCGTGTACGCCGCCGACCATCCGCGCCGCAGGGAGTACTGGGTGGGCTTCTCCACCGTGGCCACCCTGCTCGCCAACAAGCTCGCCCCCGGGCTGCTGGACCGCTACCTCGCCCGCACCGCCTACCAGTCACAGCAGACAGAGGAGCCGCAGGAACCGCAGCAGCCGGTGAACCTGTGGCAGCCGGTGGACCGGGGAGGCGGGCAGGACTTCGGTGCGCGAGGCCGGTTCAGCGAGCAGGCCAAGAAACGTAGCCCGCAGCTGTGGTTGTCCCATCACCACGCGGCCGTCGGTACCGCCACCGCCGCGGGCGTGGGCGGTGGGTTGGCGCTGGCCGCCCGCGGCGCGGGCAGGCGCAGGCGCCACTGACCACGCGGGTCAACCTTGGCTGAGGTGGTAGGACGTCTCCAGCAGGAAGGAGTGCACGAACGCCTGCGGCAGGTTGCCGCGTAGCTGGCGCTGCACGACGTCGTACTCCTCGGAGTAGAGCCCGGGCGGGCCGCAGGCCGACCGGCTGCGCTCGAACCACCCCATGGCCTCCTCGTGCTCGCCGCGCCGCAGACATGCCAGCGCGGTGATAAAACCGCACATCAAGAAGGCGCCCTCCGCGGCGTGCAGCGGGCGTTCGTCGTGCCGGAACCGGTAAACGTAGCCGTCCTCGGTCAGCTGCCCCCTCACCGCGTCCAGCGTCGCGACCGTGCGCGGGTCGTCGGCAGGCAGCACCCCACGGATGCCGGGAAGCAGCAACGCGGCGTCCACCCGCGAATCGCCGGGAGAACGCTGCCAGCGCCCCGTCGGGTGCACACAGTGCCGCCCGGTGTGCGCCACGATCGTGTCGGCAAGCGAAGACCAGTCCGCCGACTCGCCCCTGCCAGGCTCGATCGCCGCGACGGCACGCAGTCCCGCCGCGCAGATCAGGCGGGAGTGCGCCCAGGTGTCGTCGGCGGTCTCCCACACACCGGTGTCCGGTTCGGTCCAGCGGTTACCGATCGCGTCGACAAGCACGCTCACCGCTTCCCTGCGGGTGTTGTCGAACCTGCCGTTCCTTCCCGCACTCGCCAGCAGCAACAACGCCTCGCCGAGCGCGTCGAGCTGGAACTGCTCCGTGGCCGAGTTACCCACCTTGGGGCGCCCTCCCGGATAGCCGGGCAGTCGGTCGAGCCCTTGCTCACCGGGGACGACCTCGCCGGTTCCGGTATAGACGGGCCGCAGCCGGGCCCCGTCGGCGAGCACCCGCTCGGTGATCCAGTCCACCTGCGCGTCGAACAGCGGGTCGTCGCCCAGCACGGACAACGCCTGCCCCGTGAAGCACTGGTCGCGAATCCAGCAGTAGCGGTAGTCGTAGTTGCGTCCGGTCCTTGCGCGCTCGGGAAGGGACGTGGTGGCCGCCGCCACCATCGCGCCTCGCGAGTTGGTCAACCCGCGCAGCACGGCGTAGGCCTGCCTTGCGTCGCGGGTGCCGACGAAACCGTCCAGCCGTGGCACCTCCGCACGCCACCGGTGCTCGGTGGCCTCCCACAACTGGTGCGGCTGCGTCGGCGGCTCGTTCAGCGGCCGCTCGGCGAGTTCCAACACCAAGTCGCGGAATTCGCCTGCCGGGATCTTCAGCCGCGCGGTGAGCCCCTTGCCGGACGGCCTGGCTTCGGGGCAACCGGACCACCGCAGGTGCAGATCCCCGACCGTGGAAAGCCAGTGGCCGCCTTCCCTGCTCGGCTCGTGCATGGGCCGCCTGCCGAAGTCTGCCCGAGGGTCGAGGATCACCTCGACCTCGGCGTCGCCCTCCACCGCGAGCACCCGCCGCAGCAGCACCACCCGGTCCGGCAGGCCGGGCATCGCCATCGCCTCCCGGCACTCGACCGTCCCTTCGGAACAACGCCACCGCGATCGCCAGATGAGGGAGCCCTCCTCGTAGAAGCCACCCGGCACGAACCACCGGTCGGCGGGACGCACGGTGTACTGGCCCTCGCCACCGAGGAGCCCGGCGAAAACGGACTCGGAATCCCATCTCGGCACACACAGCCAGACGATCTCGCCGCGCGGGCCGATCACGGCGCCCCGCTGTCCGTCTGCCAGCAACGCGTACTCACGCAGCACGCTAGGCGTCGGTATCACGTGCGCATCGGCCTCACAATCGCGCCGCACCCGCGCGTGCGAGTCCGACGCCCACGGTGCCCGCGACACCGAGCAGCGCCGCCGCGGTGACGCCGGTCCGCAGCGCCCGCCTGGCATTCGGCGGTGTGGGCCTGCCCGGCGCTGCACCGTTGCCGTCGCGAGCACGACGCATCACCTGTGCCAGGTGCAGCGCCGTCCGCCCGGTGTCCGCGTCGGCGATCTGCGTCTGGCACGAGAACCCGTTCGCCACTACCACGGCCGACTCGTCGGCCTCGCGCACCGCGGGCAGCAAAGCCTGCTCGCCGCAGTCCATCGAGATCTCGTACTTGCCGTCCTCGAAGCCCCACGAGCCCGCCAGCCCGCAACAACCGCCCTCCAGGTTGCGCACCTGCAATCCCATCCGCTGCAGCAGTTCGGCGTCAGCGTCCACACCACCGGTCGCCCGCTGGTGGCAGTGCCCCCACAGCAACGCGGTTCCGCCTGACTTCGGCGGTTCGATGTCGAATGCCCGGAAGAACTCCGCGAAGTGGTAGGAGTTGGCGATCAACCGCCTCGCGTCGTCGTCGTGCGGCAGCATCCGCAGCAACTCGTCCTTGAACACCGCCAGGCAACTCGGCTCCATCCCGACGACGGGGATGTCGGCGCGGACGTACTCGCGCAACTGGGCGAGCACGCGATGCAGGTACCGCTCGGCCACGTCGAGGAATCCGTAGTCGTACAGCGGGCGACCGCAGCAGACGTGGCCGCGGGGCACGATGACGCGCCAGCCGGCCGCCTCCAACTCCTCCACACACGCGACGCCGACATCGGTGTGCAGGTGGTTGTTGAACGTGTCGGGGAACAACACCACCGGCCTGCCGTGCGGATTGGCCGTCCCGCCGCGTTCGCTGAACCACTGCTGCAACGTCATCGGCGCGAACCGCGGCAGCGGTCTGCGCCGGTCGATCCCCGCCACCAACTTCGCGATCGTGCGCAGCCCCGGTGTCCGGGTCGCGAGGTTGGCCAGTTCGGGGACCGCTGTCGCAAGCCGCGAAGCCTGGTCGATGAAGCCGAACGCGTATGCGTGCCGTGGCCTCCAGCGCCGCAACGATCGGTAGTGGTGCTTGCGGAACTCGGCCTTGTAGGAGGGAACGTCCACCTTGACGGGACAGTCACTGGTGCAGCCTTTGCAGGCAAGACACAGTTCGAGGGCATCGGCCACTTCCTTGGACTGCCAGCCGTCGGTGACGACGTCGCCCTGCAGCATCTCGAACAGCAGCCGCGCCCTTCCCCTGGTGCTGTGCTCCTCCTCCCTGGTCACCTGGTAGCTCGGGCACATCGTCGGTGAGCCCTCGGGATTGCGGCACTTGCCGATGCCGACGCAACGCAGCCCCGCGTGCGCGAAGTCGCCGCGCTCCTCGGGAAAACTCATCTTGGTGCTCGGGCGCCACGGGTTGTAGTCCGCACCGAGCCGCAGGTCCTCGTCCAGGGGGTAGGCGTCGACCACCTTGCCGGGGTTCATCTTCCATTCCGGGTCCCAGCTGGCTTTGAACTCCCGCATGGCCTGCACCAGCCTGGGGCCGTACTGCTTCTCCAGCAGCTCACCGCGCTGCTGGCCGTCGCCGTGTTCGCCCGAAATGCTGCCGCCGAAGGACACCACCAGATCGGCCGCGTCCTCCAGAAAGGCGCGGTAGTTGCTGATGCCGCTGCGGCTGCGCAGATCGAAATCGATCCGGGAATGGACGCAGCCCTGCCCCATGTGCCCGTACATGGCCCCGCGCAGCCCGTACTCCGACAGCTTCGCCCGCAGCGCGGCGAGGTACTCGCCGATCCGCTCCGGCGGCACGGCGGAATCCTCCCACCCCGGCCAGTTGTCCCTGCCGTGCGCGAACGCGGTGCCCGCGAGGCCACCTTCGCGAATCTCCCAGATGTCCTCGCTGATGCCGCCTTCCTGCGCGCTCCTTGCGATCTCGATCCGGTCGTCGGCGATGCCCTGTTTCTTGCGTAGCCAGCGCACGAAGTCGTCGGCCTGCCGCTGCGACTCGTCCCCGGTGTCCGCACCGAACTGCACGAGCAACCACGCACCCTCCGGACCCCCCGGCAGTTCCTCGATGTCCTCCACGTGCATGTGCTGCTGCTGCTGGCTTTCGATCAACTCGTGGTCGAGTGCCTCCAGCGCGATGGGCCGCCACCGCTCGATGATCTCGGTGACTCGCTCGGCGGCCTGCACGATGTCGTCGTAGCGCACCACGACGAGCGTGCGCTGCCGCATCGCTGGAGTGAGCAGCAGCGTGGAGCGCAACACGGTCACGCAGGTGCTTTCGGTGCCCACGAGCGCCCTCGCCACGTTGAAGCCGCGCTCGGGCAGCAGCTCGTCGAGGTTGAAACCGGAAACCCGCCTGGGCAACTCGGTCACCGGTGCGAAACCGGCGCGGATGTCGTCGGCGTAGCGATCGCGCAACTCGCGCAGCCTCGCGTAGATCTCGCCCTTGCGGCCGCCCGCCGCGATGATCTCGTCGAGCCTGCTCTCCTCGCCGATACCCACCCAGAACCGCTCGCCGTCGTAGGTCACCACCTCCAGCGCGGCCACGTTGTCGGAGGTGCGTGGGCCCGGCCCGTACAGCTGCGACTGAACCGAGTGAATCCCGCACGAGTTGTTGCCGATGTTGCCGCCGATCGCGCAGCGCGAATGCGAAGAAGGGTCGGGGCCGAAAACCAGGTCCTGCTTGCCGGTGAACTTGTTCAACTGCTCGTTGATGACGCCCGGCTCGCAGGTGACCCTGCGGGCTTGCGGATCGAACTCTCCGATACCGGTGAGGTACTTGGTGTGGTCCATCACCACCGCGTAGTTCACGGTCTCGCCCGACAGGCTGGTGCCGCCACCGCGGTTGAGGACAGGGGCGGCGAAGCGGTGGCACACCTGGTGTGTCGCGACGACGTCGTCGAGTGTCTTCGGTATCACCACGCCGATCGGCACCTGCCGGAAGTTCGACGCGTCGGTGGCGTACATCGCCCGCGATCCGGTGTCGAACCGCACCTCACCCTCGACGCTGTCGCGCAACGCCCGCTCGAGCCCACGCACGTCGATCCGCGTCCGACCGCGTGGCGGTCCCGGTACGGCCGTGTCGGTCTTGTCCGGTACTTCGCGAAGCGCGTGCGCGGGGGTGGCGGCCATGGTGGCTCCCTTCCTGTCGTGCTGTGGCACGTTCACTCGACGCGGGAACCGTGAACGCGCAGTGGTTCCAGATCGCGCCAGCGGACCTCCAGGCCGAGGCCGGGGCGGTGCGGGTCGGGCCGCAGCTGCCCACCTTCGGGGCTGAGCGTGCCGTCGAACGCGATGTCCTCGCAGCGGATGTGGTCGTGGAAGTACTCGAGGTGGCGCAGTCGCTTGACCGCACAGAACGCGTGCGCCGACGCGGCGGGCGCGCAGTGCGCGGACAGGTCGAGCTGATGGGTCGTGCACATTCCCGATACCTGCAGCAGGCCGGTGACACCACCGCAGCGGGTCACGTCGGCCTGCAGGCAGTCCACGACGTCCACCAGGTCCACGAAGTCGCGCGGCACGAACCCGTACTCCCCCGCGGCCACGTCCAGTCCGCCGGGGCCGAGGTCGCGCACGAGCCGCAGCCCGGTGACGTCGTCGGAGCTGACCGGCTCCTCCAGCCAGCACACGTCCCACTCGTCGCGGAACCGGTCCGCCCAGTACAGCGCCTGCTTGCGGGTGAGCGCGCCGTTGGCGTCCACGAACAGTTCGGGCTGGGCGCCGATCGCCTCACGCACGGCCGTCAGGCGCTTGGGGTCTGCTGCCGGTTCCCGCGACGTTTTCAGCTTGACCCGGTCGATGCCCTGCTCCACCCAACCCCCGAGTTGGTCGACGAGCCGATCGACGGGGTAGTTGGCGAACCCGCCGCTGCCGTAGACGGGGACCGCGTCGTGGAACGCGGGAAGCACGCGAAACAGCGGCAGTTCCAACAACCGCGCCCTGAGGTCCCACAGCGCGATGTCCACGGCCGAGACGGCCATGGCACCGACCCCGCTCCTGCCCGCGTTGCGGATGGCCGCGAACATCCGGTACCACAACGCGGGCGCACCCAACGGGTCCTCGCCCTGAACCAGCGAGGCGAGCTTGGACTCGACGAAGCTCGCGACGGAGGCGTCGCCGTAGGTGTAGCCGATTCCCGTCTTGCCTGCCGCATGCACGCGGACCAGCACCATCGTGGTGGAGTCCCACTTCAGCGTCCCGTCGGTTTCGACGCCGTCGGGGCCGTCGGTGGGCACGGTGAAGGCGTGCACGTCGACGTTCTCGACGCGTGGGCCGTCCGGGCGCTTCACGATCAGCCCCGGTCACGCCCCGGCAGCTTCTCGAAGAACTCGACGAGTTCCTGGCGGAAGCCGCGAGCCGCGACGCCGACCTTCTCGGGATCGCTGACGATCGCCTTCGCCGACTTCTTACCCTGCTCCATCTTGATGTGCGGCGGCAGCGGCGGGATCTCCTGGTCCACCTTGAACTCCAACACCACCGGCCGGTCGCTGGCGAGCGCGTCGCGCCAGGCTCGCTCCACGTCCTCGGCGCGCTCGCAGTAGATGCCACGCAACCCGAGCCACTCAGCGTATTCGGAGAACCGGACGTCCGGGATGTACTGCGAGCCCATGAACTTGGGGTCGCCTCCCATCGCCCGCTGCTCCCAGGTGACCTGGTTGAGGTCCTCGTTGTTGAAGACGCAGAAGATCAGCGGGGGCGAGCCGCCCAGTTGGTCGGCATAACGCTTGACCGTGATCATCTCGTTCATGCCGTTCATCTGGAACGCGCCGTCGCCGACGAAGGCGATCACCGGGTGGTCGGGGTAGTCGAACTTGGCCGCGATCGCGTACGGCGTTCCCGGGCCCATCGTGGCGAGAGTGCCCGAAAGCGACGCGCGCATACCGTTGCGTAGTTTGAGGTGGCGTGCCCACCAGTTGGTCGCCGAACCGGAGTCGGCGGTGAGGATGGCGTTGTCGGGCAGCAGCGGCGACAACTGTTGCGCCACCGCCTGCGGGTTCAGTTTGCCCTCGAAGTGCTGACCGGCCCTGTCTTCGAGCGTCCTGTTCCAGGTACGAACGTTCTTCTCGATACGCTCCCGCCAGCCGCGGTCCTCCTTGCGCCGCAACATCGGGATGAGCTGCTTAAGGCTCTCCTTCGCGTCGCCGACCACGTGTGCGTCCATGGGGTAGCGAATGCCGATCATGCTGCCGTCGATGTCGATCTCGACGCCTCGAGCGGTTCCCTCGTCCGGCAGCCATTCCGCGTAGGGGAAACTCGTACCGATCATGAAGAGCGTGTCGCAGTTCATCACCATGTCGTCGCTGGGCTGCGAGCCGAGCAACCCGATGGGACCGGTGACGAACGGCAGGTTGTCGTCGAGGACCTCACGACCCAGCAGCGCCTTGGCGACACCCGCGCCGAGCAGTTCCGCGGCCTCGATCACCTCGGGCTCGGCGTGCGCGGCTCCCTGACCGATGAGGATGGCGACCTTCTCGCCCTCGTTGAGCACGTCGGCGGCCTTCTCCAACTCCTGCGGGTTCGGCAGCACCCGAGGCCGGCTCCATCCCACGCTGGAGTACACGGCGCCGTGAGTCTTCGGTGGCGCGTCCTGCGCCTGCTCCTCCTGCAGGTCGACCGGCACGATGATGGTCGCGACGCCGCGGGTGGTCAGCGCGGTCTTGAAGGCCCTGTCGACGACGTGCCTGACCTGGCCGGGATGCATGCAGGTTTGCAAGAACTCCGAAACGTCGGAGAACAGGTTCTCCAGGTGGATCTCCTGCTGGTAGTGAGCTCCCTGGGAGATCCGCTTCTGCTGGCCCACGACCGCGACCACCGGCTGGTGGTCCAGCTTCGCGTCGTAGAGGCCGTTCAGCAGGTGCACGGCGCCCGGCCCGGAGGTTGCCACACAGCAACCGACCTCGCCGGTGAACTTGGCGTGACCGCAGGCCATGAAGGCAGCCATCTCCTCGTGCCTGGTCTGCACGAACTGTGGGTCACCGTCGGCTCTGTCGAACGCACCGAGTAGACCGTTGATGCCGTCCCCCGGGTAGCCGTAGACCCGGTGGACTCCCCACTGCCGGAGTCGATCGACAATGTAATCGGCGACCTGCTGCATGGTTGCTCCCTGACTGAGCTGTCGAAACGTCCCGGTCCTGTGGCTTCCCGCTGCTCCTACGCCGAAACGCCTACTCCCAGCAGGGTTACGGCCAACGTTTCCGACTCGACACCGGGGGTAACCGCGCGGCGTGAGCTGGCTCGTTTCGGACGTCTCCGCCATCCCCGGGGTCGCGGTCAAGGTCGTGCTGCTCTACGTGGCCGCGCTGATCGGGCTGCGGTTGACCGTGCGCAGGGTCGCGGGTCAGATCACCATCTACGACGCGGTCGCGATGGTGACGGTCGGCGCCATCATCGGGCGCACCGCCACCGCGACGGGCACCGCGTTCGTGCAGGGGCTCGTCGCGCTCGCGGTGTTGCTCGCCTGCCACGAGATCGTCAGCAGGCTGCGACTGCGTGGCAGGGTGCAGCGGTTCACCGACCACAAGGTGCGGGTGTTGATCTCCAACGGCGAGATCGACGCTCACCAGCTCAAGGCATGCCAGCTCACCGAGGCCGACCTCGACGCGGCGCTACGCATGAGGGGCATCACGAGCCTGTCGCAGGTGCGCTACGCGCTCTACGAGTCGCAGGGCGCCATCTCGGTGGTACGCGCGGACGAGCAGCCCGACGGTCTGCTGCGCGGCCTTGTCGACAGGCCGCGGGAGCGCGGCTGACGATCGGCGGTGGCCGACGCGGCGAACACGGGCGAGAACACGAAAACGCCCTGGCCGGTGGGACCGGCCAGGGCATCGCGGTGGAGGTGCCGGGAATCGAACCCGGGTCCTCTGTCGCCTTTCCAGGGCTTCTCCGTGCGCAGTTCGCTGTGCCTCTACTCGGCCCCACCGGTCACGCGAACAAGCCGGTGTGACGGGCCCAGCCACTGTTGGCTTCCCTACCGGTCCCCGTGGCCGGAACCGGCGGTAAGCCTCCTAGCTGATGCCGGCAGACCGGGTCGGAGGCTTACCCGGGCCGACAGACTCGCACTCGCTCAGGCGGCGAGGGCGAAGTCGCGCTGACTGTTCGTCTTGGCGCTTATTTTTAGTGCGACGACGCTCACGGTGGTCGTTGCCTGCACCGGCACGCTTCCCCTGGATCAACGTCCAGAGTCGAAACCGTTCACCCCCTCGTCGGATCGATCTCTTTGATCTCTCCCAGCAAGGATAACGCCTGGCGCAACCGCATAATTCCGGACCGCCGCTCGCGGCGGGTAGGGCTGGCCCCACCTGCCGGACACCGGTCCGCATGCTGGTTGCCCGCAGCCGGAAGGGAGAGGCTGGACCCTCGACCACAGGAAGGATCCGGCATGACCGCGGCGTACCCCGAACACCCGAGCCGAACACCCCGGCCCGCAGTGGCGGGCTCGGTGACATACCTCCTGCTCAATCTCCCCGCGGGCATCGCGGGCTTCGTCCTGCTCGTGACATTGGGCTCGGTCGGGGTGTCCACGGTGATCGTCTGGGTGGGCGTGCCGGTACTGATGCTGGCCATCCTGCTGGCCCGCGCCTTCGCGGAGGTGGAACGCGCTCGGATCCGTGCGCTGCTGGGCACCTACATCCCGCGACCGTACCGACCGCTTCCCGATGGCGGCCACAAGGTGCGCTGGAAGGCCCGGCTCTCGGACTCCTCCACCTGGCGCGACAGCTGCTACCTACTGCTGCTGTTTCCGATAGGAATCGTGGAGTTCGTGCTGGTCGTGACGTTGTGGGCGGTGTCGTTCGGGCTGCTCGCACTTCCGGTGTACTACCGTTACCTGCCGGAAGGGGCCTACTTCTTCCCCAGCTACGACCTGCGGTGGATCACTGTGGACTCGGTGCCCACCGCCCTGCCGTGGGCCGCGCTGGGCGTGTTGCTGCTCGTGGCGACCGTAGCCTTCACGCGGGGGTTGGCCACCACCCATGCCCGAATCGCCCGACTGCTGCTCGGTCCAAGTCCCGGCAGGATGGTCGACGTCGAGACCGACGTCGACCAGCGCCAGCCCCATCCGGTGGCAGAATGATCCATGATCAGCTGACGGGGAGCCAGGCATGAGCGGCGGGGGCGCGGCGCGGCAGCAGGCGCGGCCGACCGCCTTCCGAGCGATCGCCTTCATGGTGGCGAGCCTCCCGCTGCGATTGGTCCAGTTCGTTCTGCTGGTGACGTTGTTCGTCGTCGGTGTTGCCACGCTTGTCGTCTGGATCGGCATTCCGATTCTGATGCTTGCTACGAAACTGGCGCGAGGGTTCGGCAACCTGGAACGGCGTTGGGTGAGCGCGGCGCTGGCGACCGCGATCCCCGCCGCCGACCGGCTGCCGAAGGACGGCGGACCGTTGCGGCGGTGGAGGACTCAGCTCACCGATCCCACCACTTGGCGTGACCTCGGCTACCTGCTGCTGGCCTTTCCGATCGGCGTATTCGAGTTCGCCCTCGGGGTTGTCGCTATCGTGCTGCTGCCGATCGCGATCTGGGTGGTTCCCGGCGTGGGATGGCTGCACGGAAGGCTCGCGCTCGCGCTGCTCGGCCCGCCGAAGGCCCGCCGGGCTGAGGCCAGAGCCTCACGGCTACAAGCGTCGAGGGCGCGCGGGGTGGACGCCGCCGAGGCGGAGCGTCGGCGTATCGAGCGCGACCTGCACGACGGCGCGCAGCAACGCCTCGTCTCGGTGGCGATGAGCCTGGGCAGGGCGAAGACCAAACTGGGCGACCCGGATTCGCTGCGTAGCCTGCTCGACGAGGCCCACACCGACGCGAAGCAGGCCGTGGCCGAGCTGAGGGACCTGGCCAGGGGCATCTACCCCGCGGTACTGGCCGACCGCGGCCTGGACGCGGCGCTGTCCGCGCAGGCCGCGAAGTCGCCCGTGCCCGTCGACGTGAGCGTGGAGGTCGACCCGCGCCCGCCCGCCGCGGTGGAGACGACGGCGTACTTCATCGTCGGTGAGACGCTGACCAACATCGCCAAACACTCGGGTGCGACACAGGCGAGCGTGCGAGTGTGGCGATCGGGCGGCACCGTGGTGGTGGAAGTGACCGACAACGGCAACGGTGGCGCGCGGCTGCGGGAGGGGGGAGGCCTGCGCGGACTCGCCGACCGTGCTGCCACGATTGACGGCGTCATTTCCGTCGTCAGCCCGCCGGGCGGCCCCACGGTGATTCGAGCGGACCTGCCGTGTACCTGGTGAGCTGCGTCGCAGCCACTGGGGAGCGAGCATGCGCGTGGTCATCGCGGAGGACGCCGTTCTGCTGCGGGCAGGGGTACAGCGCCTGCTGGCCGATGAGGGCATCGAAACGGTCGCGGCCGTGGACAACGGTGACGACCTGCTGGACGCGGTCGAGCAGCATCGGCCTGAACTCGCGATCGTCGACGTGCGCATGCCACCGACGTTCACCGACGAGGGTTTGCGAGCCGCGCTGCGGGCGCGCGAGGTGGTCCGAGACCTGCCGGTGTTGGTGCTTTCGCAGTACGTCGAGGAGACCTACGCCGTCGAGTTGCTCGCCGACGGTGCCGGGGGCGTGGGCTACCTGCTGAAGGAGCGGGTCGCCGACGTCGCGGAGTTCCTCGACGCCGTGCGGCGCGTGGCCGAGGGCGGCACGGCGATCGATCCCGAGGTGGTCGCCCAACTCGTGGCCCGCGGCAGGCGCGACCCGCTTGCGTCGCTCACCGCACGCGAGTCGGAAGTGCTCGGCCTCATGGCGCAGGGAATGTCCAACACCGCCATCGCGAAGCGACTCGTGGTTTCGCATGGAGCGATCGAGAAGCACATCGGCAACATCTTCACCAAGCTGGGCCTCGAAGTGAGCACCGACGAGCACCGCAGGGTGCGCGCGGTGCTCACCTACCTCGGCCGCTGACCAGCCCGGCTACTGGGCCCACGGCGGGTCGATGGTCTCGCCGTTGACGGTCCCGCGAATGCCCTTCGATGTACACACCGTCAGCCGTGCGGCCACCGCGGCCGGGTTGCGCAGGCGAAACGGAACGCCGGGTGCGGCGATGGCCGCATCCCCCGGCGTCAGCTCATGCATCTGGTCAGCCATCTCCATCAGCATCCTGCCGTCCTGCAACACGAACACTTCCTCCCTGTCGACCGTGTGCCACTCGGTAGCCACCCCCGGCGCAGCCTCCAGCGACCAGACAGCTCGGTCGACCCTCTACTGGGCACGGCGAGCGGGCGTGCCTGGAAACCGCCGATGTCGAACGTCGGCGCGGCCGTTAGCGTGGCGAGTGTCATCAGGCCTCCAATGGTCAAGTAGCGTTCCAGTACCTGTCGACACACTCGGCAGCCACCGCCGTCGAACTCGGCGAACACCTCGGCGTCACCAAGCAGGCCGCCGTCCAGCTCGTCGACGAACTGGACAGGCGTGGCTACGTCGAGCGCCGCCCACATCCCCACGACCGTCGCAGCAGGCTCGTCGCACTCACCCCGCGTGGCTGGCAATGCATCCACCGTGTCGTCGAGGCTTGGACCGAGATCGAACAGGAGTGGGCACGATTGATCGGCACGCAGCGTTTGCGTGATCTGCACGACGACCTCGCCACCCTGACCGATCACACCGCCGACGGTCGCCGGGTCCCGCTACGTCCGGTCTGGTAGCTCGCCGCTCAGATACCGAGCAGCTTCGCGGGGTTGTCGTGCAACACCGCACGCAGGAACGGCTCACCGAGCCGTTCCTCCGCCGACGCCCATCCCGCGATCGCGCGCAACTGCGCCGCATAGGGGTAAGGGATGTTCGGGAAATCGCTTCCGAGCACGATCCGGTCGGCCACCGGAACCAGCCGCCTCGGCCAGTCCGCCGGCAGCGGCGAAAGCCGCTCGGTGAACGGCACACCCACCATCGTGGTGTCGAGATGGACCTTGGGATAGGCCCGCGCCAGCTCCAGCGCGTCCTCGTACTCCGGCATCGCCGCGTGTGCGAGCACCGCGACCAGCCGCGGATGGCGGCGCAGTACCTCGGCGAACACTTCCAGGCCGGTGTGCTCGCCGCGCAGCGGACCGTGCCCACAGTGGATCACCAACGGGACCTCGGCATCGGCGAGGGCACCCCACACCCCGTCGAGCAGCCGGTCCCGCGGATCGTAGGCACCGACCTGCACATGCGCCTTGAAGCACCGAGCGCCCGCCCGCAATGCCTCGTCCACGTAGCCGGTCGCAGACGGCTCGGGGTAGAAGGTCGCCGTGTGCACCGCGTCGAGCTCGCGCTCGGCGAACTCCAGTGCCCACTGATTCAGCCATCGCGCCATTCCCGGCTTGTGCGGATACACCAGCGGCGCGAAACGGCGCACTCCGAACGAACGCAAGGTCCGCAGCCGCTGCTGCTCCGTCGTGCGGTAGTGCACCGGCCACGCCGTGCCGTAGTGCTCCTCGGCGCTGTCGAAGTACGCCCACACCTTGCGCAGCATCCGCTCGGGCAGGAAATGCACGTGGAGGTCGACGATTCCGTCCAGCCCGAGTCCGTGGACCCAGGCCGCGACGTCCTCGTCAGCCCGCGGGCTCACCCGCGGTACTTCCCCTTGGCGGCCCGCCCCATCGTTCGCGCGATCTCTCGCTGCGCGTCCCGCTTGGCGATGGCGTGGCGCTTGTCGTAGGCCTTTCGGCCCTTGGCCAGCGCCAGTTCCACCTTGACCTTGCCGTCCTTGAAGTACAGCGACAGCGGCACCAGGCTCAGCCCGCTCTCCTTCGTCTTGCCGATCAGCTTCTCGATCTCCCCGCGGTGCAGCAGCAGCTTCCTGGTGCGCCTCGGGGCGTGATTGGTCCACGTGCCCTGCGCGTACTCGGGAATGTGCAGGCCGCGCAGGAAGATCTCACCGTCGTCGACGGTGGCGAAGGAGTCGACAAGCGACGCCTTGCCCTCCCGCAGGCTCTTGACCTCCGTACCCACGAGCACCACACCCGCCTCGTAGGTGTCGATGATCGTGTAGTCGTGGCGGGCACGACGATTCGACGCGATCACCTTGCGGCCAAGTTCCTTCGGCATGGTTCGACTGTAGCGCTAGTGGCGAACGTAGAGCCGCAGCGTTATGTAGCCGGTGAACGCCGAGATCAGCACCGAGACGCCGATCAGGATCGGGGCCACCGGGAACAGCACGTCGATCAGTTCGATCTTCGGGATCGCGCCTCCCGTCGCCGCCAGGATCTTGTCCAGCACCAGGTACTTCAGCGTGACAAGGCCGGTTACACCGATCAACGCACCCAGCACGCCCGCGACCACCGCCTCCAGCAGGAAGGGCAACTGGGTGTACCAGCGGGTGGCACCGACCAGCCGCATGATCCCCACCTCGGTACGCCGGGTGTAGGCGGACACCTGAATCGTGTTGGCGATCAGCAGCACCGCCGCCAGCGCCGCGATGAGAGCCACGATGAACGTGCCGTTTCGGCCAGCGTTGAGCAGGCTGAAGAAGCGATCGAGGAACTTGTTCTGGTCGTCGACCTTGGCCACGCCGGGTTGGCCGTTGTACTCCTGCACCACCACCTCGCTGCGCTGCGGATCGAACAGCTTGACGTGCAGCGAGGCAGGCAGCGCTTCCGGCCTGGCCAGCTCGACGAGTTCGGGCTGGCCCTCGAAGATGCGCTTGAACCGCTCGTAGGCCTCGTCACGGTTCTCGTAGACGACCGACTCGACGGCCTGGTTGGTCTCCAGCGACTGCCGTAGCGACGCGCAGGGGTCCGCGGAGCACTGCTTGTCGCCTGCGCTGATGTCCTCGGTGAGGTAGACGGTGACCTCGACGTCGTCGAGGTAGCTCACCTTCATCTTGTCGATCGTGCGGACGAAGAGCAGGCCACCGCCGAGCATGCCGAGCGAGATGGCGGTAGTGAGGATCATGGCGATGGTCATCGTCACGTTCCGGCGAAGACCGGTGATGACCTCGCTGAACACGAAGCTGGCGCGCATCGGGGGGACGCATTCCTTGGGTCGGGGATATCGGGGCGGGGACAGCTGGGGGTGGGCTGGCGCTGCGGGGGATCAGCGACCGACGCCGTACACCCCTCGCCGGTCGTCTCGGACAACTCTGCCGAAATCGAGTTCGACGACGCGGCGACGCATTGAGTCGACGATGGAGTGGTCGTGCGTGGCCATCAAAACCGTGGTGCCCGTGCGGTTGATGCGCTCGAGCAGCAGCATGATGTCCTGGCTGGTGTCGGGGTCGAGGTTTCCGGTGGGCTCGTCGGCCAGCAACACCAGCGGCCGGTTCACGAAGGCTCGTGCGATCGCCACCCGCTGCTGCTCACCACCGGAGAGCTCGTTGGGCATGCGATCGGACTTGCCTTCGAGGCCTACCAGTTCCAGCACCTCGGGCACCACCTTGCTGATGGTCCGCTTCGGCTTGCCGATGACCTCGAGCGCGAACGCCACGTTCTCGGCGACGGTCTTGTTCGTCAGCAGCCGGAAGTCCTGGAACACGCAGCCGATCGTCTGGCGCAAGCGGGGGATCTTGCGCCGAGGCATCTTGGCCACGTCGAAGTTCGACACCATCACCCGACCTCGGCTGGGCACCTCCTCCCGCAGGAGCAGCCGGAGGAACGTCGACTTCCCCGAACCGGAGGGGCCGATGAGGAAGACGAACTCGCCCTTGTCCACGTCGACAGACACGCCGTCCAATGCGGGGCGTGAGGAGGTCTTGTAGACCTTGGAAACGCTATCGAGCCGGATCACGGTGGGCCATCTTACCCCGTAGCCGAGTGAAGCCCTGGTTGCCTACTCTGCGTCACGCGGCGTCGGCCTGCTGTTTGCGCCACCGGATGCCCGCGTCGAGGAAGCCGTCGAGTTCGCCGTCGAGCACGGCCGAAGGGTTACCGACCTCGTAGTCGGTGCGCAGGTCCTTGACCAGTTGGTAAGGGTGCAGCACGTAGGAGCGCATCTGGTTGCCCCAGCTGGAGCCGCCGTCGCGCAGCGCGTCCAGCTCGGCGCGCTCCTCCGCCTTCTTGCGCTGCAGCAGCTTGGCCTGCAGCACCTTCATGGCTGCCGCCTTGTTCTGCAGCTGCGACTTCTCGTTCTGGCAGGACACCACGATGCCCGTCGGCAAGTGCGTGATGCGCACGGCCGAGTCGGTGGTGTTGACGCTTTGACCACCGGGACCGGAGGAGCGGTACACGTCGACGCGAATGTCCTTCTCCGGGACGTCGACGTGATCGACCTCCTCCACCTCGGGCAGTACCTCGACGTGCGCGAACGACGTCTGGCGCCTGCTCTGGTTGTCGAACGGGGAGATCCGCACCAGCCGATGGGTCCCCTGCTCGACGGAGAGGGTGCCGTAGATGTAGGGGCCGCTGACCTTGAAGGTCGCGGACCGGATGCCCGCCTCCTCCGCGTAGGAGATGTCGTAGACCTCGGTCGGGTACCCGTGCCGTTCCGCCCAGCGCAGGTACATGCGCAACAGCATCTCGGCCCAGTCGGCCGCGTCGACACCGCCCGCCTCGGAACGGATCGTGACCACGGCATTACGTACGTCGTACTCGCCGGACAGCAGGGTGCGCACCTCGAGGGCGTCCACGTCCCTGGTGAGCTGGGACAGCTCGGTCTCCGCCTCGGACCGGCTGGCCTCGTCGCCCTCGGCGACCGCGAGCTCGTACAGCACACCGAGGTCGTCGACGCGCTGCCGCAGGTCGGTGACGCGCCGCAGCTCCGCCTGCCGGTAGGAGAGCTGACTGGTCACCTTCTGCGCGGCCTCAGGATCGTCCCAGAGATTCGGCCGCGCGGCCTCCTCCTCCAGCTCCGCGACCTCCTTGCGCAGCGAATCCAGGTCCATGACGGCCTCGACCTGGGACAGCTTCCCGCTGAGGTCCTTCAGGGCGGCTTCGAAGTCAGCACTCACAACCCTCGAGTTTACGGTAAATCGTGCGGCCGCCGTCAGCGGCCGCACCGATCACCGGTCAACTCGACGAGAGGGCGTCCACCAGCTTCAGCGCGGCCCTGGCGTGCGCCTGTCCGAACTCGGCCACCGCCTTCTCGACGGGATCGGTCGCCGCCCTGACGGCGGCCCTGGCGTCGTTCAGCTCCGCGCTGTAGGTCTCCTTGGCCGCATCGAAGAGGTTGGCGCGTTGTTTGGGCGTCAACACCCCGGCGTTGACCACCCGCAGGATGAGCGGGCTGCGCAGGTGGTCGGGCCCGGAGTCGCTGGTCAGCCACCCTTTGAAGGCCTTCTTCCCTGCTGCTGTGATGACGTACTGCTGGCTGGACCGAGGTCCCTGCTTGCCGAGCCGCACGTAGCCTTCCTTGTGCAGCGCGGGCAGCTCCCGGTAGACCTGGCTCCTCGTGACGCTGAAGAACGTGCCGAACCGTTCCTCGGCCGCCGCGACGAGCTCGCCACCGGTAGCGGGACCGTCGTGTAGCAGACCAAGCAGTGCTGCTGCAGTTGCGTTCAAATCGGACACGCCTCTACCGTGCCACGTCTTCGCGCATCTGTCCACAGTGGTCAAGGAAACGTCCAATGTGGAACAGCCGTCTCAGAGTGCGAACAAGCCTCTGACCACGCAAAAGAGCCCGAATCCGCAGATTCGGGCTCTTTTGCTTGACGTGGTAGCGGGGACAGGATTCGAACCTGCGACCTCTGGGTTATGAGCCCAGCGAGCTACCGAGCTGCTCCACCCCGCGCCGTGTGTTTCCTAGTCTACCTCATCCCCGTGACCCCCTGACAGGGGGGTCGGTTCGAGGCCCCGCGAGAAGATCGCTGTGATCTCCTTGCGGTGACACCCACCTTACGCCACGGTTTCGCCACGGCGCAAAGTGGGTGTCCGACACCTCACATGATCATCGCCCGTCAGCCGCCACCGGCATTCTGCGCCTGCTCGTAGCGTTGCGCGGCCGCGTCCAACTCGGCCAGAGCCTCACCCTGCGCGTTGAAGTCACCGGAGCGCTGAGCCGCCCTCAGCTTCTCCAGTGCCGCCTGAATGTCGGCCACAGCCTGGTCGAGCTCAGGATTGGCGCCGCCGCTGTCGGGCAGCTGTTGCTGCTGGGTGGGTGGCGGTGACGTCTCCTGCGGCTGCTCCGGTGCGCCGCCCTGGGCCGGCCCGGTCGCCGCATCGCCGCTGCCCTCACCGAACACCTCGTCCAGCGCGCCGTTCAAGGTCGATGCCACACCGATGCGCCCGCCGAACGACACGAGCACCCGCGCCAGCTGTGGATAGCTCTGCGCGTTGCGCTGCTGGATGTAGACCGGCTCCACGTAGAGGAACCCACCGGCGACCGGCAGTGTCAGCAGGTTGCCGTAGATGATGTCCACGCTCTGGTTGCCCAGCAGGGTCCTGTCCTGCGTGAACTTCGGATTGCTCTGGAAGGCGTTCTGCACCTGCACGGGACCCTCGAGCTGCTGGCCGCCTCCCGTCGGCAACCGCAACACGGTGATCTTGCCGTAGTCCTCAGGATCGGACGACACCGTGGCCCATGCGGCCAGATACTGCCGCGCCAGCGGCGTCAACGCGCTGGTGAGCTGGAACCTCGGGTCGCTTTGCCCCGGCGCCTGGGCAAGCAGGTAGTAGGCGGGCTGCTTCGCCGTGTCGGAGTTGGGGTCGAGCCCGCCTTCCTGCGTCGGGTCCTGCGGGACGTTCCAGAACGTCTGCGTGGAGTAGAACTCCTGCGGGTTACGCACGTGGTACTTGGTGAGCAACTCCCGCTGCACCTTGAAGATGTCCTCCGGGTACCGGAAGTGTTCACGCAGTTCGGGAGTGATCTCCGAACTCGGCTTCACGATGCCGGGGAACACGTTGCGCCACGCCTTCAGCACGGGCTCGTTGTCGTCCATCGAGTACAACGTCACCGTGCCGTCGAACGCGTCGACCGTGGCCTTGACGGAGTTGCGGATGTAGTTGATCCGGTTGTCCTCCTGCCGGGCCACCCCGGTGAGCGAGTCCTGTGTCGCCGTACCCAGCGAAGTGCGCTGCGCGTAGGGGTAGTTGTTGAGCGTCGTGTAGCCGTCGACGATCCACTTGATCCTGCCGTCGATCACCGCGGGATAGGGGTCCCCGTCGGCCGTGAGCCACGGCGCGACCTTCTCGACGCGATCTCTCGGATCGCGGTTGTACATGATCTTGGAGCCGTCGCTGATCGCGTCGGAGAACAGGATGTTGCGCTCCCCGTGCTGGGCGGCGAACACCAGCCGGTTGAGCCAGTTGTCGATCGGCACACCGCCCTTGCCGTTGTAGAGGTAGCTGCGGTCGGTCGCCGTGTCGTACTCGCCCGGGGCCTGGCCCTCCTGACCACCCACGATCGCGTAGTCGGTCGCCAACTCGCCGAAGTAGACCCTCGGCTCCTCGACCCTGATTCCGGCGCCCTCGGGGTTCTGGGTGTCGCTGGTGCGCGCCAGCGGGTAGCCACCGTCGCTGTTGGCGTCTTCCAGCGCCCGGTCGATCGTGTTCGCGGGGGCGGCGACGAAGCCGTTGCCGTGGGTGTAGACCAGATGCCGGTTGATCCACGTCTGCTGGTTCTCCCGCAGCCCGTTGGTGTTGATCTCCTTCGCCGCGACGATGTAGGCCTGCCGCTCGCCGTCCACCGTGTACCGGTCGATGTCGAGCTTGTCGGGGAAGCCGTAGAAGTTCTCGCGGCCGACACGCTGGGTGAAGGTCGGGCTCAGCACGTTCGGGTCGAGCAACCGGATGTTCGGTATCGTGCCCTGCTCGTTCCTGACCTCGGCAGGCGAAGCCTCGGAGTCCCCGCTGTAGTCCTGGTACTGGACATCGTCGAGGCCGTAGGCGAGGCGGGTGGCCTCCATGTTCCTGCTGATCGACTCGGCTTCCTTCTCGTTGGCGTTCGGACGCACGGAGAACTGCTCGAGCACGGCGGGCCACGCCACACCGATGATGATCCCCGAAAGGATCAGCAGCACGAGCGCGATCGCGGGCAGTTGGATGTTGCGCAGGAACGCGCCGACGAAGAACGCGATGGCACACAGGACGGAGATGGAGAGCAGGATGAGCTTCGCGGGCAGCACCGCGTTCAGGTCGGTGTACGTGGCGCCGGTGAACAGCGGCTCGTTGCGCCCCGAAAGCAGCAGGTTGTAGCGGTCCAGGAAGTACTCCGCGGCCTTGAACAGCACGAAGACCCCGATCAGCACCGAAAGCTGGACCCTGGCCGGGCCGGAGATCTGGCCGCCGCGGCCCGCCAGTCGGATACCGCCGAACAGGTAGTGCGCCAGCAGCGCGCCGATGAACGCCACCACGATGGCGACGAACAGCCAGCCCAGCAGCCAGCCGTAGAACGGCAGTTGGAAGACATAGAAGCCGATGTCGTGCCCGAACTGCGGATCGGTGCGGTTGAAGCTCGTCCCGTTCAGGTACAGCTGGACGATCTGCCAGTCGCCCTGCCCGGAGGCGCCTGCGATCAGCCCGGCGATCACCGGAATTCCGATGCCGAACAGGCGGGTCCTTGCGACCACCAGGGAGCGGTAGCGGGCGAGCGGATCGTCCGCTCCCGAGACCGGTACGAACACCGGCCTGGTGCGGTAGGCGATCCACAAGCTGATGGCGAGCATGCCGCCGACGAGGGTGCCCGTCACGAAGAACAGCACGACACGGGTGAGCAGCACGGTGCTGAACACCCCGCGCGCGCCCACCTCGCCGAACCACAGCCAGTCGACATAGGTGTCCAGCAGCCTGGCGCCCAGTAGCAGGAGCAGGATGATGGCGGCCGCGAGGATGAGCAGGACGCGAGCGCGCCGAGAAAGCTTCGGCAGGCTGACAGGGGGCCGGGTGGCCACTACGCACACTCCCGTGGTCGAGATTGACGTTGCGGGGCGCCGACGTCGCGAACACCCCTGAATACCTAACTTTACGGAGGGTGCTCCGAGTTCCCGAAACACCCCAAACCGGGCGCTCGCGGACCGAGGGGCCGCACCTGCCACGATAGGACCATGACGGAGAGCGAGCACCAGGCAGGTTCCGCGAGCGTAGCGGCGCTGGCCCGCGAGGTCGAGGAATTCGTCGCGTCCGGCGGGTGGGATCAGCAACCGCAACTGTTCGCCCTGGTGTCCACCGCTGACCTGCTGCGCCAGCAGCCGGAACTGGCTGGGCACCTCGATCAGGGCAGCGCACTGACGCCGGTGGCGCAGGACTCGCTACCCGAAGGTGACCTCGCCGAGGCGCTGGCACGCATCGCCTGGCCGGAAGCGGTGAGCGGCTGTGCGCTCGCGCAGGAGATCATCGTCCTACCTCCGGACGCCGAGGCACAGTTGCCGGAGGTCGACGAGGGATCGGACGCCGGCGACCTGGCTCGGCTGCGCCAGGCCGCGGCTGACCACCCGAGCCGCACCGAGGCCCGGCTCGTCGCCGCCGTGCTACGCGACGGCACCGCCGCCTGCGTGATGCGCCTTCGTGGAATCCACGACCCCGGCGAGGCAGCCGATCCGGGTTCGCAGCAGTCCGGCGACGTGGACGAGATCATCGAGCATCCCGAGTTGGCCCCCAACCTCGTGGACGCGCTGCGAGCCACCCTCCAGCCCTGACCCGCTCGGCCGCGCCTGCGCCGCTGGGCGAGCCTTCAGCAGGACGGGACGGGCCTGCCCGCGTCCAGGTTCTGCAGTGCCCGCACGGCTCCGTCCAGGTCCGACACCTTGATCAGTCGAAGCCCCTCGGGGGCCTGTGCGGAGGCCTCCGCACAGTTTCGTTCAGGTACGAGGAACGCGGTGGCTCCCGCTTCTTTCGCGGCGACCAGCTTGAACGAGATTCCGCCGATAGCGCCGACCTGGCCCTTCTCGCTGATCTCGCCCGTACCCGCGACGCGTTCTCCGCCCACGAGCTTCCCCGGAGTCATTCGATCGACGATCGCGAGGGCGAACATCAGCCCTGCGGAGGGCCCTCCTACGTCCTCGAGGGCGATGTCGACCTCGAACGGCACGTCGGCTCTGTCGATCGGCTGGAATCCGACGAATCCCTGCGGGCCTTCCGGGTGCCTCGCCAGCCTCACCGACTCGGTGCGCGTGGGCTGCCCGTCGTGCCGGAACGTGATCGAGATGGTCTGCCCCGGCCGCGTGCCCTTCAACGCGGCGATCACGTCGTCCTCGTTCGAAATGCGCCTGCCGTCTACCGCAACGATCTCGTCACCTGGTGAGAGCACGTCGTCGGCGGGGCTACCCGAGACGACCTCCTTCACCACGACCTTCACCGGGTAGCCCAGGCTGCGCAGGGCCGCCACTTCCGCGTTGCTCTGCGAGTCACGGAACTGCTGGATGTTTTGCCGCCTGACCTCCTCGTCGGACTCGCCGGGCTGGAAGTACTCCTCACGGGGAGCGATCGCGAACCGCCCGCTCACCCACAGCCCCAGCGCACCGAACAGGGTCACGTCGTCGTTCAGCGACACCGTGGTCATCCGCAACTCGCCGCCGGTCGGGTAGGTGGGACGGCCCTCGACCGACACCACCTGCTCCCCGTTGACCGCACCGAGCGTGTCGTAGGTCGGCCCTGGGCCGAGCGCGACGTAGGGGACGCGAACGAACGCGCCCAGCATGGCGAACACCACCACCAGCACCGCGCTCAACGCGAGCGTCCAACCACGTCTGCTGAGCCGCAACCGCGAGCGGCCTGACCCGTTGTCGGCCGGCTCTCCCGCCGCGCCGGACGGTGGGCTCACCTGCGTGGCTGCCGAAGCTGGTTGCTTGCCACGGGACTCACTCACACGCACAGCGTACGGCGAGTGATGTCGGGTCACGGTGCGGGATCGGCCGAGCGAACCGCCGTGATGACGCCGACCGCGAACACAGCCACGTCACCTTGTCAATGGGGAGGCTGGGTCAATACTCGTCCGCGTACGGTGGTGATATGAGCAACCTACCGTTCGGCTTCGGACTCCCCGACCCCGACAAGCGTCGTGAGAACGATCCAGGCGGCTCGGGCGACCAGCCTGGTTCGGGCGCCGACGCGTTCCAGCAACTGGGGCAGATGCTCAGTCAACTGGGGCAGATGCTCAGCCAGGCAGGCAGCTCCACCGGCCCGGTGAACTACGACCTGGCCAAACAGATCGCGCTGCAGCGCCTCGGCAGCGAGTCGAAGATGGGGTTCGTCGGCGACAGGTCGAGCGAGGACGCCGTTCGGGATTCGGCACACCTCGCCGAGCTGTGGCTCGACGAAGCCACGATCCTGCCCGCTGGGGCGAGCACCACGGTTGCCTGGAGCTCGCGGGATTGGGTGGACAAGACGTTACCGACCTGGCAGCGGCTGTGCGACCCGGTCGCCAAGCAGGTCTCCAGCGCCTGGATGCAGGCACTGCCGGAGGAGGCCAAGCAAGCAGCGGGACCGCTACTGTCGATGGTCGAGCAGATGGGCGGCATGGCGTTCGGCTCGCAGCTGGGCAACGCGCTCGCAGAACTGGCGTCGGAGGTGCTGACGTCGACCGATGTCGGCCTCCCGCTCGGACCGCCTGCCACCTCCGCACTGCTCCCGGCCAACATCGAGAAGTTCACCGAGGGCCTCGAACGGCCCAGCAGCGAGGTCCTGGTTTTCCTCGCCGCACGTGAGGCCGCGTATCAGCGACTGTTCGCTCACGTGCCGTGGCTGCGGCAGCGGCTGCTGGCCACGGTGGAGGAGTTCGCGCACGGCATCACCGTGGACACCTCGGCGCTCGAACAACTCGCCGGACAGGTGGACCCGAGCAACCCCGCGAGCATCGAGCAGATGATGTCGTCCGGGTTGCTCGAGCCGAAGACGACCCCGGAGCAGCAGGCCGCGCTGGGCAGGCTCGAGACGTTGCTGGCACTGGTCGAAGGCTGGGTCGACGTGGTGGTCGCCGACGCCGTCGGTGAGCGCCTGCCGGGCGCCGACGCCCTGCGGGAGACGCTGCGCAGGCGACGGGCGACCGGCGGTCCCGCCGAGCAGACTTTCGCCACGCTCGTGGGTCTTGAACTGCGGCCTCGCCGCATGCGCGCGGCTTCGGCGTTGTGGAAGCTCGTCGGCGACCAGCACGGCATGGACGCCAGGGACAAGGTGTGGTCACATCCCGACCTGCTGCCCACCTCCGAGGACCTGGACGACCCGATGGGCTTCGCCGAGCGGGCAGGCCACGGCGAGGAGGCAGGCGACCTCGATCCGATCGCCGAACTCGAACGGACCGAGCGAGCGGAGGAGCAAGCCAGGTCCGAGGAGTCGGAGGACGGCGAACCAGGAGAGGACACCGGCAAGGACCGGTGAAACCTCACTCGGTGTCGTCGAGGTTGGAGATGCCAAGGCCCTCGGCCGCGGACAGCCCCTCCAGATAGCCGATCGCCCGTTCCGTCTTCGGGTAGCGCCGCACCAGGGCCCAGAACTTGGCGTTGTGCTCGGCGACCCGCAGGTGGGCGAGTTCGTGCACGAGCACGTAGTCGAGCACCCACGACGGCACTTCGCGAAGCCGCTCGCTCACGCGGATGGTGCGGTCCGCCGGGGTGCACGAAGCCCAGCGTGTACGCATCGGGGGCACCCACCGCACGCTCGCGGGCTGTGCCGTGCCGTCAAGGTAGCGCCTCGACAGCTGGGCGCACCGCATCAGCAACGCCTCGTCCGATGCCCGAGCAGGTGAAGCACGCCTGCTCTCGGTGCGCTGCAGCTTGCGCTGCATCTCCGCGACCCAGTGTTCTTCCTCCGCCTGGCTCATCGTGGCGGGTATGAGCACCACAAGTGTGTCACCGTCTCGGTACGCGGTGACGGTCCGGCGGCGACGTGCGCTTCGCCGAACTTCGACCTTCTGTTCTGGGACGGAAGACTTCCGCTTGGTCTTGTCCCGATTCCTCAGTGAGGGAACCCGTGCTTCGGCCACGTGTCCACCGTAAAGCCACTGACCGACATCGAGGATGGCCACAACATCACATCGCCATAGTTGTCCACAGATACCTTTCGCCTGTGGACAAGCGGCCCGCGCGGAGGTGCACCGACAGCGATCTGCAGTCACCCTGAGCGCATGAGACCACCGCTACAGAACGTGACGCTCCCGAACCGTCCGCGACTGCTTCCCGGCCTCGGCGTGTACGAGCGGAGATCCGACGAACTCCAGATCGGCCTCGATCCCCGGCATGCTGTCGTGGCCCCCAACCTGCCCCCGATTCTCATGGACATCCTGCGCGGGCTCGACGGGCGGCGTACCACGGCCTCACTCCTGGCACTCGCCAGGGACGAGCACGCCGAGCGCCTCCGCGATCTGCTCACCGGCCTTGCCGAGCGTGGGCTGGTCGAGGAGGCCGACTCCGCCGACAGCCCACAGGAGTGCGAGCAGGAACCGGAACTGTGGTCGGCCGGACTCGGCAAGAGACGCCGCGACACGGCTGCACGGCGAGCACGGTCCGCGGTGCTGGTGCACGGTGGCGGTCGGCTGGCGGCAGCGGTGGCGAGTCTGCTGGCCGCCGCGGGCGTCGGCCACATCGACACCCAGGCCGAGGGCACGGTCACCCGTGACGACCTCGGCTCCGGGCTCCTCGACGGGGATGTCGGGTCCCCACGACGCCACGCGCTCACCGGTGCCGTCCGAAGAGCGAACCCGGCCACGCGTACAACTCGGCTGCGCGGCAACCGGCGACCCGACCTCGTCGTCGTCACCGATGCCGTCGTGCCCGCACCCGAGTTGATCACCAGGCTTTCCGCGGACGGCCTCGCGCACCTCCCGGTACGCGTTCGAGACGGCATCGGCATCGTGGGCCCGCTCGTCCTGCCCGGCAGAAGCAGTTGCCTTCGCTGCGCCGACCTGCATCGGACCGCGCTCGATGCCTGCTGGCCCCGAGTGGCAGGCCAACTGGCGGGCCGCTACCAGCGTGCCGAACTCAGCGGCGTCTACGGGACCGCCGCGCTCGCCGCCGGGCAGGTACTGCGCTTCCTGTGTCCGGAAGACACTCCCCCTCCGACCTGGAACGGGACACTGGAGCTCGACTGCTACGCCGGTACCGTGCTGCGACGCGAGTGGCCTGCGCATCCACACTGTTCCTGCGGCGCCCCTCGGCCGTCGTCCGCACCTCGGCGCAGCACGGTGGGTAGCCCAGCCAGGTAATTGCCCTTCCTTCTCCGCAGCATCAGCGGGCGTCCGATCACTGCCTGTGACCGGACGCCCACGCTGGCATGGCGATTTCCACCTCGAATGAGTGCACACAGGCTGATCCGCAAGGCAGAATCGCTTGCGTGACGGACTTCCGCGATTCCACCGACGAGGCGGTTGAGACCGCGATTCCACGTCGCGCCGCCGCGCGCACTGCCAAGCTCGCCAGTCTTCCGTTGGGTATCGCCGGTCGTGCCGTCGGTGGCTGGGGCAGGCGGCTGACAGGCCAGAGCGCGGAGGAGGTCAATGCCGCGCTGTCCGCGAAAGCGGCCGAGCAGCTCTTCGAGGTCCTCGGGACGCTCAAGGGCGGTGCCATGAAGTTCGGACAGGCGTTGAGCGTGTTCGAAGCCGCGGTACCGGACGAGCTCGCCGCGCCCTACCGCGAGGCCCTGACGAAGCTGCAGGCTGCCGCTCCGCCCATGTCCGCACGGCAGACACACCGGGTCCTCGCCGAGCAGCTCGGGCGCTCCTGGAGCCAGCGGTTCGCCGAGTTCTCCGATCAACCCAGTGCCGCCGCGAGTATCGGCCAGGTCCATCGGGCTGTCTGGCACGACGGTCGCGAGGTGGCGGTCAAGGTCCAGTACCCGGGCGCCGATGAGGCCCTGCGCAGCGACCTGCGGCAACTGCAGCGGTTCAGCCGACTGTTCCAGGCTCTGGTACCGGGCACGGAGATCAAGCCGCTCCTCGCGGAGCTGGCAGACCGGATGGACGAGGAACTGGACTACCGCACCGAAGCCGACAGTCAGCGGCGTTTC
The DNA here is from genome assembly GCF_000244955.1 of Saccharomonospora marina XMU15. GTDB lineage: Bacteria > Actinomycetota > Actinomycetes > Mycobacteriales > Pseudonocardiaceae > Saccharomonospora_A > Saccharomonospora_A marina. The sequence goes on along the minus strand of NZ_CM001439.1, from coordinate 1,102,715 downwards.
GCCAAGGCGTTCGACGCCGACGAGCAGATCGTCGTGCCGAAGGTCGTCGCGAGCGCGCCGAAGGTCATCGTGACGGAATGGATCAGCGGCACCCCCTACGCCCACATCATCAAGGACGGTACGACCACACAGCGCAACGAGGCCGGCCGACTCCTCGCGGAGTTCCACTACTCGTCGCCGACCCGAGCGCATCTGCTGCACTCGGACCCGCACCCGGGCAACTTCATGCTGCTCGACGACGGCAGGCTCGGCGTCATCGACTTCGGTGCCGTCGCGAGGTTGCCGCACGGCGCGCCGCCCGCACTCGGCCTGATCATGCGGCTGGCCCTCGACGGGCGCTCGGCGGAACTGTTCGAGGTACTCCGCTCAGAGGGATTCGTACGCCCCGACACCGAACTCGACCCGGAAGACGTCCACAACTACCTCCTTCCTTTGATCTCCCCGCTCACCGAGGAGCGGTTCCACTTCACTCGCCGGTGGGCCCAGAAACAGGCTCTTCGGATGGGCGACACGCGCAGTCAGGACTTCCGCACGGGTCGGTCACTCAACCTGCCACCGCACTGGCTGCTGATCCATCGCGTGACCGTGGGTGCTATCGGCATCCTGTGCCAACTCGACGCTGAGCTGGCCCTGCGCTCCATTGTCGAACGTTGGCAGCCCGGCTTCGCCGACTGATCCCGACCTGTCCACAGCACGACGTCGGCAAGGCACGAATGTGCCAATTCAGCACGAAGCTGTCCACAGCTTCACAACTGCCACTACCCGAGCCACGCAGCCACGATCACGCTGTGGGCATGACCTTCACGATCGACGCGGCGAAGGCCGCTCAGCACCCTGTCAACAACATCGTCTCGGTTTCCACGCTGCGAGCCCGCGGCGTACTGGACCAAACCATCGCGAGACGCTGCCGCCCGGGTGGGCCATGGCGACGCCTGGCACCCGGTGTCGTCATGCTCGCCTCAGGTGAACCGACAAGAACGCAGCTGCTTCACGCTGCCGCGACATACCTCGGCAAGGAATGCGTCCTGACCGGACACGACGCGCTTTGTGCCCAGGGCCTGGACCTGCCCAAACCTCGCACGGTGCACGCACTCGTCCCGAACTGGCGCAGGCTTTCGCCACCGGAGTTCCTGCTGTTGGAGCGAACAGCCAGGCGGCCGGACCCGGTGTTCGTCCATGGGTTGCCGTTCGCACCGCCGGAGCGGGCCGCGCTCGACGCGGCCCGAAGACAGCACGAACCGGAACGGCTGCGGGAACTGTTGACGCTGCCCATCTACTACGGCATGTGCACGCCGGAGCAACTGCGTGCGGAACTCGACGCGGGCAACCAGCGCGGCACCGCGGCCGTCCGCCAGCAACTGCGGTTCATCGCCCAAACCAGAGACAACTACGTCCATGGCCTGGCGCGCCAACTCCTCAACCGATCACCGCTGCCGCCACCCCGCTGGGAGGCTACGGTCTACGACAGGGCAGGGCGCTCGATCGGCGCCGTCGACGCATGGTGGGACGAGATCGGAATGGGTTGGCAGTTCCGCAAACCCACCGACGGATCGGAGCGAGAGCAAGCCGGACGGCTGTCGCTGACGGCCGCGGGCGTGGTCGTTGTGCGGAGTTCGCCCGAGTCACTTCGAACGAACGGCAACGCGGTGCTCAGGGAATTGGTCAGTGCGTTCCGCGCGGCGGCAACACGTGTCCGGCCCGCCGTGCGCTGTGCTGTGCCAGGGCAAGCGGCATGAGTTCACCACTACTCGACTGCGAGTTCGCCCTCGATTTCGCGAGCCCGGGTCCGAGCATGGGGCGCACACGCGGGCGGGGCCGACCGCCTCCGGTTTCTCGAACCCACGCCGACCCACGCGCATTGTTGTCGCCAGTCCTGGTTCGCGCCGCGACCGGGCACGAAAGACCGTGGCATCACACTCGCCGTCCGGTGTGCACGGTCCTGGCAGCCAGGAGGTACACGTCGTCGCGCTGACCGAGGTAGTCCGGTGAGTCGGGATCGAGCAGGCGCCGCACCGCCTCACGATCCTGCTCGCTGACGTGGTCAGTGGCGATTTCTGAGTACCACGCGAACCGATCGAGCACGAAGTCGAGCACCGCCGAGTCAGCCGGAGCGGGGTGGTCCACCAGGTAACTGAACGAGCGAAGGTCCGACAGTCCCGCTCGCCGCAGGGCGCAAGTCCAGCCGTACGGCATCCGCGCCACGTCGGGCATGCCTGCGCGCAAGCCTTCGAACCATGACTCGCGTGCGCCGTTCAAGCGTTCCTCAAGTCCGGGCCTGCCGATCCCGATGTCCCACGGCAGGCAACGGGGCGCGAGGCCACCTTCCGCGACGGCCAGCAGGCCGCCCGGCCGCAGCACACCGGCAAGACGGTTCACTGCGGCCTGCTGATCGGGAACGTGATGCAGGACCGACGCCGCCCAGATCAGGTCGGCCTCGGTAATCACCTCGCGCACCTGGTCGGCGCCGACATCGGCCAGCACGGCTTCCACGCGCACCAGCGAGTCGCCGGCAGCAGCGACGGACTGCGATGCCGCCGCCAGCACCTCGTCGACAGCGTCGACAAGGATCAGGGTTCCACCGCCTGCCCGCCGCAAGGCGTCGGCCAGCGCGAGGCTCATTCCCCCCGCGCCGCAGCCGACGTCGACCACGGTTGGTCCATGAGGCAACCCGTCGGTCAGCCGCCGCGCGACTTCGACCAGTGCATCTCGTTCGAGGTCGTCAAGTCGGCGCAACGAGGTGAGCCGAGCGGCCCAGTCGACATCGTCGTGGGTATGACCTGGCATCGGACCATTCAACACGACCGTGCGCGGCGCCGGGGCGGGAAGCGAACCTGGCGTTCGCCTCCCGCCCCGCCCCCTGCTACCGGGTCAGCCGTCGCGAGCGGCCGGATGCCCAGCGGGCCAACCGCTCCCACCGCGACGCGGCACGGGCGACACGGGCGTCCCGCTGCCCCTCCGCGGCTTGCAGCCAGTCACGTATTCGCGCTCTGGCCAGTTCTTCGTTCAGCAACATCTGGGAAAACTCCCGCTTCCGGTATCGGGTGGTACGCGGCCGAACGAACTCGGCCCCCGACCACACTTGCGGTGCCCTTCGCCGATCAACGGTGTGTGTGCTCATGCCGCACTCCGCTGTCCTGCGCTGACGGGCTCGATCGGGTTCTTGCGGGGACGACCCCGCGGTCGCTTTCTCGCCACAACCGCACCTCGCTCGAATATCTCGCCGCCCCAAACTCCCCACGGCTCACGGCGAGCGAGAGCGCCGGCAAGGCAGGACGCCCGCACCGGGCAGTCACCGCAGAGGTGCTTCGCTCGCTCCAGGTCCGCAGGAGCTTCGGCGAACCACAGGTCCGCCTCTCCCGAGCGGCAAGGCAGGCGCAGTTCCGGCTCAGACACCGCGTCGAACAACTCGGCGACTCCGGCGCCGGCCGTCCACTGATCGGTTAACGCCTCCTCTGACGCGAAGGCGGTTGCCGATGACATTCCTGTTCTCCTTTGTGTTTAAGGGTTTCTGTCAAGCCACATCTGCCCGAAACAGCACGAAGGCCGCGGACCCGATGCGGTTCCGCGGCCTTCGTGAGCCTGTCCTTGACGGTATTGCTGTCAGGGCGATCTCTCACTTGGGCACAACGGAACCCAGGGCTGCTTCTTGGTCGGCAGATCGACGGCCACCAGGAGGAACTCCGGGGACATGGCCTCGGCGACGTCGGCGGCAGCCGCACGGCGAGCGCGGAATGCCACGGTGTCATGACGCCTGCCTGCTCGATGAACCTCGTTGAGGGGGCAGGCGGTGACGACCGTTCCAGCGGTCCGGGACAGCGTGGTGCCACCGAGGCCATTCGCTTCGAACAGCTTCATCGCGGCACCTCCCTTCGCTGTCCGCACGGTCGTCACCTTGGCGACCGAAAAGTTGCGGATCTTCCACCCAGTGATTGCAGGCTATTGCGCCTGGACATCGAGGGGCAACTGATTTTTCGAACTTCCCCCGCCGGGGGTAGTGGCTCGCCTCAGCAGCAACTCCTACCGACCCCCACCGCGAGCGCGACGCTACCGACCGTCGCACTCCTTGATCACGGCGAGCACGTCCGCACCGAACCTGTCGAGCTTGGTGGCCCCGATCCCGGAGATCGACACGAGCGCGCGATCGTCGGTGGGCCGCTGCTCGGCGATGGCGAGCAGCGTCGCGTCGGTGAACACGACGAACGCGGGAACGTTGAGCTCTCGTGCCCGCCGTGCCCTCCAGTCCTTCAGCCGGACCAGCAGCCCCTCGTCGACCTCTGCGGGGCAACTGCCGCAGCGCCCCAGCTTGACCTCCATGGTCCCCACCAGCGGCCGGTCGCACAGCCGGCAGCGCGCCTTCGGGGCCGCGCCGCGCCGCCCGGAACCGCCCCGGTTCCCGGCGACGAACTCCTGAGGGAGCAACCCGTGGAGGAAACGGCTACGCCTTCGGTTGGCCCTACGTCCCGGGCCGCGCGACAGCGCCCAGGACAACGACAGATGCTCCCTCGCTCGCGTAACGCCGACGTAGAAGAGCCTGCGTTCCTCCTCGATCGCGTCCGGGTTGCCGTCGGCGTGTTGTATCGGCAGCGTGCCTTCGGCCAGGCCGACCAGGAAGACCGCGTCCCACTCCAGCCCCTTGGCCGCGTGAAGTGACGCCAACGTGATGCCGTCCACGGTCGGCGGATGCGCAGCGGCGGCACGCTGGTCGAGTTCGGCTAGGAAGTCGGTAAGCGTGGCACCGTCCTTGGCCGTGGCGAGTTCCTCGGCCAACTCCACGAGCGCGAGCAACGCATCCCACCTCTCCTTGGCGGCGCCACCCGCTGGAGGCCGGTCGGTAAGCCCGACGCGGGTGAGGACCCGCCGTACCGAGGTGACGAGTTCGGCATCCTGGCCGCCCTGCGCCGACGCCGCCTTGCGTAGCGCGGCCACAGCCTGTCGGACCTCGGTGCGAGCGAAGAACCGCTCGCCGCCACGGACCAGGTACGGGATCGCCGCATCCGACAGCGCCTGCTCGTAGGCTTCCGACTGGGCGTTGACGCGGAACAGCACCGCGATCTCACTGGCTGGTACGCCTGCTTCGAGCAGTTCCTTGATCCTGCCGGCGACGGCGGCGGCTTCCGACTGCTCGTCCTCGTATTCGGCGAACCGTGGCTGCGGACCGGCTTTGCGCTGCCCGACAAGCTCGAGCCGGGAACCGGCGGGACGGCCCCGCGCGGAACTGATCACCCGATTCGCCAGCGCCACCACCTGCGGAGTGGAACGGTAGTCACGTTCCAGCCGCACCACCGTGGCTTCGGGGAAGCGGCGAGTGAAGTCGAGCAGTGGGCGCGGTGACGCACCACCGAAGGAATAGATTGTCTGGTTGGCGTCACCGACGACGGTCAGGTCGTCCCTGCTACCGAGCCAGGCATCCAGCAGCCGTTGCTGCGCAGGGGTGATGTCCTGGTACTCGTCGACGACGAAACACCGGTACCGGTCCCGGAACTCCTCGGCGACCTCCTGGTGCTCCTCGAGGGCGGCCGTGGTGTGTAACAACAGGTCGTCGAAGTCGAGCAGTTGCTGTTCGTTCTTGACCGCCTCGTAGGTGCGGTACAGCTTCGCGATGTCCTCAGCGCCCAACGGAAGATCACGACGCGACCTCGCCGCGACGGAGGGGTACTCCTCGGGCCCGACCAGCGAGGCCTTGGCCCATTCGATCTCGCCTGCGAGATCTCGTAACAGCTCCACCTCGGTCGACAGCCGAAGCCTGGTCGCCGCCAGTGCCACCATGCGCAGCTTGTTGCCCTCGACGAGGTCCCACTGCCGATCCCCGACGATCCGTGGCCAGAAGTATCGAAGCTGACGCAGTGCCGCGGCGTGGAACGTGCGCGCCTGGGCGCCCTCGACACCGAGCTGCCGCAGCCGCGACCTCAACTCACCCGCGGCACGGGACGTGAACGTGACGGCGAGCACCTGGCCTGCTGAAACCTGACCGCTACGCACCAGGTGGGCGATTCGCCGGGTGATGGTCCTCGTCTTGCCGGTGCCCGCGCCCGCGAGCACGCACACCGGCCCCCGCGGCGCGCTCGCCGCGGCGCGCTGTTGCGGGTCCAGTCCCTCCAGCGGAGCCCGGCCACGGTCCGACGTGCCGACACTTCCCACGGCGGCATCCTCGCAGAGGGTACCGACAGGCCCGCACCCGCATGGTCGCCCGTATCCTGATGCATTATGGCGGGAAAGCAGGACAAAGAGGCCGCGAAGCAGGCCAAGAAGGAGAAGCGCGCGGCGAGCAAGGCGCGACGCGGACAGCTCTTCCAAGCGTTCAAGATGCAGCGCAAGGAGGACAAGGCTCTCATCCCGTGGATGCTGGGGTCTTTTCTCGTTGTGACCGGTGCGGCCTTCGGCATCGGTTTGCCATTCGGCATCCAGTGGCTGCTGTTGCCGGTCGGCGCCATGTTCGGAGTGCTCGCTGCCGTGATCATCTTTGGTCGCCGGGTGCAGAAGACGGTCTTCGCCAAAGCTGAGGGCCAGCCCGGCGCGGCCGCCTGGGCACTGGACAACATGCGCGGCAAGTGGCGGGTGACACAGACCGTGGCGGCCACGACTCAACTCGACGCCGTCCACCGGGTGCTCGGCGGTCCCGGTGTCGTTCTGGTGGGCGAGGGCGCGCCACACCGGGTGAGGACACTGATCTCGCAGGAGAAGAAGCGCATCGCGCGGCTGGTCGGCGAGACTCCGATCTACGATGTGATCATCGGCAACGACGAGGGTCAGGTGCCGCTGCGCCGCTTGCAGAACTACATGATGAAGCTGCCCCGCAATCTCAAGCCGCGTCAGGTGGACACGCTCGAGGCCAAGCTGTCGGCGCTGGGCAACCGTGGTGCCGCCATGCCGAAGGGACCGATGCCGCAGGGTGCCAAGATGCGCAACGTCCAGCGCACCATCCGGCGCCGCTGACACCCCGCAGGTCTACCCGCCATAACACCCGCCCGGCCCTGCGGCGGGCCTTCGACAGGCACACCGGCAATAGTCGATCGGCGGTGCCGACCCGGGCGGCAACCTCAGCGGATGAGCACCACGACCGTAGCGGTGAGCCGGTCGTGCCAGCCGCGGCCGTCCTCGTTGCGAACGGCCGCCGGGATGATCAGGAAGGTCAGCACCGCGCGCAGCAGGGCGCGCGGAAGGCCGACCACCGTGCCGCCGTCGAGCCTCGCTACACGAATACGCCTGCTCGCCATCCCGGGGGTGAACCCGAAGAACGTCACCGGTAACACGGTGATCGCTGCCCACACCCCCAGCGACCACAAGTTGTACTCCTGCATCACTGCTACGTTCGAGTAGTCAGGCCGTACGAACAGCGACGTCAACAACGACGCCAGCAGCAGGTCCAGCAATAGCGCCACGAGTCGGCGACCCGCTCCCGCCACTGAGCCGGCACCGCTTTCGGGCAGCCCCAACCGCTCACCCGGCCACCGGGGTGGCTTGCCGTCCGATGTCTCGTTAACGCCGCCGAGTGAGGAGAGCCACTCGCCCGTCCACCGTGCCACTCATCCAGGGTAAAGCGCAGGTAGCGGCAGCCGTCGCGCTGGTCGACCATTCGGTTTCAGCCGCTGGCGTTAACACCGGCGAAACATACGGGTGACGGTCGGGCAACACCGCGCTCCTAGCGTGAACCGAAGAGAGTACCGCCGCACGAGCTCGAACACGAAGGAGTCACCGAGGGTGTCCACTACTGCAGACGATGTCCTGCGTCTGATCGCGGACGAGGACGTGCAATTCATCGATGTGAGGTTCTGCGACCTGCCAGGCATCATGCAGCACTTCACCGTCCCCGCCAAGGCTTTCGACGCGGACGCCTTCGAAGAAGGCCTGGCCTTCGACGGTTCGTCTGTGCGCGGTTTCCAGTCGATTCACGAATCCGACATGCTGCTGCTTCCGGACCCGGCCACGGCCCGTATCGACCCGTTCCGGACGAACAAGACGCTGTCGATGAACTTCTTCGTCCACGACCCGTTCACGCGCGAGCCGTACAGCCGTGACCCGCGCAACATCGCGCGGAAGGCAGAGCAGTACATCACCGAGTCGGGCATCGCCGACACCGTCTTCTTCGGTCCGGAGGCGGAGTTCTACGTCTTCGACTCGGTGCGCTTCGACTCCTCCGAACACGCCACCTTCCACGAGATCGACTCGGTCGAGGGCTGGTGGAACACCGGGACCAGGGAAGAAGGCGGCAACCGCGGTTACAAGACCAAGTTCAAGGGTGGCTACTTCCCGGTGCCGCCGGTGGACCACTACGCCGATCTGCGGGACGAGATCGTCAACAAGCTGACCGGCTCCGGCTTCACTATCGAGCGCGCCCACCACGAGGTCGGCACCGCCGGGCAGGCCGAGATCAACTACAAGTTCAACACGCTGCTGCACGCAGCCGACGACCTGCAGCTGTTCAAGTACATCGTCAAGAACACCGCGTGGAACGCGGGCAAGACCGCGACGTTCATGCCGAAGCCGCTGTTCGGCGACAACGGCTCGGGGATGCACTGCCACCAGTCGCTGTGGAAGGACGGCACACCGCTGTTCTACGACGAGTCCGGCTACGCAGGCCTTTCGGACACCGCGCGTCACTACATCGGCGGCATCCTGGCCCATGCCCCGAGTCTGCTCGCGTTCACGAACCCGACGGTGAACTCCTACCACCGGCTCGTCCCCGGGTTCGAGGCGCCGGTCAGCCTGGTGTACTCGCAGCGCAACAGGTCCGCGTGTGTCCGGATCCCCATCACCGGCAGCAATGCCAAGGCCAAGCGGATCGAGTTCCGCTGCCCCGACTCCTCGGGTAACCCCTACCTGGCGTTCGCGGCGATGATGATGGCGGGCCTCGACGGCATCAAGAACAAGATCGAGCCGCCGGAGCCCATCGACAAGGACCTCTACGAGCTGCCGCCCGAGGAGGCCAAGAACGTCAAGCTCGTGCCGGGCGACCTCGGCTCGGTCCTCGATTCGCTGGAGGCCGACCACGACTTCCTGCTCGAGGGTGGCGTGTTCACGCCCGACGTGATCGAGACCTGGATCGCCTTCAAGCGTGAGAACGAGATCGACCCGCTGCGGCTGCGCCCGCACCCCTACGAGTTCGCGCTGTACTACGACGTGTGATGCACGACCGGGCCTGACCTGGTCAAACGGCTGTTGTCGACCACCAAGGCCGGCTGCGGGCAATCGTAGCGAAACGGCCGGTTCCGCCACCCGCGCGGGGCCGGCCGTTGCTCATGGTGCTGCGAGGAATCTGCTGCGTCGGGGAGATGCCGACGCGCTCGGCGATGGGGTCTGTGTCGTGTCCCGAAAATGATGCTGGGCACGGCGAACGAGAGGAACTCACTGCTGCTGAAGACCCCGAACCGGGCACCGCGCCGGCCCGGCGGGCAGGCGACCTGCACCAAATCGTCACGAGCCTCGGAGGGAGCGAAGCGGCGGGAGAAGTGTTCGGGGAGCCGCAGGCACTGGGTGGCCTCCTGCGACCCAGGCGGAGGCTCAGCGGCGCCGTTGCGGGCGGCAGCATCCTGCACCGGCGGTGGCGTTCTGGCCTGCTTTGCGGAGCAGGCGCAGCACCGCTCGTTCCAGGTGGGCTCTGGTGTCGTCGTCGTTGAGACCGTGCTGGCCGACCCTGCGTACGGCCGAGCGGATCGTCAGGCCATCGGTGAACGCGGTGATCACCCGTGGGTCGACGTAGGAGCGCCGTGCGACGGCCGGGGTGTTGCCCAGTTCGTCGGCCACGTCCCGGAGAACGGCGCTGATCGCACGCTTGGTCGCCCGCTGTGAGGAGGGCGGTTCGGTGCCGCCGAGTCCGACGGCGGCGAGCACGGTGGCGTTCCAGGTGCGCAGGTCCTTGACCGTGAAGTCCTCTCCGGCGAGTTCTTTGAATCGTTCGTTGACGTCCTCCGCGCGGACGTTGCGCCAGCCATTCGCTGTCCGGTAGGCCAGCAGCCGCGGATCGGCGGTCCGGCGGCGGCGCAGTGCCGTGAGGACTGCGGCGAGTTGCTCGTCGGGCAGAGTTGCGGTCGCCACAGCGCCGCCTTTGGCGGGGAATCGGAAAGTCAGTTCGTCGCGGCGGATGCGGACATGGTCGCGCAGCAGTGTGGCGGCGCCACGGGAGCCGTTGTCCTCGGCGTACTGTTCGTGGCCGACGCGGAACACGCCGCGGTCGATCATGCGCAGCGCGGCGGCCAGCACCCGTTCCCGGCCGAGGCCGGGGGCGTCGAGTTGCTCGCGCAGCCGGGCCCGCAGGCGGGGCAGGATCGCGCCGAGCGCGGCCACCCGCTTGTGCTTCTCCTCGTCGCGGGCCCTGCGCCACTGCGAGTGGTAGAGGTACTGCCGCCGCCCGGCGCCGTCCACGCCGATTGCCTGGATGTGCCCGTCAGGCCGGGGGCAGATCCATACCCCGCGCCACGCGGGCGGGATGGCCAAGCCGCGGATCCGCGCGGCAGTGTCCTCGTCCCGCAGCGGTGAGCCGTCCGGCTGGACGTAGCGGAACCCCTTGCCGCTACGGCGTCTGCGGATGCCCGGGCGAGACAGGTCGCTGCGATGCAGCCGCACAACCCATCACCGCCCTCCGCTGGTGCTTGCCGATATGCCCGGTTCGGCGTCGGTCGAAACCCTGGTCGGGCACCAGCTGGCGGGCTATTCGTGGCATGGCCACGTCTTGCCGTGTTCGCGGAGGTGTTTGTGCGTCACGTTATCGGGCGGTGCTTGCGGACGAGCAGGTCATGGCGGGGCGTGGGTTGCTCCCAGCGGGTAACCGAACACACCTACCAGTGCTCGCGGGCCTTGCCGTACCCGGCCACCATGGCATCGACGCGGATGTTCAGCACGCCGCCGGATCTTGCTGTCGTCGCCCGCTATTCCCCGCACAACAGTTTCATGTCGACGCCGCTTCGCTCGAACCAGCCACGCGGGTCGGCCACGAGCTTACGCCGCTCAAGATCCATCAGGCCCAGCGTGCAGGTGATCTCCGCCGACAGCGTGCCGTCGGCCTTGTAGATGCCGGAGTCCATGCGGAACGTCTTGCCGTCCCCGAACTTGGCTCGGCAGGTGACATCGATTTCCTCGCCCGACCGCAGCTCGCGTCGGAAGCTGATGTGTGATTCGAGCATTACCGGTGCCAGCCGCTGGTCGTGGCTGCTGCCGGGCCCACCGCCCGCCTTCTCGAACAGCTCCAGTCGCGCGACCTCGCCGTATGAGTGGTAGACAGCGTGGTTGACGTGGCCAAGGCTGTCCAGCTCGTAGTGCCGCACCTTCAGCCGGATCCGAAACGTTTCGTGCTCAGTCACAGGCCAACCATATGCACTCCGCGTCGCCGCGGCCCTACAAAGGTGAGCAAACAGGCTTCACGCCATGGCGATTACCGCGCACCTCAGCTCTCGTAGAACAGGCGCTCCACGACCGAGTGGGCACGGCGAGTGACTCGCCGGTAGGAGTCGATGAATTCACCTGGGTCATCGTCGGCCGAGTATCCGAACACCCGGGCCACGGCGGCCAGCTCCCGGCCGGAGGTTGGCAACTGGTCCACGGCCTTCCCCCGCACCAGCATCGCCATGTTGCGTGCCCTTGTGGCCAGTTCCCATGCACTGACCAGCGATTCCACGTCGGCGGTTTCGGCCAGCCCTGCCTGCGCCAATGCTCGCAGCGCGGCATGTGTCGACGTGGTGCGCAACGCGGGCACTTCGTGCGCGTAGCGCAGCTGCATCAGTTGCGCGGTCCATTCGATGTCGGCCAGCCCGCCGCGGCCGAGCTTGGCGTGCGTGGTGGGATCGGCCCCTTTTGGCATGCGTTCGGTGTCGACTCTCGCCTTGATTCGCCGGATCTCCCGTACCTTGGCCTGGTCCAGTCCTCCGTCCGGGTAGCGGACGGGGTCGATGGCGGCCACGAATCGCTGCCCGAGGTCCTCATCTCCAGCGACGGGTTTGGCCCGCAGCAAGGCCTGCGCTTCCCACACCTGGCCCCACCTCTCGTAGTACGCGCGGTAGGAATCGAGCGTGCGCACCAGTGGACCGCCGCGACCCTCCGGGCGCAGGTCCGTATCCACCTCCAGAGCGGGGTCCTGGCTCGGTGCGCTGAGAGACCGGCGCACCGTCTCGGCCACGGATGTCGCGAACCGCAGGGCCTCGCCGTCGGAGGCGCCACCCGACCGTTCGCATACGAACAGCACATCCGCGTCCGAGCCGTAGCCGAGTTCCGCGCCGCCGAGCCTTCCCATGCCGATCACCGCGATGCGGGCCGGTTCAGCGCCCAACTCCGCCGAGCGCTGCCTGATCGCCGCGGCCACAGCGCTCTGCAGCACCGCGACCCACACCGAGGACAGTGCGGTGCACACGGCCCGCACCTCGAGCATGCCGAGCAGATCGGCACAGGCAACCCGCAGCAGTTCGTGCCGACGTAACGACCGAGCCGTCGCGACCGCCGCGTCCATGCCTGGCTGCCTGCGGGCGGCCGAACGCAGCGACGTGGCGACCTCGTCCGGCGAACGCCCGGCGAGCCGGTCCACCTCGCCGAGCAGCTTCAGCACCTCCGGTGCCCGAACAAGCAGATCGGGAACCAGGCGGGCGGTACCCAGCAACGTGGCCAGTCGCTCGACCACGGCGGCCTCGTCCCGCAGCACCCGCAGGTACCACGGGGTTTCGGCGAGCGCTTCGGACACCTTCCGGTAGGCCAGCAGGCCGCCGTCCGGATCGGGGGTGTCGGCAAGCAGGTCGAGCAGGACGGGCAGCAGCGTCTGCTGGATGGCGGCCCGGCGGGACACCCCCGACGTGAGCGCCTTGATGTGGTGCAACGCTCCTTCCGGCGCCGCATACCCCAGGGCAGCCAGCCTGCTCTCGGCCTGCGACGTGGTCAACCGCAGCGCCGCTGTGGGTACACGGGCCACCGCGTCGAGCAGTGGTCGGTAGAAAAGCTTCTCGTGCAGCCGCCGGATACGCTGCGCGTGCCTGCGAAACTCGGCGGTGAGCACCTCGCCGCGCGACTGCCCGCGCACTGGTTGTATGCCGGTGGCTCTGGCCAGCCAACGCAACTGTTCGGTGTCGCCGAAGGCCGGAAACAGGTGTGTGCGCCGCAGCGAGCGCAGTTGCAGCCGATGCTCCACGGTGCGCAGGAACTCGTACGACATCCGCAGTTCGGCGGCGTCCACCCGGCCGACGTACCCGCCCCCGCCCAACGCCTCCAGCGCTTCCATCGTCGAGGCCGAACGCAGCTCGGGGTCGACCCGGCCGTGCACCAGTTGCAGTAGCTGCACCGCGAACTCGACGTCCCGCAACCCGCCTCTGCCCAGTTTCAGCTCGCGATCAACCAGTTGCGAGGGCACGTGGGATTCGACACGGCGACGCATCTGCTGCACGTCGGCGACGAAGTTCTCCCGCTCAGCGGCCGACCACACCAACGGCGTGACCAGTTCCGCGTAGCGGCGACCCAGCTCGGCGTCACCAGCCACAGGGCGAGCCTTGAGAAGCGCCTGGAACTCCCAGGTCCGAGCCCATTTCTTGTAGTAGGTCTCGTGCCCTTCCAGCGTGCGCACCAGGGCGCCTGCCTTGCCTTCCGGCCGCAACGCGGCGTCGACCTCGAAGCAGGCGTTTCCGACGACCCGCGCCATGGTCGTGGCCAGCCGGGTGGCGACCTGGAGGTCTCCTTCCCCGACGAAGACCACATCGACGTCGCTGACGTAGTTGAGTTCGCGCCCCCCGCACTTTCCCATCGCGATCACGGCCAGCGTGGCGCTGCTGGAGTCGGCCACCTCACGTAGAGCCACCCGCAGCCCCGCGCGCAACGCCGCCTCGGCCAGCGCGGTCAACGCGGCGGTGGTCTCAGTGAACGAAGGCCGATCCAGCTGGGGTTCCACCAGGTGACCGAGATCGGCGGCAGCCACCTCCAGCAGTAGTGCGCGGTAGGCCTTACGCAGCGCCCGCTCGGCGGGCGGTCCGGTCAGAACCTCGGTGCCGTCCTCGATGGCCTCCGCGAGGACCGTCGTGTAGTCGGCGGTGGGTGTTCGCCCCGCGTCGGCCAGCAGCCGCCAGCTTCCCGGCGAGCCGACGAGCACATCACCGAGAGCGGTGGAGGTGCCCAGCACCGCAAGCAAGCGTCCACGCAGGTCGGCATCGTCGCGAAGCGCTGCCGCCAGGTCCGGCCAGGCATCCGGGTCCGCGGTACGGATGCGGTCGATGCAGAAAAGCGCGAGATCAGGGTCCGGGGCACGGCCGAACGCGGCGACCACGTTCTCGCAGCCCTCGACCGGACCGGACTCCGCCCACCACCCGGCTGCGCTCAGCAACTCGCCCGCCCGGTCGTCGGTGAAGCCGAACCTCGCTGCCGACGCTGTCGGCCGAACGCGCTCTACCATCAGCTCTCACCGTAGCCGCAGTCGAGAACTGACACCGGATGCCTTCGTGGCGATCACGTCAGCGGCAATGTCCGCGGCTTGCGGTTCGCCGGCTCCAGCCGTGCGGCGGCCAGGTCCACGAACCGGTGGGCGAACGGACGCCAGGTTTGAGCGAGATCTGCGTGTGACTGCGCCAGGGTGTGAGGCTCGAAGGCACCGTCTTTCGCCGCCGCGGCGACCTTCACAGCGTTCGCCGCCCAATCGAGCACCACTCCTGGTGTCGTCTCGATGTGGAACTGGATGCCGTAGACGCGGCGATTCAGGCGAAACGCTTGGTTTCGGTACCTCGGTGACGAGGCCAGCAGTTCGGCCTGCCCCGGAAGGCTCTCGATGACGTCGGCGTGAAACTGCAGCACGTCCGGCAGCAGAGGTAGGTCGGCGAACAACGGGTCGGTCCATGCCGCGTCCTTCTTCGACACGAGGCCTGGACCGGCTTCGGGCCCGCGATCTCCCCGTACCACACGGCCACCTGTCGCGACTGCCAACAACTGGGCCCCGAGGCAAACCCCCAAGGTCGGCAGGTCCTGCGCCGCGGCACGAGCGAGGAGGCGTCGCACGTCGGCAAGCCAGGGATGCGCGGTGTCGTCCTCGGCTCCCATGCCCCCGCCCAGGCAGATCAACGCGTCGTAGCCGCCGACGTCGTCAGGTATCCCGTCGGCGGGCATCCGGCGCAGCTCGAGTTCGGCACCGGCTTCTGTCAGCCAGTCCCCCAGCGGACCCGGAGGATCGGAGGGGTCGGGTTGCACAACGAGTATTCGAGTGGCGCTCACGTGCCCAGGGTACGGGCGCGCTCGTCGGTTACAACGCAGCCGAGTGCCCGGTAGCGGGGTCTCATCGCGGCGAGGTTCGTCGCGTGGTTGGCGCCGAGCCGAGTTGACCGATCGTTTGAAAGGGGCTCCGGCGAAGTGCGGGATCAGGAGAGGTGCGTCCGCCACGGCGGAGTAACGCTTCCCTCGACTCGAATCCCATCATCGTCGCAGCCCAAAGGTGACCGTAGTCAAAGACCGCGCCTCAGCGAATCTGAAATGCTTCGGTGCTCGTTCTCCGGGAATGCCGCGGTAGCTGGTTGCCTCGACCTCCGCGCATTCTCACCGGCGCACTGTCGAATAAAACAGAAACAGCCCCGAAGCCGCGGAGAGAAGACGTTGATCCATCTCTCACTACCCGGCTCCGGGGCTGTTTTCTGTTGGTGTTCGGCGGTGTCCTACTCTCCCACACCCGTGGGGGTGCAGTACCATCGGCGCTGGCAGGCTTAGCTTCCGGGTTCGGGATGGGTCCGGGCGTGTCCCTGTCGCTGTGGCCACCGAAACGGTGGTGAAACAACCACGGTGTGGTGTGGTGTGGTGTTTCAGAGTTGCAGAGTGGGTGCGGGTGTATGGGGTTTTGTGGTGAAGTCCTCGGCCGATTAGTACCAGTCCACTCCAGAGCGCATTGCTGTGCTTCCATGTCTGGCCTATCTACCCAGTGGTCTGCTGGGGGCCTTAACCCACGGGGGGTGGGAGACCTCATCTTGGAACGGGTTTCCCGCTTAGATGCCTTCAGCGGTTATCCCTTCCGAACGTAGCTAACCAGCCGTGCCCCTGGTGGGACAACTGGCATACCAGAGGTTCGTCCGTCCCGGTCCTCTCGTACTAGGGACAGCCTTCCGCAAGTCTCCTGCGCGCGCGGCGGATAGGGACCGAACTGTCTCACGACGTTCTAAACCCAGCTCGCGTGCCGCTTTAATGGGCGAACAGCCCAACCCTTGGGACCTACTCCGGCCCCAGGATGCGACGAGCCGACATCGAGGTGCCAAACCATGCCGTCGATATGGACTCTTGGGCAAGATCAGCCTGTTATCCCCGGGGTACCTTTTATCCGTTGAGCGACACCCCTTCCACCAGGTGGTGCCGGATCACTAGTCCCTGCTTTCGCACCTGCTCGACCCGTCAGTCTCACAGTCAAGCTCCCTTGTGCACTTACACTCAACACCTGATTGCCAACCAGGCTGAGGGAACCTTTGGGCGCCTCCGTTACTCTTTGGGAGGCAACCGCCCCAGTTAAACTACCCACCAGGCACTGTCCCCCACCCCGATCAGGGGCGTGGGTTGAGGTTCCCCATCCGGCCAGAGTGGTATTTCAACAATGACTCCACCCGCACTGGCGTGCGGGTTTCACAGTCTCCCACCTATCCTACACAAGCCGAACCGAAAACCAATACCAAGCTGTAGTAAAGGTCCCGGGGTCTTTCCGTCCTGCCGCGCGAAACGAGCATCTTTACTCGTAGTGCAATTTCGCCGGGCCTGTGGTTGAGACAGCCGGAAAGTCGTTACGCCATTCGTGCAGGTCGGAACTTACCCGACAAGGAATTTCGCTACCTTAGGATGGTTATAGTTACCACCGCCGTTTACTGGCGCTTAAATTCTCAGCTTCACCCCCGAGGGGGGCTAACCGGTCCTCTTAACGTTCCAGCACCGGGCAGGCGTCAGTCCATATACATCGACTTACGTCTTCGCATGGACCTGTGTTTTTAGTAAACAGTCGCTTTCCGCTGGTCTCTGCGGCCGACCCATCCCAGCCCGCGTGGGGCTTCAGATGTTTCGGCCCCCCTTCTCCCGAAGTTACGGGGGCAATTTGCCGAGTTCCTTAACCACAGTTCACCCGATCGCCTTGGTATTCTCTACCTGACCACCTGTGTCGGTTTGGGGTACGGGCCACGCGCGCACTCGCTAGAGGCTTTTCTCGGCAGCAGAGGATCACCCTACTTCGCCACAACGGCTATGCATCACGCCTCACCCTCGTCATCCAAGACAGCCCGACGGATTTGCCTGCCGGGCGGGCCACACGCTTACACCAGTATCACCACTGACTGGCGGGGCTACCTTCCTGCGTCACCCCATCGCTTGGCTACTACAGGATCAGGTCCCACGCACACCCACCGGTCCTCCCGAAAGAGAACCAGCAGACACGGGTGGTTAGTCTCACCTGCCTCGCCAGGGACGCGCACACGCGGGTACGGGAATATCAACCCGTTGTCCATCGACTACGCCTGTCGGCCTCGCCTTAGGTCCCGACTTACCCTGGGCGGAACAACCTGGCCCAGGAACCCTTGGTCATCCGGCGGCAGAGATTCTCACTCTGCATTCGCTACTCATGCCTGCATTCTCACTCCCACACCCTCCACCACTCGCTCACGCGATGGCTTCACCGGATGCAGGACGCTCCCCTACCCACCCACACGACTACACCCACCCCGGACGAACCAGAGCCGGCGGATCTCCTGTGCAGGTGACACGGCTTCGGCGGTGTGCTTAAGCCCCGCTACATTATCGGCGCAGAACCACTTGACCAGTGAGCTATTACGCACTCTTTCAAGGATGGCTGCTTCTAAGCCAACCTCCTGGTTGTCTCAGCGACTCCACATCCTTTCCCACTGAGCACACACTTAGGGGCCTTAGCCGGTGTTCTGGGCTGTTTCCCTCTCGACGACGAAGCTTATCCCCCGCCGTCTCACTGCCACGCTCTCACACACCCGTATTCGGAGTTTGGTTGACTTCGGTAAGCCGGTAAGCCCCCTAGGCCATCCAGTAGCTCTACCCCAGGCGTGAAACACGTGACGCTGCACCTAAATGCATTTCGGGGAGAACCAGCTATCACGGAGTTTGATTGGCCTTTCACCCCTACCCACAGCTCATCCCCCAGGTTTTCAACCCTGGTGGGTTCGGGCCTCCACACCGTCTTACCGGCGCTTCACCCTGGCCATGGGTAGATCACTCCGCTTCGGGTCTAGACCACGCGACTCACACGCCCTCTTCGGACTCGCTTTCGCTCCGGCTACCCCACCCGGGTTAACCTCGCCACGCAGCACTAACTCGCAGGCTCATTCTTCAAAAGGCACGCCATCACCACCACACAAGGCAGCAGCTCTGACGGCTTGCAGGCACACGGTTTCAGGTACTCTTTCACTCCCCTCCCGGGGTACTTTTCATCTTTCCCTCACGGTACTCGTCCGCTATCGGTCACCAGGAAGTATTTAGGCTTACCGGGTGGTCCCGGCAGATTCACAGCAAATTCCACGAGCTCGCTGCTACTCGGGGACACCACCACAACACCGCCATGCAGTTTTCGCGTACGGGACTCTCACCCACTCCGGTCAACCATCCCAGGCTGTTCCACTAACCACACACGGCATCGCCAGAAGTGTCAGCTCCTGAACAGTGGCACCCCACAACCCCGCACACACAACACCTGACAGCTTGACATGCGCACGGTTTAGCCTCCTCCGCTTTCGCTCGCCACTACTCACGGAATCACACTTGTTTTCTCTTCCTACGGGTACTGAGATGTTTCACTTCCCCGCGTTCCCTCCACACACCCTATACATTCAGGTGCGGGTGACACCCCATCACGGGTGCCGGGTTACCCCATTCGGACACCCTCGGATCACAGCTCGGTTGACAGCTCCCCGAGGCTTATCGCAGCCTCCCACGTCCTTCATCGGCCCCTGATGCCCAGACATCCACCATGTGCCCTACACAACTTGACCACAAAGATGCTCGCACCCACTCTGCAATTCTCAAACACCACACCGAAACAACACCACGTGTTGCCTCAAAACCCAACAGCGCACCAGCAGACCCCCACACCACCACCCCACAACAGGGCAGAACACAGCACAGGGACACATTTGTGGCGGTTCACAAAAATCCACGAACAACCGCGGAACAGTTGCTCCTTAGAAAGGAGGTGATCCAGCCGCACCTTCCGGTACGGCTACCTTGTTACGACTTCGTCCCAATCGCCAGTCCCACCTTCGACCACTCCCTCCCCAACAGGGGTTGGGCCATGGGCTTCGGGTGTTACCGACTTTCGTGACGTGACGGGCGGTGTGTACAAGGCCCGGGAACGTATTCACCGCAGCACTGCTGATCTGCGATTACTAGCGACTCCGACTTCACGCAGTCGAGTTGCAGACTACGATCCGAACTGAGACCGGCTTTAAGGGATTCGCTCCACCTCACGGTATCGCCACCCTCTGTACCAGCCATTGTAGCATGTGTGAAGCCCTGGACATAAGGGGCATGATGACTTGACGTCATCCCCACCTTCCTCCGAGTTGACCCCGGCAGTCTCCCACGAGTCCCCGGCATTACCCGCTGGCAACATAGGACAAGGGTTGCGCTCGTTGCGGGACTTAACCCAACATCTCACGACACGAGCTGACGACAGCCATGCACCACCTGTACACCAACCACAAGGGAACACCCATCTCTGGATGCGTCTGATGCATGTCAAGCCCAGGTAAGGTTCTTCGCGTTGCATCGAATTAATCCACATGCTCCGCCGCTTGTGCGGGCCCCCGTCAATTCCTTTGAGTTTTAGCCTTGCGGCCGTACTCCCCAGGCGGGGCGCTTAATGCGTTAGCTACGGCACGGGACACGTGAACAGCACCCCACACCTAGCGCCCAACGTTTACAGCGTGGACTACCAGGGTATCTAATCCTGTTCGCTCCCCACGCTTTCGCTCCTCAGCGTCAGTATCGGCCCAGAGACCCGCCTTCGCCACCGGTGTTCCTCCTGATATCTGCGCATTCCACCGCTACACCAGGAATTCCAGTCTCCCCTACCGAACTCAAGTGATGCCCGTATCCACCGCACGCCCACGGTTAAGCCGTAGGTTTTCACGGCAGACGTGACACACCGCCTACGAGCTCTTTACGCCCAATAATTCCGGACAACGCTCGCACCCTACGTATTACCGCGGCTGCTGGCACGTAGTTAGCCGGTGCTTCTTCTCCCAGTACCGTCAAGCCGAAACCCTTCGTCCTGGGCGAAAGAGGTTTACAACCCGAAGGCCGTCATCCCTCACGCGGCGTCGCTGCATCAGGCTTGCGCCCATTGTGCAATATTCCCCACTGCTGCCTCCCGTAGGAGTCTGGGCCGTGTCTCAGTCCCAGTGTGGCCGGTCACCCTCTCAGGCCGGCTACCCGTCACCGCCTTGGTAGGCCATCACCCCACCAACAAGCTGATAGGCCGCGGGCTCATCCCATACCACCCCGAAAGGCTTTCCACACACCACCATGCGACGATGTGTCCTACCCGGTATTAGACCCCGTTTCCAAGGCTTATCCCGAAGTACAGGGCAGATTACCCACGTGTTACTCACCCGTTCGCCACTCATCCACCCAGCAAGCTGAGCTTCAGCGTCCGACTTGCATGTGTTAAGCACGCCGCCAGCGTTCGTCCTGAGCCAGGATCAAACTCTCCAACAAAAACCCTGAACTCACAAACCCCACAAAAAACAAGGGGCCACAAAAAACAAACACCACAAACACAAAATCTGCTAGCACACTGTTGAGTTCTCAAACAACACAAAACATCGCTTCGGTATTTCGCCTGAGGCGTCGACCAACCCCGGACCAAAGTCCGAACTCGAAGTCGAAGGGTTGTGCCCTACCTCAGGGCCGACCAGCAACGTTACCCGGAGCCCTGCGCGGTGTCAACCTTGCCTGTCTCCGGCCGCCCCTGGCGACGAAGAAAAGATTACACACCGCTGATCTACCCCTGAACAGGGGGGTCACCATGCGGCGAAACCGCTGGTCAGGACGGATCAAAGCACGGGCAGCAGGGTTCGCAACTCGTACGGCGTCACCGCACTGCGGTAGCTGTCCCACTCCACCCGCTTGTTGCGAAGGAAGAAGTCGTAGACATGCTCGCCGAGCGCGTCGGGCAGCAACTCCGACCGCTCCATCTCGGTCAACGCCTCGCCGAGGTTCTGCGGTAGCTCCGTGTAACCCGCGGCCTTTCGCTCCGAGTCCGACAGCGTCCAGATGTTGTCCTCCGCGGCAGGCGGAAGCTCGTAACCCTGTTCGACGCCTTTCAAGCCCGCGGCAAGAATCACCGAGTACGCCAGATAGGGATTGCAGGCCGAGTCCAGAGTGCGGATCTCGACCCTGCGTGAGGACGCCTTGCCTGGCGAGTACATCGGCACCCGTACCAGCGCCGATCGGTTCGCCCTGCCCCATGACACTGTCGTGGGGGCCTCCCCGCCCCTGATCAGGCGCTTGTAGGAGTTCACCCACTGGTTCGTCACAGCCGAGATCTCCCTGGCGTGGTGCAACAGCCCGGCCACGAAGGCCTTACCCGTCTCCGACAGCTCGTAGGGGTCCTCCGGGCTGTAGAACGCATTGCGATCACCCTCGAACAGCGAGACGTGCGTGTGCATGCCCGAGCCGGGCTGGTTGGTGTAGGGCTTGGGCATGAACGTGGCCCGAACGCCCTGCATGAGCGCGACTTCCTTGACCACGTAGCGAAACGTCATGACGTTGTCGGCCATGGTCAGGGCGTCGGCGTAGCGAAGGTCGATCTCCTGCTGGCCCGGGGCTCCCTCGTGATGGCTGAACTCGACCGAGATCCCCATCGCCTCGAGCGCCTCGATGGCGTGCCTGCGGAAGTGGGTCGCCGTCGCGTGACTTGCCTGGTCGAAGTAGCCGCCGTTGTCGGCGGGCTCCGGCTCGCGGCCGGGCTCCGGCAGGCCTGCGAGGAGGAAGAACTCGATCTCCGGATGCACGTAGCAGGTGAAGCCCGCCTCCCCTGCCTTCGACAACTGCCTGCGCAGCACGTGCCGGGGGTCGGCCCAGGAAGGCGACCCGTCGGGCATGGCGATGTCACAGAACATGCGCGCCGAGTAGTGCCCGCCCTCCGCCGTCTCCCACGGCAGCACCTGAAACGTCGAAGGGTCGGGCTTGGCGATCATGTCGGACTCGTACACCCTCGCGAAGCCCTCGATGGCCGAGCCGTCGAAGCCGATTCCCTCGCTGAAGGCACCTTCGAGTTCGGCAGGCGCGATCGCCACCGACTTGAGAAAACCGAGGACGTCGGTGAACCACAGCCGCACGAACCGAATGTCGCGTTCTTCCAGCGTGCGCAGCACGAACTCCTGCTGGCGATCCATGCCGCGACCCTATGCGCGGCTTGTTAACTCGGTGTTTCAGGGTCACCGTTCCGGCGAGCGAATTCGCTGCGAGAACAGCGCGGCGATCGCACAGAGGCCGCCCGCCGCGTACCAGACGAACTCGTAGCTGCCGAACACATCGCGCGTGAGCCCGGCGCCGAACGCGGCCAGCGCGGCGCCGGCCTGGTGTGAGGCGAACACCCAGCCGAACACCACGGGGCCGGAGTCGCCGAATCGCTGCCTGCACAGCGCCACCGTCGGCGGTACGGTCGCGACCCAGTCCAGCCCGTAGATCACGATGAACGCCCACATCGGCGGCTCGGTGGTCTCCGCGAACAGCTGTGGCAGCACGAGCAGGGAGGCGCCGCGCAACGTGTAGTAGGCGATGAGGAGCCTGCGCGGATCCACTCGGTCGGTCAACCAGCCCGACAGCACCGTTCCCGCGACGTCGAATACCCCGACCAGCGCGAGCAGGCCGGCCGCGGTCGTGTACGGCATCCCGTGGTCGTGGGCCGCGGGCACGAAGTGAGTGCCGACGAGTCCGTTCGTCGAGGCTCCACAGATCGCGAAACCGCCTGCGAGCAGCCAAAACGTTCGGTTGCGAACGGCCTGTCGCAGCAGGAGCAACGCGCCGGGCGCGTCGGCTGCCGGCGGGGCGATCGCTGTGTCGGCACCGTAGGCGGTGGTGCCGACATCGGCGGGCCGGTCACGCAGCAGCAGCACCACGATCGGGACGACCGCCAGTGCCGCCCCCGCCACGGCAAGTGATGCCGCTCTCCAGCCGTGCTCGGCGGCCAGCGCGGCAACCAGCGGAAGGAACACCAGTTGGCCGGTCGCACCCGCCGCCGTCAGCACACCGCTGACCAATCCGCGGTGGCGAACGAACCAGCTGCTGGTCACCGTCGCCACGAAGGCGAGCGCCATCGCTCCCGAGCCCGCGCCCACCAGCACGCCCCAACACAGCAGCAGCTGCCAGCTCTGTGTCATGAACACGGTCAACCCGCTGCCCGCCGACACCAGCAGCAACGCGCCGGTGACGACGCGCCGCATCCCCAGCCGCTGCATCAGCGCGGCGGCGAACGGGGAGATGAAGCCGTACAGCAGCAGGTTCACCGAGACGGCGGCCGAGATCGTGCCCCGTGACCAGCCGAACTCCCGGTGCAGCGGGTCGATGAGCACGCTGGGGACCGCGCGGAACCCGGCCGCGCCGAGCAGGGCGACGAACGCCGCGAAGGCGACGAACCATGCCCAGTGGACTCGGCGAGCGGTCGGGTTGGTAGCCGGGGAGAGCGTCGGCAGATCGGTCACGGACTCGATCTTGTGCGTAGCTCGCCCGCCGAACGAGTGGCAAGAACGCCAATATATGCAAAGATCTTGCCATGCACCTGGTCACCGTCCTGGCGCTCGAACCCGTCGTGGGCTACGACATGCACATACCGCAGCAGATCTTCACGACGGCGCGCCGCGACGGCGAGCGCCTCTACGACGTGCGCATCTGCGGGGTCGACAACCGTCCGGTCCGGGTCGGAGCCGGATACACGGCCGTGCTCGACCACGGCCCGGAGGCCCTCGACTGCGCCGACACGGTGATCATCCCGGGCACGATGGTCAACGGACCTCGACACCACGGCACGCTGCCCGCCGACATCGCGGCCGCGCTTGCCCGTATCCCGTCGCATGCTCGCGTGATGTCCATCTGCACCGGCGCGTTCGTGCTCGCGGCGGCGGGCTTGCTCGACGGCCGCCGTGCCACCACGCACTGGGCCTACGCCGACGACTTCCGCGCGCTGTACCCGAAGGTGGAGCTTGACGAGAACGTGCTGTTCGTCGACGACGGCGACGTGCTCACCTCCGCGGGACTCGCCGCGGGCGTCGATCTGTGCCTGCACGTCGTTCGCGGTGACCACGGCAGCGAGGCGGCCAACGTGGCGGCAAGGCACTGCGTGGTGCCGCCGTGGCGAGACGGCGGCCAATCGCAGTTCATCGACCGGCCGCTGGCCGCGACGCGGGACGGCAGTACGGCAGCAACCAGGGCGTGGGCGCTGCAGCACCTCGCCGAGCCACTCGACCTGGCGACGCTGGCCGCGCACGCCACGATGAGCCCGCGAACGTTCAGCAGGCGGTTTCGCGAGGAGACCGGCCTACCGCCGCACACGTGGTTGACCCGGCAGCGCGTACTTCACGCACGGCACCTGCTGGAGAGCACGGACCTGCCCGTCGACCGGGTCGCCGCCGAATCGGGCCTCGGCAGCGCCGCGTCACTTCGTCACCACCTCAATGCCTCGATCGGCGTCGCACCGCTGGCTTATCGACGCACCTTCGCGGCAGGTGCGCGTTCGGGCAAGCTGAACGCGCCGCAAACGCCCCGCTAACGTGATGCCATGCAGTCGCGCCGCTTCGCGCTTTCGATCTCACTCCTGCTCGCCATCGCACTACTCGGCGGTTGCGCTGCGTCGCCGGACACCACCGGCCCACTGCCGCGGGCACGGTCCCTGCTCGACGCCTCAGCCGACGCGCTGGGGCAACTGCACAGCGTGAACTTCGCGTTCAACGTGAGCGGTGCGGTGCCCGGGCTGTCGGTCCGCGAGGTCGAGGGCGTCGCCAGGCGCGACCCGCCACCGCACGGCTACGCACGCGGGACCGCCGACGTGCAACACGGCATCAAACGCGCCCAGTACGAGTTCGTGGTAGCCGACGGCGCGCTGACGTTGGAGAACGGTGAGGGGCTCACCAGGCGCGAACCCGTTCCCCAGCCCTTCGACCCGGCACAGCTGCTCGGCCGGAAGAACGGCCTTCGCACCCTGCTCGACGGGGCGAGGCAGCCGCACACCGAAGGCAAGGAAGAGCTGCACGACGTCCCCACCTTCCGGGTGGACGGCAAGTTACCCCGACACGTGATCGCAGCCGTCGTCCCCGGAGTCCACACCGACGTCGATGTCAAGTTCTGGGTCAGCCAGGACCCAAGCCGCAGGTTGCTGCGGATGTGGGTGCAGGTGCCACCCAGGCAACGCAACGAGGGAGCGGTGATGCTGGAACTCGCCCTCACCAACCACAACGCGGGTGTGGAACCCCAAAGCAGCGCCGCGGGCTAGGGCCTGTTTCAATGCGCTGAGCTGGGAGGTCTTTGGCTGCGGAGGGTTTGCGGCGTGTCGTTGGCCAAATAGGCGAGGTCTCCGGTAGATCGATCAACGACCAAGAAGATCGAGAACACCGGAGACCTCGTGGCCAGCGTAGCGGCGGCGGGGCGAGCCGACTTGACCGACGCGCAGTGGGCAGTACTGGAACCGTTGCTGCCGGTCGGTCAGAAGCCGGGTCGCCCACCGAAGTGGACCAAGCGTCAACTCATCGACGGGATTCGGTGGCGAGTACGTGTGGGCTCTCCCTGGCGCGATGTCCCACCGGTGTATGGGTCCTGGCAGAGTGTCTATGGGTTGTTCCGGCGCTGGCAGCGCGCTGGTGTGTGGGCGGTGATCCTGGCGGCATTGCAGAGCAGGGCCGACGCAGCCGGTGTGATCACGTGGGACGTGAGCGTGGATTCCACGATCAACCGAGCGCATCAGCATGCGGCGGGCGCGCGGGCCGAGAGCGAGGTGCAAAAGGAACCGCCGGGTGGGGTGGGCGCGCCCGAACCCGCTGACCACGCGTTGGGCCGGTCTCGAGGTGGATGGACCACCAAGCTGCATCTGACGACCGAACAGGGGCACAGACCGCTGTCGCTGCTGGTGACGGCGGGGCAGCGTGGGGACAGTCCGCAGTTCGAGGCGGTGCTGGCTGGCATCCAGGTCGCCCGAACCGGTGGTGGACGAGCCCGGACCCGACCAGATCGGGTGCTGGCGGATAAGGCCTACAGTTCCCGCGCCAACCGGGCCCACCTGCGCAGACGTGGGATCGCATGCACCATCCCCCAGCCTGCCGATCAGATCCGGCATCGCCGCAGGCGTGGACGCAACGGCGGTCGACCACCAGCCTTCGACCCGCACACCTACAAACAGCGACACGCGGTCGAATGCGGAATCAACCGCCTCAAACGTCACCGAGCCCTCGCCACCCGATACGACAAGCTCGCCGTCCGCTACGAAGCCACCATCCACATCGCCGCAATCAACGAGTGGCTACCTCGCTTATGAAACAGGCTCTAGGTGCAGCGGGTGCCTTCGCGCGGCAGCGTGCCGTCCACCAGGTAGTCGATACCGGCCTGGTCGACGCACGCGTTGCCCTGCAGGAACACCGTGTGCTGGGTGCCCTCGAAGGTCAGCAGCCTGCCGTTCATCGCCTTGGCGAGGTTCACCCCGGCCTGGTACGGCGTCGCCGGATCGTTCGTCGTGGAGATGACCAGTGCGGGCGGCACGCCTTCGACGTCGGGCAGGTGAGGTTCGGAGGAGTTCGGCACCGGCCAGAACGCGCAGGCGTCCCTCGCCGGAGACGGCGGCACTCCCGGATCGAGGAATGGCGCCACCTCCACATAACGTCGCTGCGCCTGCAGGATCTCGGCCTTGTCCGTGACCCTCGGGTCGTCGACGCAACGGATGGCCACGAACGCGTCCTGGGTGGTGGTGTACTCGCCGTTGGCCTCGCGCTCGTTGTACATGTCGGCCAGCGAGAGCAACGTCGTTCCACGCCCCTGCTTGACCTCGGTGAGTCCGGTGTTGAGCGACGGCCACTGCTGCTGCGAGTACAGCGCGGCGATGGTGCCCGTCGTGGCGTCCTCGTAGGAGAGCGGACGCCCACCTGCCGACCGGATCGGGTTGTCGATCAACGGCCGGACGATGTCCTGGTACGCCGTGTCGGCCGCGGCCGGGTCCGTACCCAGCGCGCAATCCTGCTGCCCCGCACACCACCGCGCGAACTCGTCGAACGCCGTCGCGAATCCCTCGCCCTGCGCGACGAGCGAGTCCACCAGGTCCTGTTCCGGGTCCAACGCGCCGTCCAGCAGCAGCGCGCGGACGTTGCCGGGGAAACGCTCGGCGTAGGTGTAGCCGATGCGGGTGCCGTAGGAGTAGCCGAGGTAGGTCAGCTTCTCGTCGCCGAGGGTGGAGCGCAGCACGTCGAGGTCGCGCACGACGTCGCGGGTACCGAGGTTGGCCAGCATCCGCTCGCCGTACTCCGTGCGGTCGGCGCACTTGTCGGCGAAGGCGCTTTCCTCCGCCTCCTGCTCGGCGACGGTGCCCGCGACCTCGGTGTCGTCGGCCCGGTCGGCATCGCGTTCGGGTGCGGTCAGGCACTCGACGGTCGGTTCGCTCGCGCCGATCCCGCGCGGGTCGAAACCGACGAGGTCGAAGCGCTCGGTCAGCGGGCTCTGCGGCATCGTGGCGGAGAAGTTGCCCGCTGCGGTCATCCCGGACGCTCCCGGCCCTCCCGGGTTCAGAACGAGCGAGCCGATCCGCTCGTCGGTTTCGGTCGCTCTGTGTCGCAGCACACCGAGGGTGATCGTGGTGCTCCCTGGCTCGGAGTAGTCCAGCGGCACGGTCAGCCGGGCACACTCCAGTCCCTCGCCCGCGAACACGAACTCAGCCGTCTCCGAGGTCGCGTATGGCGCGCAGTCGCCCCAGTCGAGACGCTGCGAGTAGAACCGCTCGAGCCCGGCGGGGACCGGACCCGCGGGCACCGTCGGTTCCGATGTCGGGGAGCCTGCCGTGCAGGCCGCGGTACTCGCGAGGACGAGTAGACACGCCGCACCGGACAGGTAGCGTTTCACCGAGGACACCTTTCGATCGTGCCACTGCCAGGGGAACTCCCGGACACCAGTACGTCGTTGGCGTTGCGCGCACAGAGTTAGGAGACAAACCGGTGGCGTTGATTGGCCGGGTCGGCAAGCGGCTGCGCAGGATCATCCAGCGGCCTGCCAGTGTCGAGCTCACCCGCTACGAAGCGCTGTTGCCTGCCGTCGGTGAGCAGGAGCCCGACGTGAAACGGCTCAGCGATGCCGAGCTGACCGAGGCGGCCTCGCGGCTACGGCAGGAGCCCGAGTTCGGCGACGAGCAGTTGACGCGGTTGTGCGCGTTGGGCAGGGAGGCCGCTCGGCGAGCACTCGGCGAGCGTGCGTTCGACGTGCAGTTGCTCGGAACCATGGGACTGCTCACCGGGCACGTCGTGCAAATGGCCACCGGTGAGGGCAAGACACTGGCAGGGGCGCTCGCCGCGGCGGGGCACGCGCTGCAGGGCAGGCGGGTGCACGTGATCTCCGTCAACGACTACCTCGCGCGCCGCGACGCGGAGTGGATGCGGCCGGTCTACGACCTGCTCGGGGTCTCGGTCGGCTGGGTCGAGCCCGCACTGACCGCACAGGAGCGGCGCGAGGCCTACTCGGCGCAGGTCTGTTACGGCGCGGTCAGTGAGATCGGCTTCGACGTACTGCGGGATCGGCTGGTGACCCGCGTCGACGACCTGGTCCAGCAGCCGCCGGAGGTGGCGATAGTCGACGAGGCCGACTCGGTGCTCGTCGACGAGGCACGCGTGCCGCTGGTGATGGCCGGTTCCGTGGACGCGGGCATGGCCGACGAGGAGGTCGCCAAGATCGTGCGGCGGTTGCGCCTCGGGCTGCACTACGAGACCGACCCCGACGGCCGCAACGCGTGGCTCACCAGCGCGGGAGCCTCCGTGGTGGAGAAGGCACTCGGTGGGATCGACCTCTACGACGAAAGCGGCTCCGATCGGTTGGCCGCCGTGAACGTCGCGCTGCACGCGCATGCGCTGCTCACCCGCGACGTGGACTACCTGGTGCGCGACGGCAAGGTACAACTCATCAACGCATCGAGGGGTCGGGTGGCCCAGTTGCAGCGGTGGCCGGACGGGCTACAGGCCGCCGTGGAGGCCAAGGAACAACTCCCACCGTCGGACCGCGGCGAGATCCTCGACTCGATCACCGTGCAGGCGCTGCTGGCCCGTTACCCGCGGGTCGCTGGGATGACCGGCACCGCTGTCGCCGTCGCCGAGCAGCTCCGCGAGTTCTACGAGCTCGAGGTGGCGGTGATACCTCCGAACACGCCGACCATCCGCGACGACCGCCCGGACCGGATCTTCTCGACACCGAGCCGCAAGCTCAGGGCCATCGTGGCGGAGATCGAGTCGGTGCACGAGACCGGCAGGCCGATTCTGGTGGGAACGCAGGACGTGGCCGAGTCGGAGGAGCTGGCCGACAAGCTGGCCAAGGCCGGGCTCTCGTGCGTCGTGCTCAACGCCCGCAACGACGCGGAGGAGGCCGCGATCATCGCTGAGGCGGGCAAGTACGGCACGATCACCGTGTCCACCCAGATGGCTGGCCGAGGCACCGACATCCGACTCGGCGGCGCGGACGGCTCGGACCACGAGCGGGTCGCCGAGCGCGGCGGCCTGCACGTCATCGGAACCGCCCGCTACCCCAGCAGCAGGCTCGACGACCAGCTCAGGGGGCGCGCGGGCAGGCAGGGCGACCCTGGCAGCTCGGTGTTCTTCGCCAGCCTCAACGACGAACTGGTCCTCGCCCACGCTCCGGATGTTCCGGACGGCATCGAAGCCGACGAGGACACCGGCGAGATCACCGACCCCGCGGCGCAGCGGCAGCTCAACCACGCGCAGCGGGTCGCCGAGGGCGTGGATCTGGAGATCCACCGCAACACCTGGCGCTACACGCGGCTCATCGAGCATCAGCGGTCCCGGTTGCTGCAACACCGCGACGAGGTGTTGCGTACCGACCTGGCAAGACGGCTGCTCGCCGAGACGGAACCGGACCGCTGCGCGGAACTGGAGGAGGCGCTCGGCGAGCAGGCACTCGAGCGGGTGTGCCGCGAGCTCATGCTCTACCACCTTGACCAGCTGTGGGCCGACCACCTGGCGTTCCTCACCGACGTGCGGGAGACCATCCACCTGCGGGCGCTGGCGAAGGAAACCCCGCTGGACGAGTTCCACCGCGTCGCGATCCCACAGTTCCAGAAGCTGCGCGAAGAGGCCAGGCAACGGTCGGTGAAGACGCTGGCCGAGGCGAAGATCGGCGACGAGGGTGTCGATCTCGCCGCTGCCGGGGTACGCAGGCCCACCTCCACCTGGACCTACCTGGTGCAGGACAACCCGTTCGACAGCGACGCGGAACAGGCGCTGAAGAAGGTGCGCGGCATGCTGCGTAAGAAGCGCAACTGAACACCGGCTTCGGTCGGCGGGTAGGACAGAATGAGGTCATGCCGCAACTGCGTCTCGCACTCGCCCAGGTCAACGCGACCGTCGGTGACCTGGCGGGCAATACCGAACTGACGATCGAGTGGACCCGCAAGGCCGCCGAAGCGGGCGCCGACGTGGTGGTGTTCCCAGAGATGTCGCTGACCGGCTACCCGGTGGAGGATCTCTCGCTGCGGGAGACATTCGCTCGCGCCTCGCGCGACCGCGTGCACGAACTCGCCACGCTGCTCGACGAAGCGGGATGCGGTGACCTGCTCGTTTACGTCGGCTACCTGGACCGGGACGAGGTGGGCCCGAGGGACGCCGCGGCAGCGCTGCACCGCGGGCGGGTGGTGGCGACGCAGTACAAGCATCACCTGCCCAACTACGGCGTGTTCGACGAACACCGCTACTTCAGGCCCGGACAGACCCTCGACGTGCTCCGGCTGCACGGCATCGACATCGGCATGGTGATCTGCGAGGACATCTGGCAGGAGGGCGGTCCGATAGCGGCACTCGGCAAGGCGGGCGTCGATCTGGTCGTCGCGCCCAACGCCTCGCCGTACGAGCGCTCCAAGGACGATGTTCGGCTGCCGCTGGTGGCGCGACGAGCGGGCGAGGCAGGCGCCCCTATCGTCTACACCAACCTCGTGGGCGGCCAGGACGATCTGGTCTTCGACGGAGACTCGATCGTCGTCGCGGCCGGCGGCGAACTGCTGGCACGCGCATCGCAGTTCGTCGAGCAGTTGCTGGTGACCGACGTCGACCTCCGCTGCGGCGGGCACACGGCGGAAGGCAACGTCGAAGGCCTGCTGGTGCGAAGGCGGGTGCTCTCCAGCGAACCACCGCCCGAACCGGTGCCCGGCAACCGGCCGCTCGCAGGCCACGCCGTCAGTGAACCGCTGTCCGACGAGGCGGAGATGTGGTCGGCCCTCGTCGTCGGTCTGCGCGACTACGTGCACAAGAACGGGTTCCACTCGGTGATCTTCGGCTTCTCCGGCGGCATCGACTCAGCGCTCACCGCCGCGCTCGCCGTCGACGCGCTCGGCGCGGACGCGGTGTACGGGGTGTCGATGCCCTCGAAGTACTCCTCCGAGCACTCCAAGGCCGACGCCGAACAGCTGGCGCAGCGGCTCGGCTGCCACTTCCGCGTCGAGCCCGTGGAGGACATGGTCCGGGTTTACGTCGACCAACTGGGTTTGGCCGGAACCGGACTGGCCGAGGAGAACATCCAGGCGCGCGTGCGTGGGATGCTGCTCATGGCACTGTCCAACTTGGAGGGACACCTGGTGCTCGCGACGGGCAACAAGACGGAACTCGCCGTGGGCTACTCGACCATCTACGGCGACGCGGTCGGTGGTTTCGCTCCTATCAAGGACCTGTTCAAGACCCAGGTGTGGAGGCTGGCACGCTGGCGCAACGAGGAGGCCGACAAGCGCGGGGAGACCGCGCCCATACCGGAGAACTCGATCGTCAAACCGCCGTCCGCGGAACTGCGGCCCGACCAACTCGACACCGACTCGCTACCCGACTACGAGTTGCTCGACGACATACTCGACGACTACATCGAGGGTGACCGCGGCTACGGGGATCTGGTCGCGGCCGGTTTCGATCCGCAAGTGATCGACCGGGTGGTGCGCATGGTGGACAGGGCCGAGTACAAGCGCAGGCAGTACCCGCCGGGCACGAAGATCACCTTCAAGGCGTTCGGCCGGGACCGCAGACTGCCGATCACCAACGCCTGGCGCGAGACCCACTAGCAGCAGCCCGCGCACGACGCGGTAACCCCTCGCCCGTCGACGACGGCGGGGTTGTCGGTGGCCCGGCGTAACGTGTGCGGCGTGGTGGCACAGGGGTTCGCGGTGTTCGAGACCGCGCTCGGGCACTGCGGTGTCGCGTGGGACGAGCGCGCCGTGGTCGGCTGCCAGCTACCCGAGGGCAGTCCGGAGCGCACCCGTGCCCGCCTGGCGGACAGGTACCCGTCGGCCCGCGAACAGCACCCGCCGGAGCATGCGCGTGCGGCGAGCGAAGGGATCGCCGCGCTGCTACGCGGCGAGCGAGTGGACCTCACCGACGTGCCGCTCGGTATGGACGGCGTGCCGCGCTTCCATCGGCTGGTGTACGAACTGGTCCGCACCATCGAGCCCGGTGACACGGTCACCTACGGCGAGGTCGCGACTCGGCTGGGCTACCCCGGCGCCGCACGCGCCGTCGGCCAGGCGATGGGCAGCAACCCGTTCGCTCCCATCGTGCCGTGCCACCGGGTGCTCGCGGCGGGAGGCGGGGCGGGCGGCTTCTCGGCGACCGGTGGCGTGGCCACGAAACGGCGGATGCTCGAACTGGAGGGAGTTCACCTGGAGGAACCGACACTGTTCGACCTGTAGCCCGGCGGTTGCCACGGTCGCAGCCACGGCGTCGCGGGCCAGCCCTCGGCCGCTGCCATCAGCGGGAACGCGGTGGCACCGTCGAGCGCCTCCCTGACGATGTCGGCATGACCCGCGTGCCGCGCGGTCTCCTCGATGAGGTGCAGCAGCACCCACCGCACCGACCACGCCTCGATGTCGTCGGGAAACCACGGTACGTCCCTTGGCACCGGCACCGGGCGGCCGAGATCGTCGATGGCGGCGACGATGTCCTCCGTGTCGGTAGCGACACGCTCGTACTCGCCGATCACGTCGGCAAGAGTCTCGCCTTCCAGGAGTGCGAAGCCGGCCGGGTCGTCACCGTGCCCGGACCCGAGCACGGTGTTCATCCATCCCCGCTCGGTGGCCGCTACGTGCTTGATGATTCCTCCGACACTGAGGTGACTGACGGTCGGCGTTGCCCTCGCCTGCTCGTCGGTGAGGCCGTAGGCGGCGAGGCA
The DNA here is from genome assembly GCF_000244955.1 of Saccharomonospora marina XMU15. GTDB lineage: Bacteria > Actinomycetota > Actinomycetes > Mycobacteriales > Pseudonocardiaceae > Saccharomonospora_A > Saccharomonospora_A marina. The sequence continues at coordinate 1,069,403 of NZ_CM001439.1, read as the reverse complement.
GAGCACGTAGCGTTGCTGCGCCAGGTAGCCGAGCAGGCCTTCCCGCTCGTCGGCGACCGGATCGACCAATCCAGGCATGCCGCCACCTCCCCGTCATCCCCGCATCCCCGTCATCGGGGGACATCTTCCCACCGATCACGCACGTCGCGGCCGATCGTGAGCAGATAGGCCATTCCCGCGCACAACAGCACGGTCAGCGCCGCGAGCTGCGCACGAGCCGCCAGCCCGACGAACCGCCACGAGCCCAGCAGGCCAAGCGCCACCATCGCCGCCCAGGCAAGAAGCTCGACCGCCAGCACCAGCACCGGTATCGCCTGCCAACCGCCACGCCACCAGAGCACGAGCGTCGCCGGACCGACGACGTACTGCATCGTCAGCAGCACCGAGGTGGCGTGATGGATGCGGTGGGAGGCCGACACGTCGTCGCGGTCTCGGCACAGCTGGCTCACCGACGGAGCACAGTCCGGCGGAAACGTGGCGTGTAGCAGCAACAGCAACCCGAACACGCACACCACCGCTACGGTCAGCCTTCCCTGCCAGTGCACGGGCGCCACCCGCAACAGCGGCGGCACGGCAAGCAGGAACGCCGCACCGGCGACCCATTCCGCCATCCGGAAGACCTCCCGGTGCGGCTGCCCGTCCGCGCTGAGCTCACCGGGGAAGGAGTGCAACGGCGAAAGCCCGGTGTCGAGGAAGTACTCGAGCACCCAGCCCAGGTGAGCGGCGGTACCGACGGAGAGCAACGCGACGGTCAGGCCACGGACCGCCGCGAGCGTGGCGGAGCGGCGCAGCACCGGAAGCATGGCGATCTACTTACCACGGCCGGGTGGTCCCGGGTAACCGATCACGGCAACCATCGCGCCTCAACTGGTGCTGTGAAGCTGGTCGCACGCGCTTGGGGCCGGACGCGGCTGCTGCGACGCTGTGTATATCAGCCATCCACGGACCCGGGGACCTCGGCGAGGCCTCGAGGGAAGGACGGTCGACGACGATGTCGCAATCGCATTCGCAATCCCAGCCGGGGCAGGGTCACGACAGCTCGGCCGAACAGCAGGCCCCGTACGGCTCAGGGCCATCGACGCGGACGGAAACGCAGCGCAGGAAGGTCCGCATCCACCACCTTCGGGAACTCAAGCAGCGCGGCGAGCCGTGGCCGATGCTCACCGCGTACGACATGTACACCGCAGAACTGTTCGACGAAGCCGGGATCCCGGTACTGCTCGTCGGCGACTCGGCGGCCAACAACGTGTTCGGCTACGACACCTCGCTCCCGGTGACGGTGGACGAGCTGGTCCCGCTGGTTCGGGCGGTGACACGATCGGTGCGGCATGCCCTCGTGGTGGCGGATCTGCCGTTCGGCTCCTACCAACTGTCCCCTGAGCAGGCATTGGCCACTTCGGTGCGATTCATGAAGGAGGGGCGTGCGCACGCGGTGAAGCTGGAAGGTGGGCGCCACTTCGCGCCGCACGTCCAAGCCCTGACCTCGGCGGGAGTGCCGGTGATGGGGCACATCGGCTTCACCCCGCAAAGCGAGCACAATCTCGGCGGCTACCGGGTGCAGGGGCGTGGGTCGGCGGGCGACGAGCTGCTCGCCGATGCGGTTGCGCTGCAGGACGCGGGCGCGTTCTCGGTGGTGATGGAAATGGTTCCCGCCGAGGTCGCCAAGCGCATCACTCACGAGCTGGACATCCCCACCATCGGTATCGGCGCGGGGCCGGACTGCGACGCGCAGGTCCTGGTGTGGCAGGACATGGCAGGCCTGCGTCGAGGCAAGGCACCCAGGTTCGTCAAGCGCTACGCCGACGTGGCCGGTGTGCTTTCGCAGGCGGCACAGTCCTTCGCCGACGAGGTGCGGCGCGGGGAGTTCCCCGCACCCGAGCACGCCTTCCACTGAATCCTGCGGTCGGGGCCCGCGCGCGGGTCCCGACCGCTAAGGTCAGCGCCGCAATGGAGGAGTTGTACCCGCCGATCTCACCGCACGAGCACGGCATGCTCGACGTCGGCGACGGCAACCTCGTGTACTGGGAAGTCAGCGGGAACCCGAACGGCAAACCGGCCGTGGTCGTGCACGGCGGACCGGGCAGCGGCAGCACGCCACTGACCCGCAGGCTGTTCGACCCCGCCACGTACCGGATCGTGCAGTTCGACCAGCGTGGCGCCGGGCGCAGCGTCCCCCACGTCCGTGATCCCGGCTGCGACATGTCCGCCAACACCACCTGGCATCTGGTCGCCGACATGGAACGGCTCCGCGAACGGCTGGGAATCCAGCGGTGGCTGCTGCTCGGCGGCTCATGGGGAGCCACCCTCGCGCTCGCCTACGCGCAGCGGCATCCCCTCCGGGTCAGTGAGATCGTGCTGCGTGGAGTGTTCACGGCGCGGCAGTGCGAACTCGACTGGCTCTACAACGGCGGCGCCGCCCACTTGTTTCCGGACGAGTGGGAACGCTACGTCGCTATGGTCGCGCCCGGCGAGCGCGCGGACATGCTCGCCGCCTACTGGCAGCTCGTCACCGGCCGGGACCATGCCGTGCGGGAGCGGGCCGCGGTGACCTGGAGCGCGTGGGAGGGGGCGCTGGTGTCCGTCCAGCAGCGGCAGCGCTACCTCGGCAGCTACAGTGCGCCGGGCTTCGCCGTACCGTTCGCCAAGATCGCGCTGCACTACTTCACCAACCGTGCCTGGCTGGCCGAAGGGCAGCTGATCGACGAGGCGGGCACGCTGTCCGCCATCCCGGGTGTGCTGGTGCAGGGCCGGTACGACCTGGTCTGTCCCCCCGTCACCGCCTACGAACTGCACAAGGCGTGGCCCGGTTCGCGGCTCGTGCTGCTGGACGGCGCCGGGCACGCCGTGACCGACCCGGGGATCCTTCCTGCGCTGCGGCAGGCCACCGACACCTTCGCGACCCGTTGAGCCGAACTCGTGGTCGTCACACCCGAGGCGAGGCCAGCGACCGTGCCAGCTCCCCGTGTGCGGCCACCAGTGATGGCCCGTACCAGGTCAGGTACCTGCCGGACAGCAACGCGTACGGCACGCCAGGAAAGCTCTCCGGGCCGTCGTCGGCGGTGAACTCGTATGGCTCGTCGGGCAGCACGAGCAGGTCCGCCTCACCGGAGTCGAACTTCTCGCGCAACTCGGCGAGCTTCGGCCGGGGATAACGCTCGGCGTGGTCGGCGTAGACGTGCTCGACACCGAGCCTGCGCAGCACGTCACCACCGAAGGTGTCCCTACCCAGCACCACCCAGGGCTTGCGCCACACCGGCACCACCGCACGCGCCCACGTTGGCCGCTCCTCCTGCCACAGCCGGTCTGCCTCGGCCAGCCAGTCCGGGATCGCCACCGCGAACGCTTGCGTGAACAGCGCACGCAGCGAATCCAGTGCCATAGCGACCGTCGCGGGTGCTGCCATCACCCACACCGCGATGCCGGCTTCGCGCAGAGCTGCCACGTCGCCTTGCCGGTTCTCCTCGGAGTTGGCGAGTACCAGTTCGGGCCGCAGATCCAGCACCGCGTCCAGCCGCGGGTACTTCGAACCGCCCACCCTGGGCACGTCCAGTTCGGGCGGGTGCGTGCAGTAGTCGGTAGCGCCGACCAGACGGCCCGGCGCCGTGACGGCCACGGCCTCGGTCAGCGCGGGGACCAGCGAAACGATCCGGCCGGGTGGGCCGCCGAGCGCTACATCGGCGCCGAGGTCGTCCCTCACCGGCTGTGCTCCAGCAATACGTCGGCGTGGCAGGGCTTCGGGGCGCACCAGCAGCCGAGCGCCCTGCCGGTGAGTTCCCCGGCGCGCAGCCTACGCAGCAGGTCGGGGCGCTGCTCGAGGTGTTCCCGGTAGTGCCGCAGCATCGCCTCCCTGTCGTGTTCGGCTTCCTTGACGAAGGGGTTGGCGAAGTCCGACTCCGGCCAGGAGTGCCGGTTGCCCTTGTGCCCGACGTAGGTCAGCAGGTCGTGCTCGACAAGCCACGGGACGAGGTGGGAGTGCGGGCCTGACTTGCGCACGTTGACCACGACACCGCGCCCGGCCAGCACCTCGTCGCGCAACTCGAGTTCGGCTTCGGTCCAGCGGTCACGCTCGCTCAAAGGCAACCCTCCGCTTCTCGACATCGACCGCGGTCAGCCGGACGGTGATCCGGCCGCTTTCCGGGAAGCCGGTGCCGACGCAGCGCCCCAGCACCGGCGGGTTCTCCACGAACACCTCCGCCCGGGTCTGCTCGGCGCGCAGCACGACCGCGCGAAACGTTCGCCCAACGTGCTCGGCCAGGATCCACGCCTCCACCTGGTCGAGGCAGGCGCGTTCGACCCTGGCCGCGCGGGTGTCGGAGGAGCTCATCAGCTCGGGCAGCTCGGCCAACGCCGCACGTACCCAGTCCGGCACCGGCACGCCCCGGGTCACTGCGAGGCACACCTCGGTGGCGAACCGGTCGACCAGCCTCCGGATCGGCGCTGTCACGTGCGCGTACGGACTGCCGATACCGGCGTGGGTGGCCAACTGCGGCGCGGTGCCGTCGAACGCGGTGTAGCCGGCGCCGCGCAGCAGCCTGGTGGTACCCGCGTGCAGCGCCAGCGAGGCGGGCCTGGCCGGGTCGAGCCCGGCGAGCAGTTCGGCCACCGTGGCGTCCCGTGGCCAGTCGATCCCGAGTGCTTCGGCGCTGCGGCGTAGCCAACCGACCGCGCCGTCGTCGGCCTCCGGCAGGGTCCGCAGCACCCCCACTCTGGCCTCCAGCATGATCGAGGCCGCCGCCATGCCCGTCAGCAGCGAGATCTCGGCGTTCCATTCCTCGACCTCGTGGCGGGGCCGCAAGGTGAGCACCCAGCCGCCGTCCTCGGCGGCGGTGATCTCCTGTTCCGGTAGCTGCGGCTCCACCGCTCCCCTTCGCACCGCCAGGTCGCGCCGGAGCCTGCCCAGCTGCGGCAACGCGGCGATCGACGGGTGTGGATCGCCGGCCACGAGGGCCGCCGCAACGGTGTCGTAGTCCAGCCGCTCCACGGATCGCACCAGGGCTCGCCGCACCCGCACGGCGACGGGCTCGCCGCCGGCGTCGGTGTCGATGGTCCACAGCACGGCGAGCCGTTCCACGCCGGGAAGCAGGCTCGCGGCTCCTTCCGAAAGCTCAGGCGGATGCAGCGGGACGTTGCCGTCCGGCAGGTACAGCGTCTGCCCACGCTCGCGAGCCTCCCGGTCGATGGCGCCGCCGGGTGGCACGAAGGCCGCCAGGTCCGCTATCGCGTAGTGCACGCGAAAGCCACCCAGGCGCCTGCGCTCGATGAGCACGGCCTGGTCGAGGTCCTTGGCTCCTGGCGGGTCGACGGTTACCAGCGGCAGGTGGCGGGCGTCCACGCGGCCGCCCGCGAAGTCGGCGGGATCGCCCGCCACGGCGGCCGCCTCGGCCAGCACGTCGGGGGAGAACGAATCCGGCAGCTCGAACTCGGCGCGCAGCGAAGCGAAGTCGCCGGCGCCAGGCGTGTGGACCGCGAGCGCCACATCCGCCACCCTAACGCGATTCAGCAGCCGGTGACCCGATCGTGTGAAGGGACTGCCGGTGGCGACGACAGGCCGCCACCCCGCGAACGAGCTCACCGGTGCGCAACGCACACGTGCGCGGGAACCGATCCCGCCTCGTGGTTCGAGCCGGGTTCACGCCAGGGCCGAGAACCGATCCGCAGAACCGCGGACGTCGGCGCCGAGTCACTCCCGGCCTTCCCACTCCGCGTCGGCACGGTCGGCCTGCCGGGTGCGCTCACGGGCGATCTCCAGTGCGCGCCTCGCGGTGGCTTCGTCCGGGTAAGGGCCGAGCCGGTCGATCGAGCGCGAGAGGTTGCCGTGCTCGACCTCGCCGGTTCGGGTGTTGTACCACCAGCCCGGGTCCGGGTTCGGGTCATCGCTGTTGGCTGCCATATCCGAAGCCTCGCACGTGCTTCAGCGCGAAGCCACCGTGCCGGGCAGGCAACCTGGCCGCCGACCTCAGCGGTGGTGCCGGTAAGGCAGCTGGGTCGGCTCGTCCCCGGTGGGTCCGAACTCGGCCGTATCGGGGCTCGCTGCCGCGTCATCGTGCTCGGTTGCCGTGCTCGAGTCCTCGTCGAACCAGTCCCGCGCCGACTTCTCTCCAGCCGCGGCCGGTTCCGCGGCCGGCGACTGCGGTGGTGACTGCGGGCCGCGCGCGGGGGGCGTCGTGGTGCGCCATACCGGTTGCGGGCCGATGTTCATCGGGACCGGCCCCACCTGGCCGCCCCGCTGCCGCTCGGCTTCCTCGCCGTGGCGCAGCACCGGGTCCAGACACGACACCAACACCGTCGTGTGCTCGGGGTCGGCCACCCTCCTGCCGCTGCGCTCGCGGTAGACGAGCTCGCCCTCGGCATCGATCTCCACCAGGTACCCGGCCTCGGCGAGCTGTTCCTCGTCGAGGTCGACAAGCCGTTCCGGCCGCGAAGGCACCACACGGTAGGTCGGCCACGAAAGCCCGCGGTGAGTTCCGTGGAACTGCGCGAGCAGGTTCACCAACTGCTGCTGCCACGGCAGTGGCATCGCTTCGGCGAGCGAGCGCGGCAGCACCACGTAACGCCCGTCCACCCCCGGATAACCGCCTGCGAGGTAGTCGGCCAGCGGCGTACTCGATGCCGGAGGTGCGTTGCGCGGCGCTGGTGGCATTCCGAAAATGTTGCGCGGATCGGCGTTGTCCAGCACCGGGTCGAGCACTACAGCCTTGCGTACCTTGCCTCGCTTGCCCCACTTCTTGGCCACGACCTACTCCGTTCCTCTCGACCGTTCCCGGCCTCACACGCCCGGCCGGATGGCCTGCGGCACGAGTTCGGCCTCGTCCCATGCGACATCCCTGGTGTGTACCGGCACGCCTGACTGCTGCGCCTCCACGATCTTTCCTTCGCCCAGATACATGGCGACATGGTGGATCGTGCTCGGGTTCGACGGGTCGTAGGCCCAAAACAGCAGGTCACCCGGCTGCGCCTGCTCCAAGGGCAGCATCGCGCCCGCCTTGTACTGGTCACGCGACACGCGCGGCAGCGTGATTCCCGCCGCCTCGTAGGCGCGCAGCATCAAACCCGAGCAGTCGTAGGAGTTCGGCCCCGTCGCACCCCACACGTAGGGTTTGCCCCGCTCACCGAGCGCGAACCGGATCGCGGCCTGCGCCGCGTCGTTGGGTGGAAGGAGCTCACCCATGCCTTCGCCGCAGCCGGTGGCGTCCGCGACCTCGCCGACGTTTTCCACCAGGTGCACCGCCATCGGCTCCCAGCGGTGGTAGCGGTCCGGGAACGCGGATCGCTCGACAGCCTGCGCGGCGTCTCCCGGCCGCATGCTCTGCCAACCAGGTATCGACTCCAACACGTCGAAGAACTTGTTGACCTGATAGGGCGGATCGGTGACCTGCGCGGGCGTTCCCCACCCCATCGACGGCCGCATCTGGAAGATCCCGAGCGAGTCGCGATCGCCGTAGTCGAGGTTGCGCAACCCCGACTCGGTCATCCCCGCCTGGATGGCCACCTGCCACGCCCGTGGGGACAAGTCGCGTCGCTTACCGATCGAGACGATCAGCGACACGATGCCGCGCTGCTCATCGCTGAGGTTGGCCGCATCCGCAGACCCGCGGCTACGCTCGCCCGGCTGTGTCGGTCCGATGGCCGCATCGCAACTGAGCGGCGTCACCCCCTGCGCCTGCCTGCGTTGGCTGTCCATGATCACCACGCTGCCCGCCGCGAGCAGCACGATCGTGGCCGCCGCGGCGACGAAGCCAACCAGTAGCCCGCCACGCACGGCTACCCCACCTGGTCGTAGCCCGCGACGCGCCAGCCCTTGTCGGTGCGGACAACACTGACGAGGAGCGTCGGCCCGTCGGTGGACACTTCGACGTCGACGGAACTTGTGAAGGAGTTGGTGGCCTTCGGCTCGCCGGTCACCTTCGTCGCCGGGATGTTCGCCAGGTTCACCGAGCGCATTCGAGGCAGGTACTCGTCGGTGGTGTAAGGGCGAAGCCGCTCGATCCACTGGTCGATCGTGGTTCCGTCGGGGTGCGTCGCCCACCTCGTCGCCCACTCGCGCGCGACCCGCAGCGCCTCCGGGTCCGGGGGCGCGGTGGTCGGTGAGGCCAGCGGCTCGCTCAACCGGGTGGGTAACCGGCTGCTGCCGGTCTCCCGCTGGATGTCCGATGTGGAGCCGACCGCTGAGCCTGGCGGCGTCTCTGCCGCGCCACCGTCGGCACCCAGCAACCTGGGCACCACTATCCCCGCGGCCACGATGGCGGCGACGACCAACACGAAGGTGCCGAACAGGTGCACCGGAGACCGCAACGGCCAGCCCCACAGGCGGCGATACACCGCCGCCCGCCCCCGGTTGGTACGAATCGGCATCTCGACGACCCCCTACCGGACCACTCGGTCGGTGTCTCGGGACTCGTCACGAACCTCGAGGCCGCGTGAGGGGCGGTACAGCACGAACACCGGCCTGCCCGCGACGAGTTCGGGCTCCACCCGGCGCGGCTGCGGCGCGCCGACTCCCGAAACGGGTGGCGCGGGCCCTGCCGCCGCGGGTGGCTGTTCACCGGCACCGACCGAACCCAGCCGCGACGGCACCACAACCGGATCGAGGTCATCGGCTCGATCCGCACCTCGGTCAGTGATCGGCACGGTGTCGACCTTCCTGCTCGGCACACCCGCCTGCACCGACCGACCGCCGCCGGCGTAATCGCCAGGCGAGCGGCCCGGAGAATACGAGGAGAAGGCACCCAATGCGCCGCCGCCCGCGGGCAGAGCGGACCTGGCCGTGCTCGTGCCCAGTTCGTCACGCCAGTGTGTGGCAGGGTGGCTCCCACCTTTGGTGTCGAGCCGTTGAGCCGTGGCCACCACGGTGGCCTCCGGACGGAACCGGCCGCCCGACATGGCGCCCACCGGTCCGCGTGTCCGCGCGCCGCCCTCGGCTTCATCGCTGTCCTGAATGCTGCGCCAGAACTCGTCCTGCGGGCTCGGCTCGGTGGAGTGCCTGCGGAACCGGGAGAACAACCCGCTACGCGGTGACGGTACCGCCGCGCCGACCATGCCCACCGACATCTCGACCATCTGCCACAACCGCCTGCCGGGCTTGCCGACCATGAAGAGCAGGACCGTGACCAGCCCGGCGATCACCATCTGCGTCAGCATCGAAAGCGCCGTGCCCGCCGAGAAGATCGCTTGCAGCAGCAACGCGTGCACCCCGGCGAGCACGGACAGCACGAGCAGGTTGAACGCGACGGTGCCAAGCACCTTTCCGACCCTGCGAAGGATGTCGTGGTGCACGATGGCGACCAGGCCGATCAGCGGCGCCGTGAGCGTGAACAGCCGCACCAGGATCTGTGCCAGCAGCACCGCGGCCTTGGCGAACAACTGGAACAGCGCGTAGCACAGGCTCTGCAGGAAGGCGAGCAGCCCAACGCCGGTGCGACTGCCGTCCTCACCGGTGAAGTAACCGGTCGCCGGCCCCAGCTGTGTCGAGATGCTCTTGAACTGCTGCTTCTTGTCCTCGATGACGGCCTGGTCGGCGTCGTCGCCGTTACGCATCTGCTCCCACGTGAAGGCCTGTGCGTCCAGCAGCGGCCTGCCGAACTGCTCTGCCTGCGGCGCGTCCGGCGAGCCGAACTCGCCGCGCAGCCAGTTGTTGTAGATCACCTGCGTGTGCAGTTGCGTTGGCAGCACATGCCGAATCACCCGGTCTGAGTCGTCGACGAAGCCCGCCTGAATATTGGTCGTGGTCTGCACGATGGCGTTGTCGATCTCGTCGTAGTAGCGCAGCAGCGCCAGCGACGACGCCGCCAGCCACACGCCACCCAGGGCGAACAGCGCGCGCTTGCTGACGGTGGACAGATCACCGCGCCAGATGTTGCGAAACAGCAGGATCGCCAGCAGCAGCGCCACCACGCCGAACAGCTGCGCGTAGACGTTGTTGTAGACCTTCTCGGCGCCGGTGGACACCGCGTTGTAGATGGGGTTGAGCAACCCGCCTTCCAGCACCGTGTAGTGCAGCGAGTTCGTGGCACCGACGATGTTCTTGCCGATGTTGAACAGCTGGTTGCCCGCCCACGTGTCGATGCTGGTTTCCGGGTCCATCGCCAGCGGGTTGGTGTCGCAGTCGTAGACGTGCCACACCAGTCCGGCATAGCTGTAGTCGCGGTAGGCGCTACCCCCCTCACCGTGCCCGACAGGTGGATCGATCGCTCCCACCATGCCCGCGCCCGGCCGTTCCGGGTTCGGCTCCTCGCAGCTCTGCGCGGCGGCGGGCGGCGCGAACACCACGGTGTGCAAGGCGACGATGGCGATGACCACGGCGAGCGAACGGCGTCTGTCGCGGTCGCGCGCGGGAACACCACGAGCGCGGCGCACGGCACGCCACGCGTACACGGCACCGCAGACGAACAGGATCGTCAGCAGGAGGCTCATGCCGCATCCCTGCCGGTGCCGTCTTTACCGGCTCCCGCGGGCTGCTGCTCCCGATTCTTGTCGTCTTGGTGTGCGCTTTGGTGTGTGCTGTCCGCGGCCTCGCCCTGCGAGCCCTCTTCGAGCATCTGCTCCTCGGTCAGGCCGACCTCGAGTTCGGCGGCGAGCTCCAGATCCTCCTCCAGTTCGTCGTCGGGCGGTGAGGGCACTTCCGGCAGTTCCGACTGTGCCGCTTCCACGGTGCTGGAGTTGGGCCTTCGCTCGGCCACCACAGCTCCGGGTGTGGTGTCCAGGGCGTTGCGCAGATGCTCGAGGTGAGGGCCGGAGAAGTCGACCCGGATGCGTTCCACACCGCCCGCGCCGTCACCGAAGATGAACTGCCTCGGTTCGCGGTCGCGCTCGACCTCACGCTGTGACCCCGGGCGCCTGCCGAGTGCGGCCACCACCTGCTCGTAGCCGACTCCGACCGGGACCTTCAGCAGGCGCAGCGCGTCGGCCTGTGCCTCCTCGTCGTCGAGCCTGCCGACGAACACCGAGTCCAGCAGCGCGACGAAGCCCTGGATGCGCAGGAAGTCGGCGGGGATCTGCGAGGACAGCAGCACCCGGACGTTCCACTTCCGCGAGTCCCGTGCGAACCGGTTCATCAGCACCCGGCCGGTGGGCACTTCGGAAAGGAAGAACGCCTCGTCGATCCAGACGCCCTTGCGCAGGTCCTTCGGCTTCTCGTACACCGAGCGCTGGGTCAGCCAGGCGGCGAGGTTCAGCATCTCCACGCCCAGCGCCTCGGCGTCGGTCCAGTGCTCGCGGCCGACACCTTCCTTCGGCAGCGTGAGCCCTGCCATGGTCAACACCGTCAGCCGGTCGTCGCGGGTGTCGGAGTAGGGGTCGGCGTCCTGCTCCGGGATCAGCAGCGACATACGCTCGCGCAGTTCGTCGAGGAAGTCGGCGACCACCACCGCGTGCTCGTGGTGCTCGCTGGAGTCGCGGCGCAGCGCGTCGATCACCTGGCCGGGGTCGGCATCGTAGCGGCCGCCGACGGCTCGTACGGCGCGCAGCAGCACGATCCGGGTCTGCGGCATGCGGGCGACGTCGTAGGGCAGCACACCGGTCAGCACGTCGAGCACCAGCCTGCGGCGGGTGGCTCCGGCGAGGGCTCGCTCCCGCCGCCACGCCCGCTCCGGGTCGTCCTCGTCGAGGAAGTGCTCCAGCATCGGCTCGGCGACGACGCGGTAGGGGTTGAGAATGCCTGGTTGCGCGTTGAGCAGGTTGATCGGGCGTGCGTAGGGCCGGATTTCCGGCAGGTCGCACAGCTTCGACAGCGGCCCGGAGGGGTCGAGAATCGTCCAGTGCGCGCCTGCTCTGAGTGTTTTGTAGACGATGCCGCCACCGAGGAAGGACTTGCCGCCTCCCAGTCCCGCGACCATCGCGGTCAGGCCGGAGCCGTCGCGGATCTCCTGCGCCATCCAGGGGTCCCACGCCACGGGACGCCTTGTCGCGGTGCAGGTTTCGCCGAGCAGGATGCCCCTGCGGTCGCCGACCTCGGCCGTGGCGGTCGGCACCGAAGCCGCGGCCCAGACCACCGAGCCTCGCCGGAGGTAGGCACCGGAAGCCAGCGGCTCGCCGGGAATGAATTCCCTGGCCATGGCGTACTGCGCCTCGGGGTGTTCGATCGCGACCTTCGGCTTGTAGAGGTCGAGCAACTGCTGCGCCAGCCGCAGCGCCTCCCGTTCAGTGGCGCCGGAGACCGCGAGTCGCCACCACGAGCGGACCCTGGTGGCCAGCGCGGTGAAGCCGGAGGTCATCTCGTCGTCGATCTCCAGCACCCGCGACGCCTGCCGGGCCAGTGACTGCGGCGGCTCCAGCTCGTGCTCGTCGGTGTAGTGCTTGACCTGCGACCGCACCTTGTTCATCTGCCGCTGCAGCTCACCCGCGACCTCTTCGGGCCTGCGCACGTAGATCCGTGCCGACCACTCCACGGCGGCAGGCAGCCGGTCGGCGTGCTGCACCCACGGGTCGTCGACCTCGGGGATCTGCAGACCGTGCATCTGGCCGACGGTCAGCACGGCGACGTGGCGCGTGACTCCGGCGTTGGTGCCGGTCCTGCCGCGGACGGTGACAGTCGGCGCGTAGGGGTCGCAGTGCAGGTCCGCGGCGTCGGTGAAGCTGGCGAGGTCCTCAGGCTCCCATGCCGCTCCCGGCACGGCGGGAAGGTTGCGGGGAGCGGGCAGCCCCAGCGAGCAGGAGCGGTGCATCAACCAGGACATCTCTTCGGCGTGCACCGGGCGGCCTTCGAGACCGGCGGAGCCGATGACCTGGTCGAGGTGATCGACCTCGGAGTCGAGTGCGGTCAGCTCCGCGTCGACCGCCTCGGGCAGGATCTTGCGCAGCAGCGGTGCCGCCCGTTCCACGGCCCTGTCCACCACCGTGCGGGTCTGGACCTGGACACCGAGGTAGACCTCCTTCTCCGCCATCGACCGACCCATGAGCTGCTGCTGCTCGCCGATGAGGTAGTCGTCGAAGGACAGTGACCCCGCTACGTCGGGCGGCCGGTTGTGCGCGTTGTGGACGTGGGCTTCGGCCCACATCCGGATCGGGTAGGGACGGTTGGTGACCCGCAGGTGCAGCCAGCGGCCCTGCAACTCCGCGTACTGGCCTGCGATCGCGGCGATGAGGTCGCGCCGCTGCGAGTCCGAGCGGAACGACCAGCGTTGCGGCGCGAGGCGGTACCAGGCGTAGACCTCCTGGCCGGTACGCAGCAGGTGCCCGTCGATGGAGCGAGCGGCTATGGACGGTGTGTAGCTGGGTATCTCCTGCTCACCGGGCAACCGCCTGCCCCGGCGACCACCGTCGGTCTGCTGAGACGGTGCAGGCTGCTGGGTGTTCCGACTGCGGCCGCGACCGAACAACGACTACCTCCCGACCGACGCCGGTGTCCGGCGGCGGCGCGCTCGTGCTGGGACCTGTGGTGGATGCTGCTTCGGGCCGGTCTGCCTGCCCGATCTGGTGCGCTGCCCGCGCCTGGTTCGCGGCCTCGGCCGCTCGGTTCTCATCCTGATCTTGCTCGCGCTCGCGGCCCCTCCCGTGCCGGTCCTGCGCTCACGCGGGGTACGCAGCTCTCGCAGCCACATGTTCAACACGGCGCTCAGCGGCCGCTCGTGGCTGATCTTCGCTGTGATGACCCGTGTCAGGGCGATCGTGATGACGAACGCCCATGCCGTCGAGAAGAAGCCGAAGCCGATGCCGATCTGCCGTTCAACCCCGAGCACCACGAGAAACAGCGGGATGCCGACGCCCCACGCCACGTAGCGGGCACGCCAGGGAAACGTGGCCTTCGGTGGACCGAGCCAGACCGCGTCGACCCGGTAGACCTCGTCGTCGGTTCTGATGCGCACCGCGCGAGCCCTACCTCAGCCCGTGAACAGACCGGCGAGCCATTCGCCGACGTCCACCCCGAGCCCGCTGACGGCCAATCCGATGATCGCGAGTGCGACCACCACGCCGGCCAGCCTGCGCATCACGCCCGCATTGTCCCCCTTGCCCCCGCCGAGCCAGAGCAACAGCAGCGCGACGCTGAGCAGTACCAGCGGAACAATGTTGTCGAGCAGCCAAGCACGAACTCCTGTCGTGTTGAGCTCACCTTGCGCCAGTGCCGCAAGCGTCATCGTGGTCATCGCGTACTCCCGAGTGCCCGGAGTGTGGTGCGGGGCGCCGTCGTGCGCCCCGCAGGTTTCCAGCACTTGCCGTGTTCAAACAACATCATGGCGTGACGAGATGTGAGGGTCAAAGGCCTCCCAAGCGTGATGGTCGACCCCGCGGCCCATCTCGCGATCGGATTCGCTGCAGACTTGTCCGTCCTCCATCATCGCGGCAGCGGTATCGAGGTTTAAACCAAGTCCACCCGGATGTCCTAGTGTGTTGCAGACCTCACCCACGCGTTGTGGACCCTTCTCACGCTCGGTACGCCAACCGCCCGCCTGACCCGGCTGGCATAGTGAACCATGGCCCGATCGAGGCCTTGGCCGGGATCGTCCGGGTGAACGGCCGCATGGGCCGTTCCGACGCCCACGATCATCCGATCGGGTTAAGCCGGTGGCCGTTCTCCGGTGCGAGGCGCACCAAGCGCACCTCCGGTACGGGTCGTCCGTTCGAGTCTTCTCGCTACTGTCAACGCTGACTGGCGAACAGCCCTGACGGGTAGGCACCCGCTGCCACGACGGCACGGCTGAGCTCCTTGGCGAGTTCCCGCACCCGGTTGGTCTTGTCCGCGCCGAGCCGCGACCACGGCGCGGACGAAGCCGCGTCGGTCTCCCCCTCGATCCGCTCGCGCATCGCAACCCCACGTTCGGTCAGCGCCCCGTCGTGGTCGACGATGCCCTCCTCGCGAAGCCGGGCTTGCGCACTGTCCCACTCCTCCTGCGACCAGCCACGCAGTTTCCTGGCGATCTCGGGAAGGAAACCCTTGCCTGTCGCGGTGTGGGTCACCAGTGCGGGCAGGCCCGCTATCCCGTGGTTGAGCAGGCTTGCGATGTGGCCGTCACCGCGGTACTCGCGAAGCAGCGTCGCCGCATGCCACAGCACCACCACCGGATCGGTGGGCCAGTCCAGATCGGCGTGGGCGGCGAACAGCGGCCTTCCGTCCGGCTCGGCGCCCTGCGCGGCCTGTCTGGCCAGTTCGGCGAGCTCCGCGAGCGCATCGGAGGACGCGAGTTGCTCACCGAGTAGCCGGCGCAACGCCGTACCGGCCGCGTCGGCACGCGCTGAGACCAGGTCGGCCGGGCTTGCCAGGGTCCACGCACGGGGAATGTGCTTGCCGACCAGTTCCGGGTTGAAGTTGTAGAAGGTCGCCGCGACCACGCCCGCACCAACCGGCCCAAGCGCGGCCGCACGGCTGGCGAAGTAGGCCAGCCGACCACCCTTGTCCAGCCCGGCCTCCAGGTAGGCCTGCTCGGCCTCGGGGGCGAAGTAGATCATCGAGTGAATCGGCTCGAGCACCCGGTAACAATGACGCGTGGCAGCGCGGGCTTCGTCGTCCATGGGGCGTGAGCCTAACGACTGCATGCCGCGGGCGGGAGAGGCGCCAGATGACGGCCGACCCCGCCAAGTCGGCCGGAGGCTGCGTTTCCGCGGGCGGGAAGGGCGCCACTCAGGGTTTGCGGGCGACCCAGCAGCCGATGATCCGCTGCGCCTCGTTGAGCGGCTCCAGGTGTGGTCCGTTCGGCCACCACTCGTCGCACAGCACCAGATCGGGTTCGACACCGCGAGCAGGCTGGACGATCTCGAGCCCATCGGCCATCTCGAGGAGTTGCTCCCGGGTGCGGAATGCCCCGCTGCCCATCGGGCTTCCCAGCATCTCCTGTTCCATGTGCCGCGCGATGGGTGACAGCGCCGGATCCTCGGGGTCGTAGAAGTGGCTGAACGCGACGTAGGAACCGCTGGGTAGCCGGTCGATGTAGTCGCGCATCACATCGGCGTAGTCATCACCGAGGTAGTGATGCATCGTCGAGACGTGCAGCAATGCCACCGGTTGGTCGAGTGCGATGTGTTCGCGAACGAACTCGTGCTCGAACACCTGCCGCGGCTGGTAGATGTCGGCGTCGGCGATCCAGGTGCGGTCGTTGTCGACCAGAAGCGCGTTGCCGTGGGCGAGCACGACCGGGTCGTTGTCGACATACACCACGCGAGTCTCTTCGTCGATCCGTTGCGCGACCTGGTGGGTGTTTTCTGCTGTGGGTAGTCCGGAGCCACAGTCGATGAACTGTTTGATGCCGACGTGGTCGGAGAGGAACCGCACCGCCCTGATCAGGAAATTACGGTTGGCCCAGGCCATGTCGCGCACTTCGGGCACGGCACGTTTGATGGCGTCGAGCACCTGACGATCGATCTCGTAGTTGTCCTTGCCGCCGAGTGCGGCGTCGTAGACGCGGGCGATACTGGCGCGGTTCGGGTCGACCCCCACCGGCACGGAACTCGGGGCCGCCGCCTTTTCCATGTTCGCCATTGGTCTGCTCCCACCGCTTCGATCCGGGCGTGCACTGCTCGGCACACAACGTAGCGAACCCGCGAGGCGGTGGGAACGTGCGGTCGAAGCGGGAACCGGTACGGCAGAGTCGCCGGGAGGTGCTACCGGGCGGGCAGCACACAGAACTCGTTGCCTTCCGGGTCCGCCAGCACCACCCACGGATGCCGTTCTTCGTCGGAAAGGACCACCGCGCCCAGCCCGACGAGCCGCTCCACCTCCGCGTACTGGCCGCCTGAAACCGGTGCGATGTCGAGGTGCAGCCGGTTCTTGCCCGACTTCGGTTCCGGAACCGGCTGAAACAGCAACGGCGGATCACCGTCCAACTGGATGTACTCAAGGCCATCGGAGTCCTGCCACCGGCGTGGTGGTGGGTAGCCGAGCGCGGACCTCCAAAACTGCGCCAACCGAACCGGGTGGGCACAGTCGATCGCCACGGCGAGCACTCGCGCAGACATGAGAAGTGGGTACCACGAAGCCGTTCGAAAGGCAGCCGATTGATCGGCCGCTCACCGCGAGCGCAGGTGGACGAGTTGGCATGTAAGCCGGATTCTGTCCCCCCGACCGCCCTTGGGCGGCCGGGTTGGGCGGCCATCCATCTGGGCCTGCCGTCGCCGGCAGGCTCGAGCGGCCTACCCGCAGGCCTCGGACGGGCAGCCCTCAATCGCCTGCGCAGGAGCGGTATCGCTCCCTCTTGGCCTTGCTCCGGGTGGGGTTTACCGAGCCGCCCCGGTCACCCGGGACGCTGGTGGTCTCTTACACCACCGTTTCACCCTTACCTGGTCTGGTGACCAGGCGGTTTGCTTTCTGTGGCACTTTCCCGCGGGTCACCCCGGGTTGCCGTTAGCAACCACCCTGCCCTGCGGAGTCCGGACTTTCCTCGATCATCGCTGTTCGCGACAACCGCGACCGCCCTGCCAACTCGTCCTCATCCAGTTTACCCACCGCCGATGGGTCTGCGGCGAGGTGGCACCCGCCTCGCGACCCTTCGAAGGTCAGCTCAGGTGTGAGACGTCGTTGACAAGGCGCACCGAAGCGTTGCCGTCGCCGTAGAAGTCGACGACCGAAAGCGAAGCAAGGTCCAGATGCAGCCTGAACAGCAACGATGGTCCCGCATCGAGACCCATGCGCAGCAGCGACTTGATCGGTGTCACGTGGCTGACGAGCACCATGGTGCGACCCTCGTAACGTTCGAACAGTTCCTCACGGGCCGCATCCACCCTGCGGTGCACCTCGTCGAAGCTCTCGCCGCCGGGCGGGTGCACCGACGTGTCGGCCAGCCATCGCCGGTGCACCTCGGGGTCGCGGGCGGCCGCCTCGCCGAACGTCAGGCCCTCCCACTCCCCGAAGTCGGTCTCCAGCAGCCCGGTGTGGGTCTCCACCCGCCCGCCGAGCGCGCTCGCCACCGCTTCCGCGGTCTGCCGGGCACGTGTCAGCGGCGAGGTGACGATCGGCAGCTCGCTCGGGAGCGCGCCCGCCTCACCCGCGAGCACGCCCAACCCTTCCATCGTGGCCAGCCGCTTGGCCGCCGCCTCGGCCTGCGCAAGCCCGACTTCGGTCAGCGCGACGTCGCCGCGGCCGGAGTAGCGCCGATCCACCGAAAGCTCCGTCTGCCCGTGCCGCAGCAGCAGCAACCTGGTCGGCTTGCCCTTGGCACCGGTCCATGCGGTCGGTGAAGCGGGCCTGCGCGGCTGCGGGTCACCTTCGCTCGCCTCAGCTCGTTCGGTTCCGTTGCCGCCGCCCGCGGCTCCACCGTTCGCCTGGGTGTCCATGGCCTCGTTGGCCAACCGGTCGGCGTGCGCGTTGCGGGAGCGTGGGATCCACTCGTAGGTCACCCGGTCGAAGCCCGCCGCCAGGTCCCGTGCTCGCAACGCCAGCGGTTGCAGCGCGGCGTGCTTGATCTTCCACCGCCCCGACATCTGCTCGACAACGAGCTTGGAGTCCATCTTGACGTCGACCGCGGTGGCACCCGTCCGCGCCGCGGCCTCCAGCCCCGCGATCAGGGCGCGGTACTCGGCGACGTTGTTGGTCGCCACGCCGAGCCCCTCCTGGCGCTCGGCAAGCACTTCCCCACTGCGGGCGTCCTTCACCACGGCGCCGTACCCGGCGGGCCCGGGATTGCCACGCGAGCCGCCGTCGGCCTCGACGATGACGTGTCGACTCACAGCCCCGACTCCAGCGTGCGCACCAGGATGGCGCCGCAGTTCTCACACTGCACGACCTCGTCCTCCGGTGCGGCCTTGATCTCGGCGATCGCGGCCCTGTCCAGTTCGAGCTGGCACGCCCCGCAGCGGCGTGCGCGCAGCAGAGCCGCGCCGATGCCCTTGTGTTGCCGTACCCGCTCGTACAGTGCCAGCAGATTCTCCGGGATGCGTGGAACGAGCCGTTCCCTGTCCTGCTCGCGGCGGGCCTGTGTGGTGTCGAGGTCGGCGAGAGCTTCGTCCCTACGGCCGCTTGCGGCCCGCAGTTCCTGCTCGGCCTTGTCCACCTCGGCCGAGGTCCGCTGCGCGTCCAGTTCGAGCGCTTCCTTGCGCTCCATGGTCTCCAGCAGGTCGTCCTCGAGCGCGGACTGCCTGCGAGCGAGCGAATCCAGCTCGTGCTCGAGGTCGGTGAGCTGCTTGGCGGCGACCGATCCGGACGCCAGCATCGAGCGGTCCCGTTCGGCCCTGGCCCGGACCGAATCGACCTCCCGTTCCTGCCTCGCCACGTCACGTTCGAGGTCGGAAACCGAGGTGCGAACGCCCACCAGCGCGTCGCGGCGGTCGCGTAGCCGCTTCTCGATCTCCTCGATCTCGGCCAGTTCCGGCAGGGTGCGGCGGCGGTGTGCGATCCGGGACAGCTCGGCGTCGACCTTGGCGAGGTCGAGCAGTTGGCGCTGCACGGAAGGGTCTGCCTTCACTGAATCGCTCCGTTCGTTGTCACGCTCGCAGGCTCCACGGGTCGGTGCATCGCGTCGAGACGTGAACCTCGACGTTACCCGCTGCTCGCACGACCTCGGCGGCTTGCCCGCACCACGGCCATTCGCTCGCCCAGTGGGTCACTCCGACCAGCGCGGGCCCTCCTGCCTCCAGCTGCTCGCCCGCGGGGTGGTGTCGCAGGTCGGCGGTGACGTAGGCGTCCACACCGGCCGCGCAGGCCGCGTCCAGGTAGGAGTCGCCCGAACCGCCGGACACGGCGACGGTCCTGATCGGACGATGCGGGTCGCCCGCCCCGTACACGCCAGGGACGGTCGAGGGCAGCGCGGCGGCGACCCTGCGGACGAAGTCGCCGAACGGTTCAGCGGCGGCGAGTTCGCCGATCCTGCCGATCCCGGTGGTGCCGCCGACCTGGTGCGGCGCCAGCGGGGCCAGCACCTTCAGTCCGAGCGCACTCGCAAGCGCATCCGACACGCCGGGATCGGCGGAGTCGGCGTTGGTGTGCGCACAGAACAGTGCGATGCCCGAGCGGATCATGCGGTGGACGAGTGAACCCTTCGTCGTGTCGGTGCCGACTCCGTGCACCCCGCGCAGCAGCAACGGGTGATGGGCGACGATCAGCCCCGCTCCGGTCTCCACCGCCTCGTCGACGGTGGCGGTGACGGGGTCCACGCACACCAGTACCCGCTCCACCGGCTCGGCCGGGTCTCCGCAGACCAGCCCCACCGCGTCCCACGGCTCGGCGAGCTCGCGGGGGTAGGCGGCGTCGAGCGCGGCGATCACATCCGAGACCGTGCGAGTCATGACCCGATCCTCCCACGCACGCTGTTGGCTCTAGTCCAACCGTCTGAACTTGCCCGGCGGCAGACCATACGAAGGGGTGAAGATCGCTAGTCTCCTAGGGTCACCGCTCGCTCACCGAGGAGAACCATGACCGCGGCAAGCGAACCTCCCGACATCCTCTCGGCCGAGTTCGCAGCTGACCCCTACTCGGCATACCGGGTCATGCTGGACAGCTCGCCGCTGCTCTGGCACGAACCGACGCAGAGCTACATCGTCTGCCGCTACGAGGACGTGGCGCGCGCCTTCAAAGAGCCCGTCTTCACAACCGACAACTACAGCTGGCAGCTCGAACCGGTGCACGGCAGGACGATCCTGCAGATGAGCGGTCGCGAGCACTCCGTTCGCCGGGCGCTGGTCGCTCCCGCCTTCCGAGGTCAGGAACTGCGGCAGAAGTTCCTGCCCGTGATCGAACGCAACGCGCGGGAACTCATCGATGCCTTCCGCGACACCGGAAGCGCCGACATCGTGCACGATTTCGCCAGGCACTTCCCCATCAGGGTGATCGTGGACATGCTGGGGCTGGACCGCGCCGACCACGACAGATTCCAACGCTGGTACACCTCGATCATCGCGTTCCTCGGCAACCTCAGCCAGGATCCCGAGGTCGCGGCCGCGGGGCTGCGCACCCGCGAAGAGCTGTCCGAGTACCTGATCCCGATCATCGAGCAGCGCAGGCACGACCTGGGCGATGACCTGCTTTCCCAGTTGTGCGCCGCCGAGGTCGACGGCACCCGGATGAGCGACGAGGACATCAAGGCGTTCGTGAGCCTACTGCTCGCCGCGGGCGGCGAGACCACCGACAAGGCGATCGCAGGCATCGTGAAGAACCTGTTGGAACACCCCGAACAGTTACGCGCGGTGCGCGAGGACCGAGGCCTGATTCCCCGCGCCTTCGCCGAAACCCTTCGCTACTCGCCCCCGGTGCACATGATCATGCGGCAGCCTGCGGAGGACGTGCGGCTCAGTGGCGGTGTCGTCCCGGCCGCAAGCACGCTGACCTGCCTCATCGGCGCGGCCAACCGGGACCCGGCTCGCTTCGCCCACCCGGATCGATTCGACATCTTCCGTGACGACCTTCCCACCGACACGGCGTTCACCGCGGCCGCCCAGCACGTGTCGTTCGCACCGGGCAGGCACTTCTGCGTCGGCGCGCTGCTGGCCAAGGCGGAGGTCGAGGTGGGCCTGGACCAGTTGCTGGACGCGATGCCCGACATGCGGCAGGCCGAGGGCGCCGCGGTCGTGGAGGAAGGTGTGTTCACGCGGGGCCCTGCTGCGCTGCCGGTGCGTTTCACTCCGCCGCGAGCGCGACGTACGCCGGGCTGAAGGCGACAGGCAGGCTGGTCAGTCCCCGCATCCATACCGAGGGCTGCCACTGCAGACTCTCCGGGGCAACCGCGAGTGCGAGATCGGGCAGCCGGTCGAGCAGCACCTCGACTGCCGTTCTCGCGATGGTCTCGGCGATTTCCGGTGCCGGGTAGGGGCAGCCGTGCTCGCCGTGACCGAACGAAAGGTGGGCATGGTTTCCGCCGGAGTCGGGCGCCGCCAGCCGCACGTCGGGATCGGCGTTGGCGGCGGCCAGCCCCAGCACGAGCAGGTCGCCCGCGCGGATGCGCCTACCGCCGAGGTAGGTGTCGCGGGTGGCGAAGCGGCCGATGAAGTTCTGCGTGGGAGTGTCGTGCCACAGCACCTCGTTCAGTGCCTGGCCGACGCTTTCCCGCCTGCCGACGAGGGTCACGGCGACGCGCTCGTCGGTGAGCATCAGCCGGATCGTGTTCCCGATCCAGTTGGCGGTCGGTTGCTGTGCGGCCGAGGCGACGACCAGCAGGTCCAGCACGATCTCGTCGTCGACGAGCCCGGCAGGGTGCGCCAGCAACGTGCTCGGTACGTCCGGGCCCGGCTCGCGGCGTTTGTCGTCGAGCAACTCGGTCATGGCCCGCTGCACGCGAGCGTAGGCCTGCAGCGCGCCGGGACCGGCGTCCAGCGACAGCATGATGTCGCGCACCAGGGCGGGCGTTCGATCCCGCGGCATCCCGTACACCTTGGCGAGCACGGTCAGCGGCATGCGCAGCGCGTACTCGGTCATCAGGTCGGCGTCGCCTTTGCCCGCGAAGCTGTCGATCAGCGAGTCGGCGACGTTCTCGCAGTGTTTGGCCAGTTCGAACTGGTCGAAAGCGCCGAGCGCGTCACCGATGGCTCCCGCCCTGCGCTCATGTTCGGCACCTTCGGTGAACATCACCGAGGGGTTGTGCGCCACGTAGGGCAGCAGCGGCCAGTCCTGCGGTACGCGGTCCCACCTGTTCCAACGCCGGGTGTCTCGGGCGAACAGCTGCGGGTCGTTCGCCACCTGGTGCACCTCTCGGTATCCGGTGACGAACCAGGCAGGAACGTCACCATCGAGCAGTACCGGTGCGACGGGCCCGTGTTCCCGCCTGATCCGCGCGTACAGCGGGCCGGGGTCGCGCTGGAACCCTGGCCCGTACAGCTGAACCGCACTCGACAGGGCGGATTCCAGGTCGGTCACGGCACAGGTTCGCGGGCTGCCGAAAGCGTGTAGAGGTGGTCGACCAGGGTGATCAGGACCTGCTTCGAAGACTCGCGCTCGCGGGCGTCACAGTCGATGAGCGGGACGTCGTCGGAAAGCGTCAGGGCCTCACGCAACTCCTCCAGGCCGTGTGTCGCCCCCGGGAAGTTGTTGCGGGCCACGATGAACGGCGTGCCGTGGTGCTCCAACCGGTCGATGGCATACCAGGAGTCCTCGACCCTTCGGGTGTCCACCAACACCACGGCGCCGAGCGTGCCCGCGAACAGCCGGTCCCACAGAAACCAGAACCGCTCCTGGCCGGGTGCGCCGAACAGGTAGAGCACCATCTGCTCGTTGAGAGTGATGCGGCCGAAGTCGAACGCGACGGTGGTGGTGGTCTTGTCGGCGACGCCGCGATTGCTGTCGATGCCCAGCCCCGCCTGGGTCATGGTCTCTTCGGTGTTCAGCGGGCGAATCTCACTGACGGAGCGCACCATGGTGGTCTTGCCGACCCCGAACCCGCCGACGATGACGATCTTCAGACCGTCCGCGGCCGTGCTCATGAGCGGCGTCCGGGTGGTGAGCTCAGAGATTGTGGAGTCCAACGAGCACCTTCTTCAGGAATGCGGGGTCGGGGAGCTCGGCGCCGACGCGAGGCGAGGTCGGGTGGCGAGCGGTGACGTAGCCGCTGTCGAGCAGGTCGGACAGCAGGATCTTCACGACGCTGACAGGCAACCCCAGTTCGGAGGCGATCTCCACCACCGCCGTTGGGTAGCGGCAGATCCGCAGGATCTTGACGTGCTCGGACTGCATCCCGGTCGTGGGGTCGGACTCGCTGACGATGAGCGTCACGAGGTCGAGCCCGGTGTCTTCCGCCCTGCTTCGCCCGCCGGTGAGGGTGTACAACCGGTCGGGGTCTTCGCTGTCTACAGCGCCTCTGATCATGCCGGCTGGTTGCTTTGCTCGGGCTGGCGGGGAGGCGAGGTGAGGAACGCGCCGATCTGCTCGACCAGTTCGTCCATCTTGTGTCCGATGAGGCCGACATCGGCCTCCTCGGTGGCCAGCACCGCCAGGTGGGCACCTTCACCCGCTTCCACGATGAACAGCAGCCCTCCGTGGAACTCCGTCATGGACTGCCGCACGCCTCCGGTGCCGTCACCGAATTCCATCGACGCGCTCTGCGCCAGCGCCTGCACTCCGGCCGCGATCGCGGCGAGCTGGTCGGCCCTGTCCGTGGTCAGCTCAGTCGTGTGGCAGAGCTTGAGCCCGTCTCGCGACAACACCAAAGCGTGCTCGGCTCCCGGTGTGCTCTCCACCAGGCTCTCCAGCAACCACTCCAGGTTCTGGTTCGTCGTCGTGCTCATGAGGGTTCCTTAGCTGCTGTCGGATGTGGACACCGGGCTGATCACCGCGGATCGCGTTCCTGACCAGGTGCGGGTTCACCGTCCGGTTTGTTCGATCGCGTGGCCTTGCGGAACGCACCGAACCTCGCGCCCGCGTCGGTGCGTGGCCGGGAGGGCTGCGCCCGCGAAGGCACCGGTGGCTGCGGTGCTGCCGCGAGGGTCTGCCCGCGGCGCCGCTTCGGCAGGGTCCGCTGCTGTTGTTGCTGCGGTTGCTGCTGCTGAGGTT
This sequence comes from Saccharomonospora marina XMU15, assembly GCF_000244955.1. GTDB lineage: Bacteria > Actinomycetota > Actinomycetes > Mycobacteriales > Pseudonocardiaceae > Saccharomonospora_A > Saccharomonospora_A marina. The sequence continues at coordinate 1,045,072 of NZ_CM001439.1, read as the reverse complement.
CGTCGTCGAGCACGGCAGTCGCGGTGTTGCCCTGCGAGCTCGGCTGCGAGGAGGAAGCCGCCTGCTCCGAAGGCAACGAGGGCATCGACGGCAACGATGGCGAGGTCACCGAGACCGACCTGGACACGTGTGACAACGGCTCCTGGCGTGGTTGGGTGACCAGTTGGTTCGGGATGCGCAGCACCACTCCGGTTCCGCCACGGGAGGAAGGCCGGAAGAAGACGTGCAACTGGTGTTTACGGGCGAGGCAGCCGACGACCGCCAGCCCGAGCCGGGTGCCGGAGAGTTTGGTGAGGTCGAGCGGCTCGGTGGCCGAGACCGCGCGCTCGGCGCGCTCCAGCGCCTGTGGCTTCATACCGAGTCCACCGTCCTCAATGGTGACGACGATGCCGGTGTGCAGTTCCTCGACGTAGACGTGCACCTCTTCGGACGGAGCGGAGAACCGCGTCGCGTTGTCCATCAGCTCGGCCAGGGCGTGCATCACGTCCTCGGCGGCGTAACCGACGATGGCTGCCGTGCTCGTGGAGTGCAGCCGCACCCGCTGGTACGCGCGGATCCGGCTCATCGCGCCGCGCAGGATGCTTTCCATGACGATCGGTTTGGTCCAGCGCCTGCCGGACCTTGCGCCGGTCAGCACCGCGATACTGTCGGCGAGCCTGCCCGCCTGTGCGGTGCTGTGGTCCAGTTTGAGCAGATCACCGAGCACCTCTTCGGAGTGCCGGTCCTCCATCTCACGCAGGTCCGCGAGCATGCTGGTGGCCAGTGCCTGCACGCGGCCCGCCGCGTTGGCGCAGGCGGCCATCGCCGCGGCCTTCTGCCGCTCGCCGACGCTGATCTCCTTGGTCAGCGTGCGCAGGATACGGTCGTACGTCTCGTGGTTGGCCCTCGGCAACTCGGAGATCACGGTGTCGGCGGACGCGCCGTCGCGAAGTCTGCGAACGGCCGCGGGCAGCATCTCGTCGACCAACTGGGCGAGGTCGGCTTCCAGCGACTCCGCACGCCTTCTGTAGGAGTCGAGTTGCGACGAGCGGTAGGCGGCGATGGCCGTCGCCGCGCACAGCAACGCGGCGATGCCGCCACCGACCACCCCGACCAGCACTCGATCCGACGCCGAGGTGGCGAGCGTGACCCACAGCCACAGCCCACCCACGACCAGCACGGAGACGAGAAGTACGAGGAGGGTCCGGTTCATCGGCGAGCGCATTTGGACGGCGCGCCTCACATTGGACAGGGAAATGGGAGCCCCCAAAGTACCTGTGACGTCTGTTTGGGCCGCCAACGACGACGCCTAGCCCAGGCCGTTGACGAGATCGGGAGCTTAGTACGGTCGGGGGCGCCGAGGCTAGGTGGTTGTCGATCTCATTAGGCCAACACTTCCGTATCAGCCGCCAGGCCCCCCGGCTCTGTTCCGCGACAGGCGCGGGGAGACACTGGCCGCATGAGCCGAGGTGTCCCGAGGCGCCCGCTGCACGTCTGCTTCGTGTGCACGGGCAACATCTGCCGTTCGCCGATGGCTGCCGCCGTGTTCCGCGGCAGACTGCGGGCGCAGAACCTGGCTGACGAGGTTCGGGTGAGCAGCGCGGGCATCGGCCCGTGGCACGTGGGTGAGCCCGCCGATCCGAGGGCACGGGCGGCACTCGAGGCGGCCGGGTACGACAGCGAACACGTGGCGGCACAGGTCGGGCCGCGGCATCTCCAGGCCGACCTGCTGCTGGCCTCGGACCGCGGCCACCTCGTCGACCTGCGCGAGCTCGCACCCGAACCCGACAGGGTGCGGCTGCTGCGTAGCTTCGACCCCTCGGCACCGCCGGGCGCGGAAGTGCCCGACCCCTACTACGGGTCCGGTGACGGTTTCGCCGACGTGCTCGCCATGATCGAGCGTTCGGTTTCCGGCCTGATGGACTGGGTACGGAAGAACCGATGAACGCCCACGACGCGATGGCCGCCGTCGAACGCCTGCTGCCCGACAAGGCGGGGCACACCTACTCGCTCGGCGGCGGCAGTGTCGTGGTGACGCTGCGAGGCGGCGGGCAGGTCGTCGCCAAGCGCGGCGTGGGAGCGGACGCCAACCGGGCCGAAGCGGCGGGGCTGCGCTGGCTCGGCGAGCCGGGTGACCTGCCGGTGCCCGCCGTGCACGGCTTCGACGACGACTGGCTGGTGATGGAGTTCGTTCCGCCCGGCGCGCCCAGTGAGCGGGCCGCACGCGAGTTCGGCCGGGGCCTTGCCGCACTGCACCTGCGGGGTGCTCCGGCGTTCGGCGCGCCGCCGCCCGGTGGCCCCACGCAGGCGTGGATCGGCATGGCGAGGATGCGCAACGAACCCACCGACGACTGGCCCACGTTCTACGCTCGCCAGCGCATCGAGCCCTACGTGCGGCAGTGTGTCGATCAGGGGCTGTTCACCTCGACGGAGTCGGCGATCTTCGACAGGTTGTGTGCCCGGCTGCCGGAACTGGCCGGTGAGCCCGAGGCGCCCGCCCGGCTGCACGGCGACGCCTGGAGCGGCAACGTCCACTGGGCAACCGACGGCAGCGCGTGGTTGATCGACCCGGCCGCACACGGTGGGCACAGGGAGACAGACCTGGCGATGCTGCGGCTGTTCGGCACCCCACTGCTGGAACACATCGTGGACGCCTACGTCGAGGCGGCGAGCGACTTCGGCGCCCCGCTCGCCGACGGCTGGCGTGATCGGGTGGCGCTGCACCAACTGTTCCCGTTGCTGGTGCACTCCGTGCTGTTCGGCGGGGGCTACGCCCGCCAGTCGATCGAGGCGGCCCGCACCGCACTGGGCTGAGTCCGGCGTGGCTCGCCCGTGTCCCCCGCGCTGTGAGTGGCGGGGGGCAGCGCATACCGTTGGAGTGTGCGCTGGAGGTTGCTGCTCAAGCCGGGCTGGCTGGGACTGACGCTGGTGGTGTTCGCTTTCGCCGTCACCTGCTACACCCTGCTCGCGCCGTGGCAGTTCCACCGTGACGCCGAGCGGGAGACCCGTAACGCCGCGGTGCAGGCGTCGTTCACCGAGCAGGCCCGCCCGCTGCCGCAGGTACTGCCCGACGGGCAGGCTCCCGGCCAGGGAACGGAGTGGCGCAGGGTGTTCATCGAGGGCACCTACCTGCCTGACGCGGAGGTGATCGCGCGGCTGCGCACGGTGCAGGGCGAACCCGCCTTCGAGGTGCTGACACCGATGCGCACCACCGGTGGGCAGATGGTGCTCATCGACCGCGGCTACGTGCGTCCGGACAACCGCACGAGAGTCCCGCCGTACGCCGCACCGCCGGGTGGCACGGTGCGGGTGGAGGCGCGCGTGCGCGCGGACGAGACCGATCCGCAGGGCAGGCAGGCCTTCTCCGACGATTCCACCGGAGGCAGGCTGCACAGCTACGCGGTGGACTCCCGAACCGTCGCGCGTGCGACGGGGCTGGACATCCGGCCAGGCTACTTCCAACTGGCGCAGGGCCAGCCCGGGGTGCTCGGTCCGCTGCCGTTGCCGCAGCTGGACGCGGGCCCGTACTTCTCCTACGCGTTGCAGTGGCTGGCGTTCGGCACCATGGCCGTGCTCGGCTGGCTGTACTTCACGGTGCGCGAGTTGAAGCCGGGCGGCGCGCTGTCGGCGGACCGGCCGCGTGGTGAGCGGCGCAAGTCGGTGGCCGAACTGCTGGCCGAGGACGAAGACGACGAGGACGCCGAGAACGACGCAGAGCACACCGACGGTGGGGACGGCTCCGCCGCGGTGGCGCCGAGTCGCCCCGGCGGCACCGGGCGCTGACCACAGGACCACAGCCACGGCAAGTGGCCACCTCAGAACCCACACAGGTGGCACTGTTCTACGTCCACTTGGCCGGTGCAGCCTTGGTGCGTGTTGATTCACCCCTGGGACGCGGCGACCGACGACGAGTGGCAGGCGTGGTTGCGCGAACGCGACTTCGGCCAGCTGATCGCCGCAGGCCGTGGCCGTGAGCTGCCGGTGGTGGTGCCAACGCATTTCGTCTTCGACGGCGCCCGAACGGCGTGGCTGCACCTGGCGCGGCCCAATCCGATCTGGCCGCTGCTCGACGAGAGCCCCAGGGCACTGCTCACCGTGACCGGTGACTACGCCTACGTGCCCGCCGCGTGGAACGCACCGCCCGACGCCGATCCAGGCCAGGGCGTGCCGACCTCCTACTACGCCACCGTCCAGCTCGAATGCGACACCGAGGTGATCGACGACACCGAAGCCAAGGCTGCGCTGCTGAACCGGCAGTTGTGCCACTTCGAACCGCAGGGACGCGGACCGGTCAGCACGGCGGTCGAGCACGATCGCGGCCGGCTCGCCGGGATCAGGGGCTTGCAGCTGCGCATCACCGGCGTGCGCGCGAAGTTCAAGTTCGGGGGCAACAAACCACCCGCGCACCGCAGGCGGATCGCCGAGCACCTCGCCGACCGGCGAGGCGCACTCGACCAGGCCGCGCGTACCCAGCTGCTGCGCCGCACACCGTAGCCGGGCATCACGCTCGGCGGCGCAGGCCCAGCAGCGCCGCCAGCGCCACCGATGCCGCGCCGGCGAGCCAGCCGACGACCCGGGACAGCTCCACCGCGCGGGTCACGTGCCCCGCGTCGGGGTTGCGGCCGTCGCCGAGCACGGGCAGTTCACGCACGCCGTGGCGGTAAACGGTACGACCGCCCAACCGGATCTCCAGCGCACCCGCGAAAGCGGCCTCGACCCGACCCGCGTTGGGGCTGGGGTGCAGTACGGTGTCGCGCCGCCACGCCGCGAGCGCGGCACCGGCAGAGCCACCGACCACGGGAGCACTCGCCACGGTCAGCGCCGCCGCCGCCCGCGTGGGCAGCAGGTTGACCAGGTCGTCCAGCCGTGCCGCGACCCAACCGAACCCGCGGCTTCGGACGTGCTCACCCGTGGTCGCCCGCAGCACACCCACCGCCCGCGAACCGAGCAGCCCCGGCACCCCGGCGACGGCGCCCCACAGCAGCGGAGCCACCACATCGTCTGCCGACCGGAGTGCGACGATCTCCACGGCGGCGCGAGACAGCGCCGTGGCGTCGAGTTCGTCAGCGCTTCGCGAGTCCAGCGCCGACACTGTGCGTCGCGCCGCGTCCAGGTCGCCGCACTGCAGGTCGCGGGCGAGTTCCGTGCCGTGTGTCGCGATGCGGGCACCGCCGAGCACCGCCCACGTCGCGGTGGCGGTCGCCAGCGCACGCACGACCGGACGGCCGCTGCCCGCTCGCTCCGCGGCCGAACCCGCGAGCACGGCGGCCGAAGTGAGCGCGCCGGTGTACACGGCACCACCCAGCGTGCTGTCGGAATGCACCCGGCGTCGCGCCGCGTTGGCGATCGCGGTGAAACCGGTCACCGCGCGCCCCTTGTGCGGGTCGCCGATCACTCCGTCGGCGACCAACCCCAGCATCAGCCCAACGGCTCGTGCAACACCCACGCCGGAATCCCCCATTGCTACGTGTGAGCGGCAGGCTACTCGACCTCGGTGAGTGGCCCGCGCCGGGTTCTCACCGGTTCGCCTCGGCCCACGCCCGCAACATGACGTGGGCGATCGACGAAGCGCCGGGAAGCAGCAGGTTTCGGTGCTTTCCCGCGAAGGCGGCACGCACCTCGTCCCGCGGCACCCACAGCGCCTCCTCGATCTCACCGTCGGCGGGCCGAAGCGACGCCCCTGCCTGCGCCCTTGCCGCGAAGCCGAGCATGATCGAGCGCGGGAACGGCCACGGCTGGCTGCCGAGGTAGCGGATGTCACCGACGTCGACGCCGACCTCCTCACGGATCTCCCGCTCGACACATCCCTCGAGGGACTCCCCCGCCTCGACGAACCCGGCGAGCACCGAATACCGCTTCGGTGGCCACACCGGTTGCCTCGCCAGCAGCACGTGCTCGCCGTTGGTGCCGAGGTCGTCGTGCACAAGGCAGATCACCGCAGGATCGGTGCGCGGATACTCCTCTTTGCCGCAGCGGCCGCACACCGACACCCAGCCGAACTGCCCGAGCTCGCTCTCCCCACCGCAGCGTGAGCAGAACCGCGCGCGCCAATGCCAGTTGCGCAGCGCCTCGGCGGTGGTGAGCAGCCCGGCCGAGGCATCGTCCAGCATCGAGCCGTGCCCACGCAGGTCCACCCACACCTCGCCTTCGGAGGCGGGCGCGTCCTGCCAGCCACCCCAACCGCCGGGGATGCTCACCGTTTCGGCGTCCTCGCCAGCCTCGCCTGGCAGGAACCAGTAGTCGGTGTCCTGCCACTGGCCGAGGAACGCCGCGTTCCCCGGGGGATGTTCACCGAAGTCGATCGCCTTGCGGGTGGCCAGTGGGACGGGCTCGCCACGCGGTTCCCGCGCCGCGCGTTCCGGCACCGGGGTGCGACCGCGCCGGTCCAGCAGCAGCACCCGCGCGGCAGGCCACCGTGCCAGCAACCGCTCCGCGTCGGCCCGCAACGACTCGTTGCGGTCCGCCGTCGACCGGGACAGCGCGGGAAGCTGCCCCAGCTGGAACGGCGCGGTGTTCATCAGCTCGCGCCCTCGACCGTGACGTCGCCGAGTGCCAGCAGTTGCGGTGCGAGCACCTCCGCGTCGCCAACCACGACTCCGGTGAAGCGGCTCGGGGCGAAGAACTCCAGCGCCGCCTGAGCCACCTCCTCGGTGGTGACTCGCGCGAGCCGGTCCGGATGCGAGGTCAGCCACTGCGCACCGAGACCGACGTCGGTGAGCGCGGACAGCTGGTTGGCCAGCCCGGTCTGCGACGACGAGGAGATGAGCAGCGAGCCGATGGCGTACTGGCGCACCGCCTCGACATCGGCGTCCGTCGGCGGAACCAGCCCGAGCCTGCCCAGTTCGTAGCGGGTCTCCAGCAACGCGGCCGCCGTCACCTCGCTGGCGGTGTCGGCCTCCACCTGAAGCGTCGCCTTCTGCCCTGTGAACTCGAAGCCGGAGTGGGCGCCGTAGGTGTAGCCCTTGTCCTCGCGGATGTTCTCCACCAGCCGCGAGGAGAAGTACCCGCCGAAGGTGAGGTTCGCCAGTTGCACCGCCGGGTAACGCGGATCCGTCCTCGGCACGGCCTGTGCCGACAGCCGCAGCTGCGACTGCACCGCACCGGTCCTGCCGACGAGCAGCAGGTCACCCGGGGTGAGGTCGGGCAACTCGGCGAGCCGCTTCGCCTCGCCGTCGCCGCGCCAGGAGCCGAGCGCACGCTCCACCTCGCCGATCACGGCGTCGGTGTCGATGTCGCCGACGATCACGAGGGTGGAACCGCCGGGCAGCACGGCCCGTGCGTGCAGCAGCCGCACGGCTTCCGGGGTGACGGCGGCGACGTCCTCCGGTCGCGGCACCTCGCGGGTGTAGGGGTGGTCGCCGTAGCGGCGCCGCTGCAGCGCCTCGCGGGCGATCACCCTTGGCTGCGTACGGGCGACGGCGAGCCGTTCCACGATCCGCTCGGCTTCCCTGCCCACCTCACCGTCGGTGTGCACGGCCTCGGTGAGCACGTCGGCGAGGACGTCGAGCAGGGTCGGCAGGCCGCTGGCCAGCGCGCTGCCCGACACGCTGAGGTGCTCGGGATCGACCACCGTGCCGAGGTCACCACCGATGAGGGCGAGCTCGGTGTCGATGGCGATCCGGTCACGCCGCTTCGTGCCGGTGAGCATGGTTTCGGCCAGCACCTCGGCGGTGGCCGGGTGCGAGGGGTCGTCGCCCGCGAACGGGATCGACAGCCGCAGCTCGACCATCGGCACGGTGGGCTTGCGCGCGGCCAGCACTCGAAGACCGTTGCCGAGGACGGTGTCGGTGTGGCTGAGTTCGGCGGGTGGCCGCTGCTCGCCCAGCGCAGGCAGCTGCCTCGGGCCCGTTGCGGTGCGGCCGATCTGCTCCGCGTCGCGGTGAGTCGCTGAGGTCACTTGGCATCTCCCTGGTCCGGTTCCACGACGAGCACGGCACGCGAGTCCGGCCGAAGCCCCTTGGCGGCCTCGGCCACCTGCTCCGCGGTCACACCCGCGATGCGGTCGGCGAGGCCGACCGCCAGCGCGGCGTCGCCGTGCAGCAGTTCGAGCGAACCGAACGCCAGCGTCCTGGAGACCAACCGGTCGTGGTCGCCGTGCAGGTTCGCGCTCCACCGCGCCGTCACCTTCGCCAGTTCCCGCTCCTCGGGTGGCGTGGTGGCGAGCGCGTCCAGCTCCTCGTCCAAAGCGCCAAGCACCCGCTCGGGCGCGACGTCGGGCGCGTGGATCGCGGTGATGGAGAACGTGTCGGGGTCACGGGCCTCGAACGGGCCGAACAGCCCCGCGCCCGCGTTGACGTCGGTGACCAGCGGTTCGCGGTGCACCAGCCGCTGCTGCAACCGTGAACCGTCGCCGTCGGTCAGCAGCCCCGCGAGCACCAGGTGGGCTAGGTAGCCGTCCAGTTCGTTGACCGGGTCCGGCATGCGGTAGCCGACGGCCAGCGCGGGAAGCGGAGCGTGCGGGTCGGTGTGGCTGCCGCGCAGTTCCTCGGTCGGCCTCGGCTCTGCGAACGAGGGCCGCTGCGGCTTCGGCCGTGCGGGCACGTCGCCGAAGTGTTTCTCGATCAGTTCGCGGGCGCGATCGACCTCGATGTCGCCCGCGACCGTCAGCACCGCGTTCGCGGGCGCGTAGTAGGTGTCGAAGAAGGCGGCGCAGTCGTCCAGTGTGGCCTGTTCGAGGTCGGTGAAGTCGCCGTAGCCGTTGTGCGCGTTCGGGAAGGTGGAGTACAGCACCGGCGGCAGCAGGATCCACGGGAACCCGCCGTAGGGCCGGTTGAGCACGTTGAGCCGGATCTCCTCCTTGACCACGTCGATCTGGTTGGCGAGGTTCTCCTCGGTCAGCTTGGGGGCGCGCATGCGGTCGGCCTCGAGGAACAACGCCCGCTCCAGCGCCGAGGACGGCAGTACCTCGAAGTAGTCGGTGTAGTCGGGATGGGTCGAGCCGTTGAAGATGCCCCCGCTGCTTTGCACGTAGCGAAAGTGCGCCAGCTTCTCCAGGCTCTCGCTGCCCTGGAACATGAGGTGCTCGAACAGGTGCGCGAACCCGGTCCTGCCCTCGGGTTCGGATCGAAAGCCCACGTCGTAGTGCACGCTTACGCCGACGACGGGTGCGGTCCCGTCCGGTGCGAGCACGACCCGAAGGCCGTTGTCGAGAGTGAATCTGTGTAGCTGGGGTACGGCCATGACCACACCCTACGGGTAGGCTCGGCCACAGGGTATGAGACCACTTACCGAGCAAATCATCCTCATCACCGGCGCCACCAGCGGGCTCGGTCACCACCTCGCGACCGAGCTCGCTCACCGTGGCGCCCACGTCATCGCACACGGCCGCGACATGGATCGGCTGCGGCGGCTGCGTGACGAGTTGGGGGTGGAGACGGTGCGGGCCGACTTCGCCGCGCTGTCCCAGGTCGACCGCCTCGCCGACGAGTTGCTCCAGCGGCACGACCGGCTGGACGTGCTGGTGAACAACGCGGGCATCGGCAGCGGCGACGACCCGGCGAAGCGGCAGGAAAGCATGGACGGCATCGAGTTGCGGTTCGCCGTGAACTACCTCGCCGGATACCACCTCACCCGTCGGCTGCTGCCGCTGCTGCTGCCTCCGGCCAGGATCGTCAACGTGGCTTCGGCGGGGCAGCAGGAGATCGACTTCGCGGACCCGGAACTGCTCACCGGATATGACGGCATGACCGCCTACATGCGCAGCAAACTCGCCCAGGTCATGTTCACCATCGACCTCGCGGAACAACTGCACGGCACCGGGGTCACCGCCAACGCGCTGCACCCTGCCACGTTCATGGACACCGCCATGGTGCGTCAGGCGGGCAGGACCCCGGTCAGCACAGTGGCGGAGGGCGCACGCGCCACACTGCGGTTGATCACCGAGGCGGAACTGGACGGTGTCAGCGGCCGGTACTTCGACGGCACCCGCAGGGCGCAGCCGCACCCGCAGGCGACCGACCCTTCGGCGCGGGAACGGCTTCGGCTGCTCAGCGACGAGTTGATCGCCACCGCGCTCAAGCCGGGGGCGTGAGCACCGACCCGCTCAGCGGAGTGCTGCTCAGGCCCCGCCTCCCGCGGAACGGGCCAACTCCTCGTCGAGACGTTCCTTGCACATGCGCTGGTCGATGTAGAGCAGTGCCGTCACCGCCGACGCGAACGGCACGACGATCGTCTGCGCGACCGCGTTGCCCAACTCCAGGATCAGCACGTCGTTCACGGTGAGCCCGGCAGTGGCGGTCGGGTCACCGGCGAGCAAGCCGAACGGAAGCTGGATGACGAAGCTGATCAGGAACCCGATGAGCATGGCGAGCAGCAACACGCCGAAGACCCGCCACCAGGACTGCCTCACCAGCACCGGCGACCGCCGCAGAGCATCGCCGATGCTGCCGCGTTCCAGCACCAGCGCGGGCGCGGCGAGGCTGAACAACACGAACAGCCACACTCCCGGAACGATGAACAGCACGAGGCCGACCGCGACCAGCAGCGTGACGACGACCGTCAGCCCGAACAGCGGCAGCAGTCGGGGGCGCAGCTCCTCCCATGCCTGGGCGAAACCGATGGGCCTGCCGAGCACGGCCTTGCCGACCACCACGGTGAGGAGACCGGCGAGGAAGGTCTGGGTGAGTAGGTTGATGACGCCCATCACGCCCGCGTTGGCCAGGTTGTCGCCGAGCGCGGCGAGCGCCTGATCGAGTTGTACCTCCGGGCTGGCGTTCGGATCGATCACCGGCGGCGGCGCCGTCGCATCCAGGATCCACAGGTCGGCGATGATGTACAGGCCCGCGCTGAGCAGCGCGATCACCGCCGAGGACCCGAACACCACTCCCGCGTGCCTGCGCATGGTGCCGACGGCGCCTTCGAGGATCTCGCCGACCGCCAGCGGGCGTAGCGGGATCACCCCGGGTTTGCCCGGTCCACCCGCGCCGTACCCGCCGTGCCCCGATTGGGCTGGATATTTCGGAAGTTGAGAGCGGTTGTCGGGGTCCGGTGCGGACCAACCCGTAGAGTCTGTCATCGCGCCATCCTCGCTTGTCGGCATCACCTGCGCGCTTCGGCAGGGCAGCAGATCGGCATATGCAGGTTAGGCGAGCCACGTCGGGCGTCGAACAGCGTCGTTATGCTGACGGCCGAGATCGAACTACCCGTGGGACGACGAGATGACACAACCGCCGCCACCGGGTCCGCAGTACGGCTACGGCTACCCGGTGCCGCCGGGACCGCCGCGCGGGCCGTCGAAGGGCCCGATCATCCTGGCCTCCGTGGGCGGAACCGTGCTGCTGGTACTCGCGCTCATCGTGGTGTTCACGCTGACCAGCGGGTCCGACAGGTCGGCGGACGGCGGGTTCACCAACAACGCCGCGGCGACGTCCACGACCGCGCCGACCACCACCACGGCGCCCACCACGACGACAACGACCAGTTCGCCGTCGAGCACGACCTCGTCGTCACGGCTGGACGAGCCCACGGTCCAGCAGGGGCCTGGCAAGGTCTTCAAGCTGGCCGACCACCCGATCCTGCAGGACCCCAACGCCGGGTTGCAGAACCTGGTGTGCAACCTGCCCGCATGGCAGAGCACGCCCTCGGCCGCCGAGGCGTTCTTCACGGCGGCGCGTGAATGTCTCGACGCCGCATGGGGACCGTTCCTGCGGTCGTACAACCTGCCGTTTCGATCGCCGGAACTGCACTTCCCGTCGGCGGCGAGCTTTCGGACCGCGTGCGGCACCATCAACGTCGGAATCGCCACGGCCGCGTACTACTGCGAGAACAACCTGTACGTGCCCTTCGACGGGCTGCAGACCGAGCAGTACGGCAACCGTCCCGGTGTCTACCTCGCGCTGTTCGCGCACGAGTACGGGCACCACGTGCAGGAGGTAGCTGGGATCATGGACGCGGCGTGGGAGCGGATCTACGCGGTGGGGCAGGACAGCCCTGCAGGGCTCGAACTGTCACGGCGCAAGGAACTGCAGGCACAGTGCTTCTCCGGGATGTTCCTCGGCGCGCACGTGGACCGGGGCGGCACCATCACGCGGGACATGTACGACGAGGCCTGGAACGACCAGGAGACCAGGGGCGACGACACCTCGGGCACCCACGACCACGGCAGCAACGCCAACTACGCCGCTTGGTGGCGCGCGGGCGCGTACGACAACCGCATCGCCGACTGCAACACCTTCGCGGCGAGCAGCACCGAGGTCTCCTGAGCCGGTTGCCGGACCGAAGGCTCACAGGATGGCGACGCGGCGGCGAGGCCCCCTCGCCAGCAGGAAGGCGTAGGTCCCGCCGCTTGCGCAGCTGAGCACCAGCAGCGCAAGGCCGACCGGGCGGCGCAGGTCGCTGGTGCCGGGTGTGGTGGCCGCGAGGTGCACCTCCACCAGCCCGTCTCCGGCTTGCACGGCATCGGCGGGCACGGCGATGCGGATCTGCTCGTCCTGGTCGTGGCCGCAGCCGCTGAGCGTGCCGTTCATCGTGCGGCCGTCCAACTCGAACCGCACGGTTTCCTCCGCGTCGGGGTTGGAGCAATCGGCGGGCAGCGTGACGGTCGCGGGGGCCTCCCGCCGCTGCTCCACCGAGACGTCACCGAACAACGAGGGCCCGACCCACCATGCCGCCAGTACGATCCACAGGCCGACGAATGCGGCAACGCCGAGCACCTTCCACGTCAGTGGCGGCATGTGCCGCCGTTGGTCCGCTCGCTGCCGCACGGTTCAATCGTTCCAGATCATCTGGCCACTGCACACCAACGCCGGGGTGCAGCCAACGTCACAGGACCACCGCGCAACGGCACGGTGGCACAACGGCACGGGCGGCCACCCGCGCCAACGCCGCCGTGGCGGCGGGCAGCCCGTCGGCCGCCAGCACAACAGCACGGTGACAACAGCACAGCGGCACCGGCTCAGCGCGGGGACTGCTCGGGCAACGCGGCCTTGCGAACGTAGAGCAGCCGGTCCCCCGGCTCGAGCGAGTCGGCCTCAGGGGCATCCACCCGGTACAGCTCGCCGTCGCGCACCAGCCCCAGCACGATGTCGGGCAGGTGCCGTGGTGAGCCCCCCTCCTCCGACGGCTCCACCGCCCGCTCCGCGATGGCGAGACCGGTTTCCGGGGTGAGCAGATCCTCGACCATGTCCACCACGCGCGGTGTCCTGGTCGCGATCCCCAACAGCCTTCCCGCGGTTTCGCTCGACACGACCACCTGGTCGGCACCGGACTGTTTCAGCAGGTGAACGTTCTCGGCCTCGCGCACCGACACCAGGATGCGGGCCTTCGGCGCGAGTTCGCGCGCGGTGAGGGTGACCAGCACCGCTGTGTCGTCGCGGTTGGGGGCCACCACGACGGCGCGAGCGCGTTGGATGCCGGCCACGCGTAGCACGTCGGACCGGGTGGCCGAGCCGTGCACGGTGATCAGGCCCCTCGCGCTGGCCGCGTCGAGGGCGGCCTGCTCGGTGTCGACGATCACGACCTGGTTCGGCTCGACGTCCTCCTCGGCCAGCAGCGCGTTGACCGCGGACCGCCCCTTCGTGCCGAAGCCGACGACCACAAAGTGGTCTCGCACCTTGCGCCTCCATTTCTGGATCCTGTGCGCCTGCCGGGACCGTTCGGTGAGTACCTCGAGTGTCGTGCCGATGAGCACGATCAGGAACAACACCCGCATCGGGGTGATGAGCACCACATTGATCAGCCTGGCCGCGTCGGTGACCGGCGCGATGTCGCCGTATCCGGTGGTGGAAAGCGACACGGTGGCGTAGTAGAAGCTGTCAAGCAGCGAGACACCGTCGCCGTTGGAGTCGCGGTAGCCATCGCGGTCGAGGTAGACGATGAGCACCATTCCCAGCAGCACCGCCGTGGCGAACACCACCCTGCGCGCGATCGCCTTGGCCGGGCTCACCGTCGTCACCGGCATGCTGACGACGCCGACGAGGGCATGCCCCGGCCGCTCGGAGAGCTGGTCCTCCGGCTTCGTCGTCCTCAACGGGTTACGCACGATCGAGCAGCCTATTCCCTCTCCGGAACCGTCCTGAGCAGGTCCCGTAACCCGTCGGCGTCCAGCAGATCCACCGGCCGCAGGGTCCGGTCGTGGCGCACGTAGTGGAACGCGGCCCGCACCTTCGCCAGCGGGGTCCCGGAAAGGTTCGCCCAGGCCAGCCGGTAGGCGGCGAGCTGGACCGAGAGCGCGGGCAGCCGGTCGCCGTCGGGCACGGCACCCGTCTTCCAGTCCACCACGGTCCAGCCACCGTCGTCATCCGCGAAGACGGCGTCCATCCTGCCCCGCACGGTCACGCCGTCGATGTCGGTGCAGAACGGCACCTCCACGTCATGCGGCGTGCGGGCCGCCCACACGCTGCGTTCGAACGCCTCCCGCAGTCGCGTGAGGTCCGCATCCTCGCCGCCGACGTCGGCGGCTCCTGGCAGGTCGTCGAGTTCCAGCAGGCGCTGACTGGCGAAGCGCCGTTCGAGCCAGCCGTGGAAGGCCGTGCCCCTGCGCGCGTAGATGTTGGGCGGGAACGGCAGCGGCCTGCGGAGTCTGCGGGCCAGCGCCTGCGGCTCGCCGGCGAGTTCGACCAACTGGCTCACCGAGAGCTGACCCGGCAGGGTGATCTCCTCGGTGCGGTCGCGGGCGCGTTCGCGCTCGGCGAGCAACACGTCCGTGTCCGCGATCCAGCCGTCCGGATCGTCGTCCTCGATCGGCAGGTCCAGTTCCTCCAGCGCTTGGAGCACCAGGTCGGCGCCCTCGCGAACGGCATCGCGGCGCCCACCGAGCGGGTCCACCGGCCACTCGGCCGAGCGAGACGCCGTGACCAGCGGGTTCGGCTCGTCGGCTGCCGGTCGGGGTGCCCAGTGCGCGATCGTGGCAAGCGGTGGCTCGGTCTTGTCCGCCGAGACGAGCTCGGCGAGTTCGGTGAGAAACCGAGACGGTCCCTTCGGTTTCGCGCTGCTGGAGTTCCACCAGTGCCCCGACACGAGCAGGCACTGTTCCGATCTGGTCAGAGCGACGTAGCACAGCCTGCGCTCCTCCTCGGCGTGCCGCTCGGCGAAGCGTTCCTCGTGCTCGGCGCAGGCCTCGATCACCTGCTTGCGGTCCTCGTCGCCGCGCAGTTGCAGGCGCGGCAGATCCTGCGCATCGCCGCGCAGCGCGGCAGGCAGCTCCGGCACGGTTCGCAACCACGACGACGAGCGCCGCTTGCCGGGGAAGGTGTCGTGGACCAGGTGCGGCACGGCCACCACCTGCCATTCCAGGCCCTTCGCCGAATGCGCGGTGAGCACCTGCACCCGGTCGGGCACCACCTCGACCTCGCCGGGTGGCAGGCCGTCCTCTGCGTGCTCGGCCGTGGCGAGGTAGTCCAGGAAGGACAGCAGGGTGGCGGTCGGCGCGTTCTCCGCGTACTCGGTGACCACGTCCGCGAAGGCGTCAAGGTGTGCCCTGCCCGCGCCACCCTGCCTCGCCAGCGCCTCCACATCGAGCAGCATCGTGCGTTCCACATCGGAGACCAGCTCGGGCAACGGCTGGTCGAGCCTGCGCCGCAATGCCGCGAGCTCCTTGCCCAACCTGCGGATACGGGTGTATCCCTGCTCCGAGTAACGCGAGGGATCGCCGGGGTCGTCGACCGCGTCGATCAGCCCGGCCTGCTCCGCGCGTTCGGCGACGATCGCATCGTCGGCAGCGGACAGCTCACCCGCCCTCCGCCACAGCGCACCGAGGTCAGCCGCGGCCAGCCGCCATCTGGCGCCGGTGAGCAGCCGGGCCGCCGCCGTGCCCGACAGCGGCTCGGCCAGCACGCGCAGGCTGGCCACCAGGTCGGCGACCTCGGGTTCGTCGAGCAGGCCACCGAGTCCGACGACCTCGACCGGCAGGCCCCGCTCGCGCAGCGCCGCCGCGATCGGTGCCATGTCCGCGCGCCTGCGAACCAGCACCGCGGCCGTCGGCGGGTTGCCAGTGGCCTCCCGCCGCTGCAGCCACACGCTCGCGAGTTCGTCGGCGACCCACTCGCGTTCGGTCCGCACATCGGGCAGCAACGCGCAGCGGATGTCGGCGGCATCCGCGCCGTCCCTAGCCCGCAGCTCGCGCACGCCCAGCCCGGCCGCGCGCAGCGGCTCCGCGACCGCGTTGGCCAGCGTGAGCACCTGTGGCGGGTTGCGGAAGCTGGTGAGCATGCCGTACTCGCGTGCGGGCAGCAGCCGGTCACCGTCGCGGCGAGGGAAGTCCGTGGTGAACCGAGGCAGGTTCGCCGCGCTCGCACCACGCCAGCCGTAGATGGCCTGCGCCGGGTCGCCGACGGCGGTGACCGGCATCGGGTCCTCACCGCCGAACAGCGACCGCAACAGCACCCGCTGCGCGTGGCCGGTGTCCTGGTACTCGTCGAGCAGCACGGCCGCGTAGCGTTCCCGCTCACCCGCGACCACGTCCGGTTGCTGCTCGGCAAGCCGCGCGGCCAGCGACATCTGGTCGGCGAAGTCGAGTGCCCCCTCCGCCCGCTTGCGCTGCCGGTAGCCGTCGATGAGCGGCAGCAGTTCCACCCGCAACCGCTGCGCCGCCACGATTTCCGACAGGGCTACCGGCAGTGCCGCCCGCTGACCCTTGGCTCGCGGCGCGCTTTCCACGAGACTTGCGAACCACTCGGTGTATTCGCGCAGCTGTTCGGGCTCGACAAGGTGCTCACCCAGCTCGCCGCTGAGCGCCAGCAGCTGCGCGGTGACAGAGGCGGGAACCCGGTCGGTGTCGAGATCCTTGTCCCACGTGGACACCACGCGGTGGGCGAGTTGCCAGGAGGCGGTTTCCGACAGCATTCTGGCTCCCGGCCGCACCGGCAGCCGCAACCCGTGCTCGGCGAGCAGCCTGCCCGCGTAGGCGTGGTAGGTGAGCACGGTCGGTTCCGTTGTCAGCACATCGATCCTGCGCTGCCCTGTCGGATCGACGCGGTCGAGCAGCCCTGAACCCGCGAGCCTGCGCAACCGCGCACGCACCCGTTCCCCGAGCTGGCGGGCGGCCTTGCGGGTGAACGTGAGGCCGAGCACGCGCTCGGGGCTGACGAAACCGTTGGCCACCAGCCACACCACCCTTGCCGCCATCGTCTCGGTCTTGCCTGCGCCCGCGCCCGCGACGACCAGCGCGGGCTCGCAGGGGGCGGCGATGACGGCGGCCTGTTCGTCGGTGGGTGGGTTCAGGCCCAGCGCCTGCGCCAGCTCGCCGGGACTGACCGGCGGCGGCTGCTGTCGCGTCACGGGCCGGTCACCTGCCTGCCCTCGGGGCGCAGCGGGCACGACGTGCGGCCGGGGCAGCGATCGCAGTCGGAGTTCTCCCTAGCCGCGTAACCTGGTCCCGCCGTGGCGGCCGCCGCGGTACGCAGCACCTCGAGCCAGTGCCGGGTGGCCTCCTCGTCCAGCGGTGGCTGCCTGCGCTCGGTGGCGCCGGTGCGGTTGTGCGACTTGGCGACGTACACCAGCGCGGCGCCGCCGGGCTGCTCACCGTGTTCGGCGAACGCGCCGAGCAGCAACGCGAGCTGGTAGGCCGCGAGCTGTGGATGCTGCTCGGCCTCCGCCGTGCTGATCACGGTCTTGCCGGTCTTGATGTCCACGATCACCGGCCTGCCTTCGCCGTCCACCTCCAACCGGTCGACGCGGCCGGTGAGTTTGACCTTCGGGCCGTGCTCGCCCGCCCCTGCCACGGGCAGTTCCACCGCCATGTCCTGCTCGACGCCCAGTTGGGTGAGTTCGCTCCTGCTCCGGTGCAGCCAGTCGAGGAAGTTGCCGACCATCTGCTCGACCCGGCGACGTTCCCTGCGCGAGAACCACGGGGCTCCCGCGTCGACCTTCGCCCATGCCGCGTCCAGTTCGGCGCGCAACCGTTCGGCGTCGGCACCGTTGGCGGCAGCCTGTGCCAGTGCGTGCACGAGCGTGCCGGTGACGGCGGCGAGCTGGGCGGGGTCCGCGCCACCGTGGCGTTCCAGCAGCCAGCGCAGCGGGCATTTCGCCAGTGTGTCCACGGTGGAGGGTGAGACCCGCACGACCTCGTCGGGGCCGCGCAACGGGTCTGTCGTGGACACCTCGCACAGCCCGTACCACTGGTTCGGGTGCGCGCCGGGTACCCCGGCTCTGGCCAGCCGGGCCAGCTGCCGGGCGGCGAGCCGCCTGCGGCGGGGTTCGGCGGCGGTGTCGCACACCGCCGCCCGCAGCTGGCCCACCAGCTCCGAGAGCACGAGCGCACGCTCGGTCTCGGTCCTGCGCACGTCCGGCCCCGGCTCGGTGTCGGTGTCGCTTTCCACCAACTCGGCGACGAACCGGGAGGGCTGCTCGTCCTCGCCCTGCACTGCTGTGACGAGCAGCGTGGTGGTGGCCCTGCTCGCGGCGACGTAGAACAGCCTGCGTTCCTCCGCCAGCAGCGGAGCGGTCGCCGAAACGCCCGCACCATCCACTCCGGACAGCAGATCGACAAGTCGCTCCACGCCGAGCAGCGAGCCGCGCAACCGAAGGTCCGGCCAGCTGCCCTCCTGCGCGCCGACGACGGCCACCACCGTCCACTCGCGGCCGGCCGCGCCGTGCGCGGTAAGCAGCGACACACCGGCGCCCCGCCTGGCGACCGGTGCAAGCGAGTCGCCCGCGATGTGCTGCGAACCGAGATATTCGGCGAATCCCGCGACACCCGCCTTCGGCAACCTGTCGACATACCGCGCCGCCGCGTCGAAGAGTGCCACCACGGCGTCGAGGTCGCGGTCGGCCTGCGCCCCCAGCGTGCCGCCACGCGCGGCGCGCTGCACGAGCTTGTCCTGCAGCCCGCCGGCCTGCCACACCTGCCACAGCACGTCCTCGACACCCGCACCGTGTTCCACCGCGTCCCTTGCCGTCGCGAGCAGCCGACCGACCCTGCGCACGGGGGCGGCCTCCGCCTCGGCGAGCCCGGCGAGCACGTCGCCTTCACGCAAAGCGGTGACAAGCAACTCGTCGCTGGAGCGCTCACCACCGGCGGCCAGCTCCAGCCTGCGCAACCCGCGGCGCAACCTGCGAAGCGCCAACGGATCGGCGCCGCCGAGCGGAGAGGCGAGCAGCATCTCGGCGGTGTCGGCGTCAAGAGCACCGGGATCACTCGCCAACCGCAGCAGGCTGAGTAACGGCCGAACGCCCGGCTGCCTGGCCAGTGGCAGTTCCTCGGTGGCGGTGGCGATGGGCACGCCCGCTGTTGCGAGCGCCCGTTGCAGCACGGGAAACGACCGGGCGGGCGAGCGCACCAGCACTGCCATCCGCGACCACGGCACGCCGTCGACCAGGTGCGCGCGGCGAAGCTGATCGGCGACCCACGCCGCCTCGGCGGCGGGAGTCGGCAGCAATCGGGTGCGCACGACTCCCTCGGCTGCCCGGTTGGGCCGCGTTCGGCGGTGCGTGCCCGCACCGGGCAGGTGCGCGGCGATGCTTGCGACCGCCTGATGCACCGAGGGCGTCATCCGGTGGCAGCGGGTCAGCGTGATCGTCCGCTCCCCTCGAGGATCAGCGTCGGCGAGCAGCCGAGGATCGGCGCCACGGAAGGAGAACACCGCCTGGTCCGGGTCACCGGCGAGTACGTAGTCGTCGGCGGAGCTGCCGAGCAGTTGCAGCAGCCGGTACTGCAGCGGGTCGAGGTGTTGTGCGTCGTCGACAAGCAGGTGCCTTACCCGGGCCTGCTCGCGGGCGAGCAGGCCGGGATCGCCCTCCAGCTCCACCAGCGCGCTGGCCACCAGTTCGGCCGCGTCCAGCGCGGGCGACCCCGGTTCGCCGAGCGCGTTGCCGCCCGCACCCTGCAGCAGGGTGACCTCTTCGTACTGCCGCCAGAAGCTGCCCGCCGCGACCCATTCGTCCTTGCCCTGCTGCCGTCCGAGCTTCACCAGATCCTCGGGGCCCAGCCCCCGCTCGGCCGCACGCAACAGCAGGTCCCGAAGCTCCTCGGCGAAGCCCGGCACGACCAGCGCCTGCCGCAGCTTCTCCGGCCAGTCCGGGGCGCCCCTTTCGAGGTCGCCCGCGAGTAGCTCGCGCACGACGACGTCCTGCTCCGGCCCGGAAAGCAGCCGGGGAGCGGGAAGGTCGTTGAGCGCGGCCTGCAGCCGCAGCACGGCGAAGGCATAGGAGTGAACGGTGCGGACTACCGGCTCGCGAATGGTGCTCCCGCTGTGTCCCGGCTCTGCGGTGAGGCTGCGGGTGATCTCGGTCCGCAGCGCGTCGGCCGCCCTGCGAGAGGAAGTCAGCACGAGCAGGCTCTCCGGGTCGGCGCCCTGCCGCACCCTGGCCACGGCCGTGGCGGCGAGCAGTGTGGTCTTGCCGGTACCTGGGCCGCCGAGCACGCGCAGGTGGCCCTGCGCGGCGGCGAGCAGGCGGCTGGCACCTTCCTCCCACTCGCGCGGCCGGGCAGGCTCGGCAGGCGAACGCACCAACCGCGCATGCACTCCACTCACGCTCCAGATGGAATCATGCCCCGACGACGAAAGCTCGGGGCCTGCCTGGGAGTGTCCGCTCCGGGCCGGGCGGCGTCGGGCAGAGTGACGCCTATGGACGAGGAGCTGCACGAGCGGGTACGGGATGTCGTCAGGGCCATCCCCAGCGGCGCTGTGGCCACCTACGGCGACGTCGCGGCGGCCGCTGGTGCGCGCACGCCGAGGCTGGTGGGCCGGATCCTTTCCGAGGACGGCCACGACCTGCCGTGGCATCGGGTGCTGCGGGCCGACGGGACGCCTGCGCCGCACCTGGCGCGCAGGCAACTCGAACTGCTGAGGGCCGAAGGCGTCCTTGCCGACGGTCAGCGGGTGAGCCTGGCGAGGTACCGCTGGCGGGGCTGACGCCGTACTCGGCCGTGGCGCCCGGTCAGCTGCGTGGGCGCTGGTCACCGAGTTCGGCGACCAGCAACTTGACCAGCGCACCCAACCGCTGCCGCCGCGGCTGCAGGGTGGGCACACCGAGTTCGGTGAGCGGCGCCGCGGTCACCGGACCCACGCACGCGCACACCACCCGCTTCGCCAGCGCCGAAACGAACTGGTCGTAGCGGCCGGACTCGCGGGCCAGCGTGAGCAGGTTCTGCGTCGCCGGTGCACTGGTGAACGCCAGCGCTGCCACGCCGCCCGCGAGCACCTCGGCGATCAGCTCGTTCGCCCGCGAGAGGTCGGCAGGCCACTGCCAGCGGTACGGCTGCAACTCCACCACGCTCGCACCGGCCGCCCGCAGCGCGGCGGTGTGCTCGGCCAGCGGCGAGCCGTGCAGTTGCACCGCGACCCGGCTGCCCCGGACACCCTGCGCCAGCACGTGGTCGAACAGCTCGCTGTTCGTCTCGCTCGGCGCCGACCACCGCTCGGCCAGGCCGTGCGCCCGCACCGCCCCCTTCGCCTTGGGTCCGCGCACGAACAGCTCGCAACGCCCGAGCGTGGCGAGCAACGGCTCCGCCATGCCCCAGCCGTGTGCCGCCGAAAGCCAGCCACGAAATCCGGCTCCGGTCGTCACGACGGCGAGGTCCACCCCGTCGGCCACGACGGCTCGGGTGGCGGACCTGAGCTGTTCGTCGTCGGGTAGTGGCACGATCCGGATGGTCGGCGCGTGCCTGACCGTGGCACCGTGCCTCCTCAGCGCTTCGATGAATTCCTCGGCGCGCCGCTCGGCGGTGATCCCGATGGTGACCCCGCTCAGCTCACCCATACATCGCGCCCATCCTGGCCACCGCGTCCGCCAGTTCCCGCCTGAGGTCGGCGGGCTCGAGCACCTGCAGTTCGGGTCCGAACCGCAGCAACTCACCCAGCGCGGGCCTACCCCGCTCCACCGGCAATTCCACGACCGACCACCCGTCCTCGTCCGGTTCCCGGCAGTCCTCCCGCAACGCGCGAGCACCGACCGAGCCCAGGAAGAACGGTACGAGGTCACGCCCGAGCGGCGACAGTCGTACAACGGCAATTCTGGGATACATTCTGCGTTCGAACTGCCGCGACCAGTCCCGCCAGTACCCGACGAGGTCGAAGGGCTCCGGTCGGCCGAAAGGGCCGAGGTCGGTCAGCTCGTCGATGCGCGAGACCCGGTAGACCCGGTAGTCACCGTCGTAATCACTGTCACGGTCACCGGCACTGTCACTGTCGCCGCACCGGGCGACCAGATACCAGTTGCCCGCCTTCAGCACCAGCCCCAGCGGCTCGATGTCGCGCTCGACACCGCTGCCGTCCCAGCGCCGGTAGGTGATCCTCACTCGCCGGGAACGCCACACCGCGTCCGCGACCTCGGCCAGCCGCTCGACGCGCTCGATACCCCTGTGCCAACCGGGGATGTCCACGTGGAACCGCTGGGTCAGTTCCGCCGCCCTGGTACGCAGTCCCTCGGGCAGCGCGGCGTGCAGTTTCAGTTGCGCCGCCGCCAGCACGGTGCCGAGGCCGAGCTCGGCCGCGGCATCGGGCAACCCGGACAGCGCCAGCGCCCCAGCCTCCTCCCCCGACATGCCGGTCAGCCGGGTGCGGTAGCCGTCGAGCAGCTGGTAGGCGCCCGCGCGGCCGCGCTCGGCGTACACCGGCACGCCCGCGGCGCAGAGCGCATCGATGTCGCGGTAGATCGTGCGCACCGACACCTCGAGCTCGTCGGCGAGCTGTCGTGCCGTCATCCGCCCGCGGTTCTGCAGCGACAGCAGCACCGCGAGCAGCCTGCTCGCTCGCATACCGACGATTGTGCCCGCAATACCTGACACAAGATGACAGGTATCACCGGCAGGGTTGGCCGCATGAGTGAGAACAGCTTCAGCATGAAGACATGGGAGGAGCAGGTCGTCAGCGGCGCCGACGACGGTCCGCGCTACGCCCATGCCAGGGCCAGCTTCAGCTACCGCGGCATCATCGAGGGCACCTCCACGTGCGATTACCTGCTCTACTACGACGGCACACCACACAACGGCGGGCAACGGGCCCCCGGTTTCGAACGGATAGCGGGAAGCGTCGAGGGCAGGAAGGGCAGTTTCGTCATCCGGCACGATGTGGCGTACGGCCCGGAAGGTATCCAGGACCGCTTCACCGTCGTCGCAGGTTCGGGCACGGGGGAGCTTGCCGGTATCTCGGGCTGCGGCACGGCCGCGGGTTCGCAGGAGACGGTGGCGTACACGTTCGACTACACCCTGGACAGGAGTAGCGGTGCTCGAACTCGATCGTGAGCAGGTGCTGGCCTACCGCATCGCTCGCCACGGGTTGTCGCGCGACCAGGACGACCCGGCGAAGCTCGCCGTGTTCGACCTCGGTGTGCAGGACGCCACCGCCCGCGCCGCTGCGGAACTCGCGCTGGCGGCCCGGTTGCCCACCGACCGGCCGGTGTCGCTGGTCGACGACGCGCGGTTCACGCTCCTCTGGTCGCACCGGGGTGCCCCGCACTACCACCGGACCGAGGATGTCGCGGCGCTCATTCCCGCGTTGCTGCCCGTGGACGACGCCGACACGCTGGCTCGCCTTTCGTGGCAGCGCAAGGAGGTCGCCGACGCGGGCATGCCCGCGACACAGGTGTTGCTCACGGCCGCGCGCGCGATGCGGGAGGCGGTGCCCGCCGCGATGACGAAGGGCTCGGCCAGTACGGCGGTGACAAGGCTGGTGCCCGCCGCGCTCACCCGGTGGTGCAGGCCGTGCCAGGCCACGCACATCCACGAGCAGCTCATGCGGCTTGCGGCCCCGCTGGCCGGTCTCCGGCTCGTCGCGGGTGCCACGCCCGCGACCCTCGAGCCGTTGGCCGACCGGCCGCGCATACCGGTGGCCACCGATATCGCGCGCGTGACGCGTGTCGTGGTGGACTACCTGCGGCTGCACGGCCCGGCCCTGCCCACCGAGGCCGCGGGCTTCCTGGGCTCCACCCGTGCCACGGTCACCGAGCGGCTGTGGCCTTCGGACCTGGTCGAGGTGCGCGTTGACGGCAAGAAGCGCTACATCCCGGCCGACCGCGTGGCGGAGTTGGCGAACCCGCCAACGCCCGACTTCGTGCGGCTGCTGCCGCCGTGGGACCCGTTCCTGCAGGCAAGGGACAGGGAGTTGCTGGTGCCGGACAAGGCGCACCGCAAGGAGTTGTGGAAAGTCCTCGGAAACCCGGGTGCGTTGCTGGCGCACGGGGAGGTGGCGGGCACGTGGCGCACGAAGTCGGCGGGTAAGCGGCTGGAGGTGACCTTCACCGAGTTGCTGCGGCTGGGCACGGCCGCCCGCGCGGCAGCGAAGGAGGAGGCCGCACGGGTGGCGGCCGTCCGTGGTTACGCCGACCTGCGGGTCGCGTGGTCGTGAGCGGTGTTGTGGGCTCCGCCGTCTCGCCGCAGGCGGTCGTTCGCGCGGGGCGCGCCCGGGAGCGCAGAACTCGCGGGCAGCAGCGGGGGACTCGCGGGCAGCAGCGGGGGACTCGCGGGTAGGGCTTCGGCGTGGCGGCGCAGCACCAGGTCCACCACCGCCGGGTGGGCGCCCAGCGGTGCCGCCACGACGTCGGCGCCTGCGCCGGCCAGCCTTCGCTGGAACAGGCCGGGTGCCAGTAGCCA